>NZ_KQ033901.1:352782-705564 GCF_000969705.1 Nitriliruptor alkaliphilus DSM 45188
GAGCGCCACGATGACCCGGGGCTGCACCAGCGCGACCTGCGCGTGCAGGTGCGGCAGACAGGTCGCGATCTGCTCGGGGGTCGGGGGGCGGTCGTCGCCCGGGCGGCAGCGGACCACCGACGTCATGTGGACCTGGTCACGCAGCAGCCCGGCATCCGCCAGCGCGTTGTCGAGGACGTTGCCAGCAGCCCCGGCGAACGGCCGTCCCTGGAGGTCCTCGTGCCGCCGCGGCACCGCCCCGACGACCATCAGGTCGGCGTCGATCGGCCCCTCGCTGACGACGGGGCGAGTGCGGTCCTCGTGCAGGGCGCACGCCCGGCAGGATTCGATGCGTCGCTCCAGCTCGCGCAGCGAGCGCAGGGGCGGCAGATGAGCAGTCAGTTCCGCGCCTGTGCGCGGCTGGAACGTCGTCACGCCGGTCTCCTCCCACCGAGGTGTCCCGTCGGATCACCGGGCCCGGTGCGACGTCCCGCGCGCCGCCTCGGAGGTGATCCGTGTGCTACCGACTCCCGCGGCGACCGTACGGCCGACCACCCGGTCGGCCCGAATCGCCACCCGGAGGCAGACGGTCAGCGCGCGTTCGTTCCGGTCAGCGCGCGGAGCCAGGTCCTCGCCGCCCGGCCGTCGAACGGGAGGGGCGCCGATCAGCCGATCGCGGCATCCGAGCGCGGACCGGCCACCGGCGTCGGCGCGCCCCCGGTGGCCGCCAGGCGGTGCATCCCCGGGAGGCGTGAGACCGCCAGACGGGCTCGGATCGCCGCGAGCCACCGTTCCGCAGTGTCCTCGGCGGTGAAGCTCAGGTAGAGGGTGACGGCGACCGTCGAGAAGAAGCCGACGGCCATCGTGAGCTCGATCCCGAGGTGGAGCAGGACGCCGGCGACCACCACGTACACCCGGGCGCGGCGGTTCCACAGCAGCACCGCCAGCGCCAGCTCGATGACGAGCGTCGACAGGGTCATGACGTTGGTCAGCACCATCGAGTCGTAGATCGGCAGCGGGACCCCGACGCGGGCCAGGTCGGTGATCCGCCACGCGTCGGCCAGCGCGGTCCCGCTGGTCCACTTGTCGCCTCGCAGCTTCTCGAAGACGCTGAACAGGTAGACCGTGGTGATCTGGATCTGGAGGAAGCGCAGGCCCCAGGGGGCCGCGTGCGGCACCTCCCAGAACCGGGTCCGGTCGCGGCGCCAGCGGTCCACCGACAGGACCGATCCGGCCGGGGTGAAGGCGAGGAACAGGGTGGCGTGGCGCAGGAGGGCGTCGCCCGAGTTGAGCATCCACGGATCGCGGCGCGCCACCGACAGCAGCAGCAGGTAGGCGATGATGGTGGCGGCGCGGGTCCGCCACCCGATCGCGACCGCGAGACCGGCCGGGATCAGACCGGCGACCACCACCGTGGCGGCGAGGTCGGTCCGCCAGAACTGCAGGAGGCCGACCCGCGCCCGGACCTCCGGCACCTCGGGCAGGACTCCTTCGGGACCGAGGAACGCCCGGGCATCCGGGAGCAGCGAGAGCCCCCACAGCGCGATGACCACCCCGAGCGCGACACGCAGGAAGGCGAGCGGCGCGACCGACCGCGGGGCGAACCAGAACCGGTCCCACGCCGCGACGCTGCGCTCGCGGTCCGAGGCGATGCGGGTACGCAGGCCGTCGATCACGGGTCCACCTCGGCATCGTCCGCCGGTGCCGAGCGGAACAGCAGCTCCTCCTCGAACGTCGGGGTGCGGTCCGCAGCCTCGCCGGAGCCCGGCCGGGGTTGGCGGTGGGTGCCGCGGAAGAGGCGGATCTCGGCGATCGGCGCCGCGTCGGGATCGTCGAACTGCACCCGCAGGTACCCAGCCGCGCCGCGGTGGAGCCGCGACGCCTCCGGGTCGACGACACCGTTGGCCCACTTGCGCCAGCGGTAGGTCCGGTAGACCCCGACGATCCGATCGCCGACGGGAGGGATCCACTCCTCCACGGTGCCGTCGACGCGCTCGATCTCGGCCCGCAGCCGCAGGAACGTGCTGCGCGGGTTGGGGGCGAACAGTGCCCAGTTCTGGCTGAGCCCCGTCACGTCGGTGATCGGACGCTCCACGAGCCGCAACTGCTCGCGCAGCTCGGAGTCGGGCAGGTTCGACACCAGCATCGCACCGAGCAGCAGCACCGCCACGACGTTCGACAACCGCCGCCCCGCGCGTGTCTGCGTGAGCGGCAGATCGGCTGGTGGCGGGCGCAGCTCACCCTCCGACACGCCGACGTCGGGCCCCGCGTCGGCGGGTGGTTCGTCGGTCCTGGACACCTACAGCTCCTGCGCCGTACCGGGTGACGACGGGTGCGGCTCCTCGGTGGGACGTCGCAGTTTCGCCGTGGTCGCGCCGCACTCGATCATCCTCGCGGCTCCGAGCGAAGAACGCACGCGTTCAGGGCGATCGTGGACCCACCGTAATCAATCGATAGCGCTCCGTGACGGAAGCGGCCGCAAGGTCACGACAGGTGGCCCTTCTGGCGCACAGCCCCGTTCCTCGGGCCGTCCCAGTCGTTACACAGCGTGAGTCGGCGCCTGGTCCGCGTGCTGGACCGGCGCCCTCAGCAACGGGGGGCCATCCGAGGTCCGCCACCTGGGACGTGACGATCCTCCGACGGTCGACGGTCGCCCGGCGCAACCCGCGCCGAGGTCGGTGGGGAGCGAGTGGCGAGACCGCCCCGGGCCTGCCCACGCGGCGCGTCGGGACGTCTCCCGCCGTCCGCCGCCGACCCGAAGGAGATCCTATGACCACCCGCCGAACCTCGCGCCGAGCGCGTCGAGGGCTCACGACGAGCCTCGCGCTGGGCGTACTGCTCGCTCCGAGCGCGGCCCTCGCCACCGCCGCCACGGGCGCCGATGAGCCCGCCTCCACCACCACGACCAGGACCTGCGACCAGGTCGGCTTCCCGAGCGGGAACAAGGTCGAGAGCGGCGGCGGCCAGACCGGCAGCGTCGCTGGCCCCTGGGGCAGCGCCGAGTGGTCGGGACAGACGATCACCTGGACCCTCGAGGAGGGCGCGAGCGTCGAACTCTGCGTGAAGTACGGGGGTGGGCGCGACGGCGACGAGCCCGAGACGTTCACGGTGACCGGTTCGGGGTCGCAGACCTTCCCGCGCGGTATCAGCCACGTGTCGTGGCGCGACGCGGCCACGGACGACGACGGCGGTGGCGACGACGACGGCACCGACGACGACGGCACGGACGACGGCCAGAGCGACGACGGCGGTGTCGACGACGACGGCACCGACGACGACGGCGCAGACGACGGCCAGAGCGACGACGGCGGTGTCGACGACGACGGCACCGACGACGACGGCACCGACGACGGCCAGAGCGACGACGGCGGTGTCGACGACGACGGCACCGACGACGACGGCGCAGACGACGGCCAGAGCGACGACGGCGGTGTCGACGACGGTGGCGCGGACGACAGCGTCGGCGCGGACGACGGAGCCGACGACGGAGCCGACGACGGAGCCGACGACGCTGCGGGCACCGACGACGGTGACACCGCCGTCGGAGGCGTCGTGATCGATGGTGCCGGCGACACCGACGGTGCTGACGGCGGCGTGACCGTCGTCGTCACCCCCGCCGGCGACGACACCGAGGTCCTCGGGGTCTCCCAGGCTGCACTGCCGACGACGGGTGGCCACGCCCTACCACTCGCCGCGCTGGCGCTGCTGCTGCTCCTCCTCGGAGGCACGGCGGTGGGCACCACCCGGGCGACGGCCGATCGAACCGCCAGCTAGGCAGGAGGCCGGGCGGTGGAGGGTCCGATCGGGCCCTCCACCGCCGCCGATCACCGCCGCCGATCACCGGCGGCGGATCCGACCAGACCAGCGATTCGAACTGTGACGCGACGCACGGAGGGGCCGCGTGACCACGGGGGCCGAGCCGCCCATCGACGACGACCCATCCGTCGATGGGTCATGGGGGCCATCCGAGCTCCCCGACATCGCGCTCGTCGCACGGGCCAGCGAGCTCGGCGACGAGAGCGCCTTCACCATGCTGCTCGACCGGCACGCGGACCGGCTCCACGCCGTCGCGCTCCGGATCGTCGGGTCCCCGGAGGACGCCGAGGACGTGGTCCAGGAGGCGTCACTGCGCATCTGGCGGGGTCTGGCCGGCTTCCGCGGTGATGCCCGGTTCTCGACCTGGAGCCACCGCATCGTCACCAACGTGGCGCTCGACCACCTCCGGCGCCCGCCCGCCGCCACCGCCACCGACCGACCAGCGCGCGTCGACCACCTCGACCCGGCACGTCACAGCATCGGCCGGGAGGCGGTGGGCCAGCTGTGGGAGGCCGTCGCCTCGCTCCCACCTGCGCAGCGGACCTGCTTCCTGCTCAGCGAGGTCGCCGGGATGGCACACGACGAGATCGCCCGCGAACTCGCGATCACCGTCAGCGCCGTCAAGAACCGCCTGTACCGTGCTCGGACGGTGCTCGCAGCCGTGATCGAGGACCCGGACAGCGGTCACACCTGAGCCGACCGTCAGACGCCGTCGGCCAGCCCCGGCAGACCGTCCCGCCCGACCGCAGTCAGGGGACCGCGGCGGACCGCCTCGGCGACCGCCTCCGCAGCCAGGTGCGCGACGAGGTCCAGCGACGCCTCGACCTGGCCCGTGGCCAGGCAGAACAGTGCGTCGCCGTCCGCCTCGGTGTGAGCGGGCCGGACGGCGCGCGCGACACCGGAGTGACCGAGGTCCGCCACCCGGTGCGCGTCCCGCTTGTCGAGCCGTGCGTCGGTGACGATGACGCCGATGACCGTGTTGCTCGTCGGCCCGCCGTCGGGCGCTGCTCGTGTCGGCCCTCCCCCGCCCGGTGCAGCAGGGGCCACGCCCGGCGGCGGCACGAAGGGGAACCGCGGCGCGTCGTCGTCGATCCGCGCCCGCGCCAGCCAGGTCCCGTCCTCGCCCACCAGTTCGCCGACGGCGTTGTTGGCCACCAACGCCCCCACGGTCACACCGCCACCGCGATGTACGGCGATCCCCTGGCCGCCACGCCAGCCACGATCGAGGCCACCCACCTTCGCGATGGTGCAGCCAGCACCCACACCGAACCCGCCCTCCGGCGGATCGTCGGCACTGGCCGCACCGCACGCAGCGGCACCGGCATCCGCGTCGGGGCGTGACGGCGGGTCCAGGACGGCACGGTCGAGCACGATCGCTGCTCCGACGATCGGCACGTGGGCGCCTGCGACGGGGTAGCCGACGCCCGCGGCCTCGAGCCACCGCACGACGCCGTCAGCCGCAGCCAGTCCGAACGCCGACCCCCCGGCGAGCACCACACCGTGGCAGACCGTCAGCTTGCCGTGCACCCCGAGCGCTGCTGCCTCGCGGGTACCGGGTGCCGATCCCCGGACCGCCACCGCGCCGAGGGTGCCCGCCGGGGGGAGCACCACCGTGCACCCCGAACCTCCCGACGGGGCCGTCCAGGTCCCGACGCGCACGCCGTCGACTCCGAGCGCCATCCGCGGTCCCTCCCGTCGTCGGCGGGCCGTCCACCCGCCCACCCAGGCGGCCGGAGCCTACCCAGCGGCCGGTGGCTGGCCTCCGACGTAGGTGCGCGGGAGCCGGGAGGTCAGCTGCGAGGTCAGCTCGTAGGTGATCGTGCCGAGGTGGCGGGCCCAGTCCTCGACGCGCAGTTGCTCGTCGCCCTGCCGTCCGAGCAGGACCACCTCGTCACCCACCGCCGGTTCCAGGTCGCCGCACCACACCAGGAGCTGATCCATGGTCACGGTGCCCGCGATGGGCCGCCGCGCCCCTCCGAGCAGCACCTCGCCGTGGCCCGTGAGACGTCGCGGCACCCCGTCCGCGTACCCGACGGGCACCGTCGCGACCCAGCCGTCGGTGGGGGCGGCCCACCGGTGGCCGTAGGAGACCGCGGTACCCGCCTCGACCCGTTTGGCGAAGGAGACCTGGCTGACGAGCGACAACGCGGGGAGCAGGCCGTGCTCGGCCGCGTCGACGGCAGGTGCTGGCGACAGTCCATACACGCCGATCCCGGGCCGCACGAGGTCGTGGCGCGCGGCCGGGTGGAGGAGGGTGCCCGCGGTGTTGGCGGCGTGGATCCACCGCGGCTCGAGGCCGAGCCCCCGGGCTGCGGCCAGGAAGCGCTCGAACCCCGCGAGCTGGTCACCGGTCACGTCGCGTTCCGGCTCGTCAGCGCAGGCCAGGTGGGTCATCAGGCCGTCGACCACGAGGCTCCGAGCCCCGGCTGCCTGACGCAGGAGGTCGGTCCAGGCACGAGGAGGGACCCCGACCCTGCCCATGCCGGTGTCGGCCTTGACGTGGACCGACACGGTCTCGCCTCGGTCGGCAGCCGCCGCATCCAGCGCGGCGAGGAACGGTGGCTGGTAGACCACGGGGGTCAGCCGGGCGTCGAGCAGCGCACCGATGCCGGCCACCGGGGGTTCCGACAGGAGCAGGATCGGCGCGTCGATGCCCGCCCGCCGCAGCGTCGCCCCCTCCTCCACGAGCGCGACCCCGAGCCAGGACGCCCCCGCCTCCAGGGCGGCACGTCCGACCTCGACGGCACCGTGCCCGTACGCGTCGGCCTTGACGACGGCGCACACCTCGGTCCCCGCCGTGGCGGCCAGCGTGCGCACGTTGTGTCGGACGGCGGCGAGGTCGACGCGGACCACCGTGGGACGCACCTGCGGACCGTTCACGGCACCGGCCGACCGTCGAGGAGGTCCCCGAGCACCCCCGGCAGCGCAGCGAGGAGATCGGTGGCCGTCGTGCGACCGGCGCGACCGGCGCCGACCCGTTGACCGGCCACCGCGTGCCACCAGACGGCCTGGGCGACCGCGAGGGGGACGTCGTCCGCGCCGGCGATGGCGGCGGCGACGATCCCGGCGAGCGCGTCGCCGGTGCCGCCGCTGCCGAGCGCTGGCCCGCCGTGCGGGCACACCCAGACCCGGCCGTCGGGCGCGGCGACCATGGTGCCGGGCCCCTTGGCCACGATCGTGGCGCGGTAGCGGGCAGCGAGGTCCGGGACGCGCTCGACCCGGTGCGCCCAGGCGTCCGGCCCGTCGTCACCACCACCGATCCGAGCGAGCTCACGCTCGTGCGGGGTGAGGACGAGGTCGCCGGTGTGGTCCGCCAGGGCCTGCGGGTCCTCGCGGTGGACGTTGAGCGCGTCGGCGTCCAGGACCAGGCGGTGGGCCGAGCCCCGCAGGTGCGCGACGACCTCGCGCACACCGCTGCCCCGTCCGAGGCCGGGGCCGGCGACCACCACGTCGACCTCCGAGGGGTCGGGCAGACCGCTGGGACCAGCCAGCTCGCCGTCGTCGCTGCCCGCCACACCCCGGACCATGACGCCAGCGTCGGTCCGGGCGGCGACCTCGGTGCGGACGGGGTCGGGGGCGGCCACCGTGACGAGGCCGGCGCCGGCGCGCAGGGCCCCGGTCGCGGCCAGCGAGGCGGCACCGGAGGTCCCGACCGCACCCGCGACCACGAGCACCGTCCCGCGGGCGCGCTTGTCCGCGTCGACCTCGAGGTCAGCAGGAGCGGCGCCCGCCGCGGTCAAGCCGTGCCAGGACACCGGGCCCGGGTCGTAGTGGACCCCGAGGTCGCCGACGACGATGCGGCCCGCGTGCTGAGCTCCGGGGTGCAGCAAGAGGCCCCGCTTGTGTGCGCCGAAGGTCACCGTGAGGTCCGCCTGCACCGCGCCCTCGCCGGCTGAACCGTCGTCGGCCGACACCCCGGACGGCACGTCGCAGGCGACCACCGGGGTCCCTCGACCGTGCGCGAGGCGGAGCGCCGCCGTGGCCTCCCCCGCCGCGCCGCGTGGTGCCCCGCGGGCCCCCGTGCCGAGCAGGCAGTCAACGGCCACGTCGCACCAGGCCAGCACGTCGGCGAGGTCCCCGGTGCCCGCCGAGGTCCGGCCACCGGCCTTCAGCCAGGCGCGGCGGGCCGTCGCGGTCGCCTCGGACACCTCGACGTCGGTGCCGTCCACCGCGACGATCCACACCTGCGCGCCAGCGGCCCGCAGGAGCGGTGCTGCGGTCCAGCCATCGCCCCCGTTGTCCCCCTTGCCGACCAGGATCGCGACGCGCAGCCCGTAGCGACGACCGGCGAGCCGGAGCACACCGCGGGCGAGGTGCCCGGCCGCCCGCGTCATGAGCCCCTGCCAGGTGTCCCCCGCCGCCACCGCCGCCTGGTCGCCGGCGCGGGCCGCTGCCGCGTCGAGCAGCGGGAAGGCGAGCTGCGGCTCGCGCATCGACGGACCCCCCGTGCGGCTCACTCGACCGTGACGGTCTTGGCGAGGTTGCGGGGCTGATCGACGTCCTCACCACGTGCTGTGGCCACGTGGTAGCTGAACAGCTGGAGGGGCACGACCGACAGGACCGGCCCGGCGAGCTCGTGCGGTGCCTCGGGCAGCGTCAGGACGTGGTCGGCGTGAGCCTTCAGGTCCGACACCGACCCTTCGGTCCCGATGGCGAGGACGGCTGCGCCACGGGCACGGACCTCCTGGATGTTGGACACCATCTTGCCGAACACGTGCCCGGCCGGGGCCAGCGCGACCACCAGCGAGCCCTCCTCGATCAGGGCGATGGGACCGTGCTTCATCTCGCCGGCCGGGAAGGCCTCGGCGTGCAGGTAGCTGATCTCCTTGAGCTTCAGGGCGCCCTCGTAGGCGATGGGCAGGCCGGTGTGTCTGCCGATGAACATCGTGTACGGCGCGTCCTGGTAGCGCTCGGCGAGGTTGGCGACCTGCGGGTCGAGCTCGAGGACCTGCTCGAGGGCGGCAGGGATGCGCTGGAGGCGCTGGAGGATGTCACCGATCTCGGAGCTGTACATCCGACCCCGCTGTTGGGCGAGGTAGAGGCCGAGCAGCAGACCACCGACGATCTGGGTCGTGAACGCCTTGGTCGACGCGACGGCGACCTCGGGACCCGCGTGGGTGTAGAGCACCCCGTCGGCTTCGCGCGCGAGGGTCGAGCCGACCACGTTGACCAGCGCGATGACCGGCGCCCGCTGGTCACGGGCGTGGTTGGCCGCCGCGATCGTGTCGCTGGTCTCGCCCGACTGGGAGATGGCGATGACCAGGGTGTGCTCGGACAGGATCGGGTCGCGGTAGCGGAACTCGCTGGCGACCTCGACCTCGACGGGGATGCCCGCCCAGTGCTCGATGGCGAGCTTGGTGACCATGCCCGAGTGCAGCGAGGTCCCGCAGGCGAGGATGAAGACCTTGTCTATCCGGGCGATCTCACCCTCGTCGCTGCGGAGCTCATCGAGGTGCAGTCGGCCATCGGCCAGCCGGTCGCGCAGGGTGTCGGCCACGGCCTGGGGCTGCTCGTGGATCTCCTTGAGCATGAAGTGGTCGTAGCCCTGCTTCTCGGCAGCGTCGAGGTCCCAGTCGACCGAGTAGCGGTGGGGCTCGACCGCGTTGCCGTCGACGTCCACCACCTCGTAGCCCTCCGGGGTGATGCGGGCGATCTGGCCGTCGAGCAACGCCGCCACGTCGCGGGTGTGGGCGATCAGTGCCGCGACGTCCGAGGCGCAGTACCCGACCCCGTCGGCGTGCGCGACGATCAGCGGGGCCTCGTGCTTGGCGACCACGATGGTGTCGGGATCGTCCACGGCGACGAAGCAGAGCGAGAACGCCCCCTCGAGCTGGGCGACCACGGTCCGCACCGCGGCGAGCAGGTCGGGGGTGGTCTGCGCGGCCAGCTCGCGGGCGACGAGGTGCGCGGCCACCTCGGTGTCGGTCTCGGAGGCGAAGGTGACGTCATCGCCGAGGGAGGCACGCAGCGCCTGGTAGTTCTCGATGATGCCGTTGTGGACGACCGCTACACGCCCGGACGGGTCGAGGTGGGGGTGGGCGTTGACGTCGTTGGGCGCCCCGTGGGTCGCCCAGCGGGTGTGGCCGATACCGATCCGGCCGGCGGTCGGCTCGTCCTCGAGGGCCGCGGTCAGGTTGCTCAGCTTGCCGGCGCGCTTGAGGTACGCCAGTTCCTGCCCGCCGACCACGATGCCGGCCGAGTCGTACCCGCGGTACTCGAGCCGTTGCAGGCCGGCCACGATCCCGTCGACGGCGTCGTCTCGTCCGGTGATACCGATGATGCCGCACACGGACGCGCCTTCCGGAACTCGAGCTGGTGCAAGGGGACACGGGAGGTTACCGAGGCCGGGCAACGCCCCCGCGTGGTCACCACCTGTCCGCCGCGCCACCGCAGCACGGCGCTGTAGGCTGCCACGTCGGCCAGGGGGGCCGGGGGCAGGGGGCGTCGTGGCCACGGACACCAGATCGGTCCCGGATCAGCCCGGTGGCGGGACCGGCCCCGGAGCGCCCGCGGGCGCCGGCCCAGGAACACCCGTCGACGCCGCCCCCGGCCTCCCCCGCCGCTGGCGCCCCCTGGTGGTCGTCCTGGTGGTCGTGGTGCTCGGGCTGGTCGTCTGGGCGGTCGCACACCAGGTCCGCACCTCCCGGACGCAGCTGGACTCGGGATTCTTCATGGGACCGACGACCATCACCGGTGCTCCCAACGCCTCGGTCTCGACCCCGTTCTGGAGCGGTCACGTGATCCAGATCGAGGACCGGATCACGATCGAACGCATGATCAGCGTCTTCAACGAGGGGCCACGAGCGCTGACGGTCACCGACGTCGACGGCCTCCTCGATGACCTGCGGGTGGAGGCACCAGGCGGGGACCGTTGCCGCCTCGGTACGGATACCGCGGAGGTGGCGTTCGCCGACGAGGCGTCCTACATGCCGGTCGGGGACCCCGTCCCGTTCGACGGCGACCTGGTCCTCGAACCTGGCGTCCAGGCGCTGTTCTGGCTCACCGGGACCTTCCGCGGCGGCGGTCCGGACTGCGGACCGGACGCCGAGGCGTCCACGCAGTCGGTCCTGTTCGACTACACCGTCGGCGGACGCGAGGACTTCGCCGTGGTGGAGGCGCCCCACCTGGTGTTCACCGGTGACCTCGAGGCGTGGCTCGACGGCGCGCTCACCGTGACCCGCGACGGCGGGTGACCCTCGAGGTCCCGACGACCGACGATGCCGCAAACGAGCGGGCCTTAGCGGGGACGGGGAGGCGCCAGGTGACCACGCTGGACGTACCGGAGCAGGTCGAGGCTCCACCTGGGTCGGACGGCGGGCAGCGGCCGCGCCGCCGTCTGTGGTGGGTGATCGTCGCCGTCCTCGCCGTCGCCGCGGTGGCCCTCATCGTCCGCCAAGCGGCAGATGCGCGCATCGAGGTCACCTCCGGCTGGGGCGGGGGGCTCCCCGACGAGGTCGGCGGCGTCGCCGTGGACGGTGCGCCGGCCGCCCACATCGGGACCCCCTTCGGCAGCGCCGCCGTGGTCGAGATCCGAGACACGATCGCGGTGGAGCGACTGTTCAGCATCGCTCACGAGGCCGACCGGACCGTCTCCATCATCGACATCGACGGGGTGCGCGCCCGGGCCAGCGGGATCCTGGTCGACGAGGGTGGATGCCAGCTGGCATCCACCGACGCCGCCATCTGGGCCACCTCGAGCGGACAGCTGCCGGCCGACGCCCGCGCAGCAGCCGCGCCGTTCACGGGTGCGTTCTCCCTCGAGCCGGGCGAGACCGCGTTCGTCTGGCTCACCTCGGTCTTCACCGGCACCTCGTGCTCGGACGACCGTCGGGACATGGTTGGTTCCTCGGGCGTCCTCGTCGATCACGCCGTCCGCGGCACCGAGGCGACGAGCAGCATCGAGCTCGACACGCTGTGGTTCGTGTCGGACCTCGACGCCTTCCTCGAGGACGCGGTCGAGATCACCCGTCGCTGAGCCCGTCAGCGGGTGCTGCTGGCGGGGCCCAGCAGGACGGCAGTCCGGGGGCATCGCAGCCATGACGGGCATCGCTCAGGGCGGTTCGCGCCAGCCTCGTCCGGTGACGCCAGCCTTCGACGGTGACGCCGGAACGGCGTTGGACCGCCGTCTGCCGTCACCGTCGTCTTCTCACGTCACCGAGCGACCCCGACGACCGGTGGACAACCGCGCCGAGGAACGCGTAGGGGCCGCCGATGGTCACGCCGAGCGTGCTCACTGCTCCCTCCGAGGTCGTCCCGGCGTCCCGGTGGCGGCCGGCTGCGGACCCTACCTACCTAGAGGTCGACGCGGACCCGGTGGTCGCGCTCCACGTCGAGCCGGTCGTCGTCGAGCTCGAGCTTCACCTGCCAGCGTTCCTCGTCACGCCGGACCTCGAGCTCGAGCTTCCTGCGGCTCTCCTTGCGCTCGGTGACCTCCCACCCGTCGGCGATCGCCAGGTCGTCCACGACCAGGCGGTCGCCGGCGATGGACACGGCGACGCTGCCCGCGGCGCCGATATCGAACGTGCCGGGGCCGGCGAGCTCGAGGTCGTGCTCGGTGTCGACCTCGAGGCGGCTGGCGTCGTCCTTCAGCTCCACCTCGAAGGTGGATGTCTGCCCGTCACGTTCGAGTTCGACCTCGATGCCGTCGCCATCGGCCGAGACCTCCGCGACGGTCCAGCCCTGCGCCGGGGCGACATCGTCGAGCACCAGGCGGTCGCCGACCACCGAGAACGTGACCGCGCCCGCGTCGCCGATCCGCCACGTGCCTGGCCCGGCGGTGGTCGCCTCGACCACCTCGTCCACCGGATCGCCCTGGTCCGCCGGTTCCCCCGGGTCGCCTCCATCCTCCGGTTCCTCCGGAGCGTCGGCGGCCACGTCACCGTCGTCGAGCGCGATCGGGTCGCTCGGCCCGCTGTCGTCACCGGAGCAGCCGCCGAGCAGCACGGCGACCAGCACGGGCACGGCGAACCGACGCGGCACGGGCAGGCCTGTCAGACGGTGAGGTGGTCGCGGACCGCGTCCGCGATGACGTCGACGGCACGCTGGGCGTCGTCCTCGGTCTCGGCTTCCGCCATGACCCGCACGATCGGTTCGGTCCCCGACGGCCGCAACAGCACCCTGCCGCCGTCGCCGAGGCGTTCCTCTTCGGAACGGACCACCTCCCAGATCGCATCCGCGTCGGGCAGGCCCGCCCGGTCCACGCCACGCACGTTGACCAGCACCTGCGGCAGCCGGGTCATGACCGTCGCCAGCTCCTTGAGCGAGGCGCCCGTGGAGCGCACCACCGACAGCAACTGCACGGCGGACAGGATCCCGTCACCGGTGGTGGCGTGATCGAGCGCGATGAGGTGGCCCGACTGCTCACCGCCGAGGTTCAGGCCGCGCTCGCGCATCGCCTCGAGGACGTAGCGGTCGCCGACGGCCGTCTCGACGACCTCGACGCCGAGCCCGGCCATGGCCCGTTTGAACCCGAGGTTGGTCATGACGGTGGTCGCGACCGCGTTCTCCGCGAGGGTCCCCTGGTGGTGCATCTGGCGAGCGAGGACGGCGAGGATCACGTCGCCGTCGATCTCGGCACCCTCGTGGGTCGCAGCGATGAGCCGGTCGGCGTCACCGTCGTGGCTGATGCCGGCGTCGGCGTCGTGGGCGAGCACCGCCTGGGCGATGACGTCGGGGTAGGTCGACCCGCACGCGGCGTTGATGTTCTCACCGTCGGGGGTGCAGTGGATGGTGATGACCTCGGCACCGAGCTGCCGGTAGACCTGTGGGGCGATCGACGACGCCGCTCCGTTGGCACCGTCCACGACCACGCGGAGGCCCGTCAGGTCGACGTGGGCGAGCCCGACGATGTGCTCGATGTAGCGGCTGACGGCCGCGGGGTCGCGCAACCGACGTCCGACGCCCGTCCCGGTGGGGCGTCGTGCGGCGTCCGAGTCCATCAGCTCCTCGAGGCGTTCCTCCTCCTCGTCGCTGAGCTTGTAGCCGTCCGGACCGAAGATCTTGATGCCGTTGTCACCGACGGGGTTGTGCGACGCCGAGATCATCACACCTGCCGCGGCCGCGGAGCGCTTGGTCAGGTAGGCGACCGCGGGCGTCGGGACGACGCTGACCGAGACGGCGTCCGCACCGGCGGATGTCAGGCCGGCGATCAGCGCGGCGTCGAGCATCTCGCCCGACCAGCGTGGGTCACGGCCGATGAGCACGGTCGGCCGCTTGCTGCCGCCTTCGTGCAGGACCGTACCGAGGGCACGACCGACGCTGATGGCGAGCTCGGGCGTCAGATCGACGTTGGCCTTCCCGCGGATCCCGTCGGTCCCGAAGATGCGTCCCACCCTGGCTCCTGCACTGTCGCTCGGCCGCTGCCTACCGGGCGGAGCGTACGACGCGGAGCGGTGAGGGGTGGTGCCCGGTCGCCGGGTGGCGACCGGGCCCACCCCCGGAGGTCACCCGCCGGACCCGCGGCCCGGGGGTCCGACCACGATCTGCCCGGTGTCCGTGGCGCTGCGACCGAGCGTGTCGGTGACGGTCAGGGTCACCGTGTACGTCCCCGGCTGGCGGACCCGGACGCGGGGCGAGGGCCCCGTCGCGTCGGGCTGTCCGAGCTCGGACAGGTCCCAGACGTAGCTGGCGATGTCCCCGGACGACCCGGTGCCGTCCAGCGTCACCCACTGCCCGGGCGAGGTCCGGTACGGGCCACCGGCATCGGCCACGGGAGCCGGCAGCTCGACGACGAGGTCGATCGGCACCCGCAGCTCCTGCGGTGTTTGCGCCGACGAGCCGAGGGTCAGCTGGCCGAACCACCGCGTCGCAGGCGGCGCGAGGTCCCAGGCGAGGTCGATGTCGAAGGTCTCCCGAGCGCCGACCGACGCGGGTGCGTCCGCCGACAGGTTGCCCGCGTCGCCGGCCGGGACGACGGCCGTGACGAGCTCGACCGGGTCCACGCCGGCGGCGCTGGCCTCCCAGTTCTGCACCAGGATCCAGTAGCTGCCCGGGCTCGGATCGGTCAGCTCGCAGGTCTCGTCCGACCCGGCGGACGCCGCCGCACACAGCTGCTCGCTCGCTGCCGGGACGCCGTCACCGTCGGCGTCGAGCCCGACGTACAGGTCGATGTCCGGTGAGGTCGTCTCCGTCACGGACGCCACCAGCCGCAAGGCGTCCTCGGGCACCTCGACCCACTCCACGACCACGTGCGACAGGTCGTCGTACGGGGCGTTCGGCGTCGGGTCCTGGGGCACCTCGAGGTCGAGGATGTCCCCGGGCACGAGGCCGTCGACGCCGACCTGCAGGTCGGGGGCGTCCGCGGCGGTGTAGGTCACCGTGTCGGCGTCCTCGTAGCCGTCCGAGGTGAGCTCGATCCGCTCGGGACCGCCGAAGGGCGCGGCCCGGACGATGGCCGGCAGGTGCGCGGGGGCGACGCTGCCGTCGGCCGGGGTCAGCTCCAGCGAGCCGAACCGGTCCTCGAAGGCCGGCAGACCCGCCACGTCAGCGGTCACGGTGACCGTCACGGACTCGCCCTCCGACAGGGTGAACGCGACGGGCTCGACCGTCAGGCCGAAGCCGTCGGCCTGGGTCGAGGCGGTCCAGGCGACCGTGCCGGTACCGGGAGCGCCGGTGAAGGTCCGCTCCCACGAGCACACGCTGATGCACTGGCCCTCGGCCATCGAGGCCAGGTTCAGCGCCGAGCTGTCCCCGGCCACGACCGCGTCGATGTAACCCTGGGTGGGCTGCTCCATCACGATGCCGGTGGCCAGTGCGGCGGCCACATCGATGTGGCCGCTGCCGACGTCGTACGGGTCCGCGGCCGTGGTGCCGTCGGTCTTGGTCACGTCGCGTCGTGCGGTCAGCTGCAGCGCGGACTGCGCCTCGGCCGGCGACAGCGCCCCCTCGAACCCGTCCACGAGGAGCGCGAACGCCCCTGCCACGTGCGGCGACGACATCGAGGTCCCCGAGATGAACTGGTACTCGGTCGAGTCGTCGGCACCGTACGGGGCGAGGATGTCCATCCCCGGTGCGGTGACCTGCGGCACCATGACGCTCGCGTCGTTGACGTTCGGTCCGCGCGAGCTGAAGACCGAGACGATGTCGCCCCAACGGTCGTCGACGTCGAACCGTGTCCCCGCGATCGTCGCGGTCGGCTCGTCCGCCGCAGCCATCCAGGCCTTCAGCGCGACCCCGTCGTCATAGGTCACGTGCACACCCGGGATCGGGAACGAGTCACCGTTCAACGAACCGGCCACGGACCCGCTGTTGGCGGCGTCGTTGGCGAGCACGAACCCGGCCGCGCCGGCGGCGGCCGCCCGGACCGACTTGTCGACGCGTCCGGTCTCGCCGCGGTCACAGACGACGATCTGCCCGTCGAAGGTGCCCGGTTCCCACACGTCGGGGAGGCACAGGCGGTTACCGAAGTCGCCCGCGTACACCAGCGGGGTCGGCTCCTCGAGCGCGTCCGAGACGCCCTTGCCCTCGATCGACGGCAGCGTGCTGCCCGTCGCATCGGTCAGGTCGGTCAGTTCGTTCAGCGCCAACCGGTCGTGGGTGGACGAGGCCACCGACGTCAGCCACGGGGCGTCCGACGGGCTGCCGACGGTGGCCGGGTTGGGTCCCGAGTTGCCGGCCGAGTTGGCGACGTGGACACCCGCGTGCCGGGCGAGCAGGAAGCCGACCGTCAGCGGGTCCTGCAGCAGGTTCGGCGTCGGGGAGGTCGCACCGATCGAGAAGTTGATGACGTCGACCCCGTCGACCACGGCCTGGTCGATGGCGGTGACCAGCCCGATCATGCTGCAGCAGGCGTTGTAGGCGATGATGTTCGCCCGCGGGGCGACGCCGGCCACGTCGAAGAGGTTGCCCCCGATCTGCGCCTCACCGGTGTTGGCGGACACCCCGTCGGCGAAGCCACCGGCAGCGGTGCCGGCGGTGTGGGACCCGTGGCCGTTGTAGTCGATCGGGCTGCCGGTGACCGAGTTGTAGCCCCACATGCCGATGAGCTTGTCGTTGCAGAGGGCGGCGAGGTCCTCGTCGTAGTGGGCACCGTCGGGGGTGAAGATGCCGTAGTCGACGAGGGCCACGCCCTCGCCGGGCCCACCGGGCACGTTGGTCGGGTCGCAGCTCCCCACGTAGTTGCCCGCCCCGCGCGGGTTCTGGTGCTCGTAGCCGTCGGCGGACACGGCGGCGAACGACGGGCTGGAGGGGTTGATGCCGGTGTCGATGACGCCCACGACGACGCCCTCGCCGAGCGCGTCACCGGTGGCGAGCCCATCGGCGGGCCGGTCCCAGACCGGCCCCCGGGCCCCGACGAAGCCGGGGCCACGGTCGGTGTGCAGCTCGTACTCGAGGGCCTGCTGGATCCAGGTGACCTCGGTCAGGGTGGCCAGGCGACGGGCCTCGGCGGGGGTCATCTCGGTCGCGAAGCCGTTGTTGACCACGGTGAAACTGCCGGCGATGTCCAGCTGGCGACCGACGGTGCGCTCGGCCCCCGTCGTGGCGACCTCGACCTGGGCCTCGACGAGCTGGCCGCGGTAGCGACGGGCCTCGGCGGAGCGGCCGTCGAACTCGACGCTGCCGTCGCCCCGGTCCCGGGCGGACGCGCTGCGGCCGGGGCCGTCCTCGGTGTTGGCGACCGCCGGCGGAGCAGCGAGGCGGACGAAGTACTCACGCGGTGCGACACCCTCGCCGTAGTCGAAGTCCTCCGCGGCGACCGGCGGCGGGGTCGGTGGCCGGTCCGCGGGGGTCTCGTCCGGAGCGGCCGACGCGGCCACTGGGACGAGGAGGGACGCGGCGAGCAGGGCCGCGGTCCCGAACGATACGAAGGTGCGTTGCACGACGTCCTCCCGGTCCGCGGGGGGAGGGGAGCCCGCGGACGACGACGTTCCCCGTCCGGTGTCCGTTCGGACGGTGACCGCGGCGGGACGGTAGGGAGACGCAGGGTGACCTCGCGGGGAAAGGCGGTGGACGCACGTCCCGGGTCCGGCGGGACCACGGTCCCCCACCACGAACGTCGCCGGAACGCGACGACGCCGCCCCGAGGGGCGGCGTCGTGGTGCGTTCCATGGCGACCGGACGGACCGGTCCGCGTCGCGTCAGCGCTTGGAGAACTGGGGGGCGCGACGGGCCTTCTTGAGGCCGTACTTCTTGCGCTCGACCCGGCGGGCGTCACGAGTCAGGAACCCTGCCTGCTTGAGCGGGGTGCGCCACTCGGGGTCGTGCTCGGCGAGCGCGCGGGCGATCGCCAGACGCAGGGCGCCGGCCTGGCCGGTCATGCCACCGCCGTGGATCTTGGCGGTGACGTCCCACTGCGCCTCCTGCTCGAGGATGCCGAAGGGCTCGAGCACGTGGGCTCGGACCTTCTCGGTGGTGAAGTAGTCCTCGAAGGTGCGACCGTTCAGCGTGAACTGACCGGAGCCCTTGACGACACGGGCGCGGGCGACCGCCGACTTGCGGCGTCCCACGAAGATCTTGTCAGCCATGGTCAACGCCTCAGACGTGGTCGGGCAGCGGCTGGGGAGCCTGCGCCTCGTGCGGGTGGGTCGGACCGGCGTAGACCTTGAGCTTCTTGCCCATCGCCCGGCCGAGCTTGTTCTTGGGGAGCATGCCGAAGACGGCGCGCTCGACGACCTCGGTCGGCTTCTTGTCGAGCATCGTCAGGAACGGCACCGAGGTGAGACCACCCGGGTAGCCGGAGTGACGGTGGTAGAGCTTCTGCTCGAGCTTGCTGCCCTTCAGCGTCACCTTCTCGGCGTTGACGACGATGACGAAGTCGCCCACGTCGAGGTGGGGGGCGAAGGTCGGCTTGTGCTTGCCGCGCAGGACGCCGGCGATCCGGGTGGCGAGACGACCGAGGGACTGACCCTCGGCGTCGACCACGAACCACGCGCGATCGATGTCCTTGGCGCTCGGGCTGTAGGTGCGCATCGCTTCACGTTCCTCGGTGGCCACGCGGCCCCCGTGCTCGGGGGGCTCACGGGGACGTGGGGCCGTCGGGTGGTCTCGCCCCGCTGCCGTGCCACGCCGGGAGCGGCACGGGTGTGCCGGCGAACCGGAGGGCGGCGTCCAGGGGCGGTGTTGCAGGTGCAGGGCATCCTGTGGTGCCGGCCCGGACACGAGACACGCGGCCCACGAGGGACCGCAGGGCGTGAGGGTACCCGCCCGGCGCGCGGAGGGTCAACCGGCGGTGGGCGCCGTCGCGCAGCGCACGGACCGTCCACCGCTGGACACGCTGGTGCCCCGGCCGCGGACGCGGCCGGGGCACCGTGCACGCGAACGGTCAGGCCGGCACGATCGCGCGACGACCGTCGATGGTCTCCAGCTTCGTCGCAGCCGGGTCCGGGTACGAGTCGTCGCTGACGAAGCCGTTGGTGGCCCGCCACCCGTTCAGGATCGCATCGATCCCGCTCGCGCCGGCTGGGGCCCGCAAGAACGCGGCGTCCTCGTGGAAAGGCTCGTAGATCAGCGACCCCTGGATGTCGGTCCCGGTACCGGACAGCGTCGTCCGGATCAGGTCGATGCCCACGTCACGACCCCACACCATGCTGCCGACCACGAGCGTCCGACCGGTCTGATCCACGGCCAGACCGGTGTGACCGAACGCACCCGAGACCAGGATCTCGGCGGTACCCGGCGTCTCGACCGTGACCCCGGTCCCCGACCCTCCGTCGAGCACCACGCCGTAGACCGCGTTGTACGCCCGCTGGTCCGCGCCCGTGATCGTGAGGTCACCGTCCACGTAGACCAGGTCCTCCGCGGTCTCCTCGTCGACGTGCGTCGGGAGCGCGGTGTTCACGAGGTTCACCGCGAACGCGGACCCCGAGTCGAGCGTCACATCCCCGCCGTAGCTCCGTTGCCAACCACGCCCTCGCACCATCACGTCCACGACGTAGCCGTCCATCTCGCGCGCCCGGTCGACACCCTCCTGGATGGTGCAGAACGGCTCGGCGGACGACCCATCGCGGCCCGCGTCGCTGCACGCCGCCGCCCCGTCACCACGGTCGACGTGGACCTCGGCGAAGCGGTCCGGCGGGACGGTGATGCCGACCCTGTCGTCGACGAAGATGTCCATCAAGCGCATCAGGAACGCCGACATCTGGCCGCGGTTGACGTCCGCCGCCGGCCCGTAGGTGCCATCGGTACGCCCGGTGACGACCCCGGCGGCACACAACAGCTTGACGTTGGCCAGGTGCGCCTGCGGGATCCGTGCCTCGTCGGAGAAGACGTTGTCGCAGCGTCCACGGTCGATGATCTCGACCCCGGTGGCGTGGAACACCCCTTCCATGGTACGCGCGATGAACGAGCCCATCTGGGCCCGGGTGACCCGGTCGTTGGGCGCGTAGGTCGTCGCCGTCTTGCCGCCGACGATGCGCACACCGAGCATCTCCGCGAGCTCGTCGGACGCCAGGGTGTTGACCGCGATGCCGACCTCACCGGTGGCCGGCACGTCGTTGAACCGCGACCGAGCCGGTGGGTCCGGGAGGACGATCAGGTCGTCGAGCATCCGGTGGATGAACACCGCCATCTGCCGGCGGGTGACGCTCTCACCTGGCGCGTAGGTCGTGGCGGTCTTGCCCTGCGTGATCCCGTACCAGACCAGACAGTCGATGGCCCCAGCGAACGCGTAGCCCGAGGTCACGTCGGTGAAGCCCGCCGGCGGCACCCGCCCGGGCGGGCACGCGTCCGACAGATCGCGGACCACGATCGGATGGTTCGAGGATGTCCGCGCCGACGGCCCGTCGGCGAACGCCGAGCCGCGCTCACCGAAGACGGCAGCGGAGCTCGCGGTCGGCGCTGCGGACGCCGCCGCGGGCGCGAGCAGCCCGGCGGTCAGCAGCAGCGAGGTGGTCAGCGCGCTCAGGCGGCGCGCAGCGTTGCGTCGCATCGTTCCCCCGTGGATTGACCCGTTGAGTGGTCGGCGCGGCCTCGCGCACGACCCGCCGGCTCCGACCGGCGACCGGGAGTGTGTCGCACGGCCGGCACCGCACGCAGGGGATCCACCGAGCGTGAGGTCACACGAGCGGGCTTCGCACACGTGTGGCGGCCCCGACCCGGGACCGTCCCCCTCAAGCCAGCAGGCCCGTGCTCTTCCCACCGTCGATGGAGATGGTCACCCCGGTGACGTAGGCGGCCGCCGGCGTGCAGAGCAGGGCGACCATCTCCCCGAACTCGTCCGGGTCGCCGTACCGACCAGCAGGGATGGAGGCGATGGACGCCTCCTGCACGTCCTCCACCGCGGTGCCCGTCCGCTCAGCTCGCGCTCCATCGAGCGCGGCGACGCGCTCCGTGGCGATGCGTCCCGGAGCGACACACAGTGACCGGACACCCCGTGCCGCGAACTCGGTCGCGGTGCACTTGGCGAGGGCCGTCACACCAGCGCGGAAGATGTTGGAGCTCACGAGGCCATCGATCGGTTCTTTGACACCCGACGAGGTGATGAAGACCAACACGCCACCACCGCGGGCGGCCATCGCTGGCGCCAGCGACGCGGCGATCGTTGCGGCCGGACGCAGGAGCGATCGGTACGCAGCGTCGAGTTCGCCGAGATCGAGGTCCGAAACGGTCATCGGCGGCGGACCCCCGCCGCCGATGACGACGATGTTCGGCGGGTCGTCCGCAACGCTCGCGAGCATCTCCTTCAGCGCCGGCGGGTCCGCCAGGTCGAGGACCGAGGTCGCGACTCGCACCGAGTGATCTCGACGCAACCCGTCCGCTTCTCGCTCGAGCAGCTCACCGCGGCGAGCCGTCAGATGGAGATCGGCGCCGAGCGCAGCGAGTGCACGCGCGGTCGCGAGCCCGAGACCGGACGAAGCGCCGCACACGAGCGCGGACGCCCCTTGGAGGTCAGTGATCATGCGAGTGTCCTTCCTGACCGGAACCGGTCGAACACCACCGCCAGGATGATGACGACGCCGATGCTGACCACCTGGAGGAAGTTCGACAGGTTCAGGAGTACGAACGCGTTGCGCAGGACCGCCAGCAGCGTGGCGCCGAGCACCGCGCCGATGACCGACCCGCGACCACCGAAGAGGCTCGCACCTCCGATGACGACCGCAGCGATGACATCGAGTTCGATGCCCTGTGCGGCGTTGGGTTCTGCCACGGCGAGCTGCCCGGCACGGATCATGCCCGCCAACCCGGCCAGACAACCCAGGATCAGGAAGCAGGCGGTCTTGACCCGGGCGACCGGGATCCCGCTCAGTCGAGCCGCCTCACGGTTGTCGCCCACTGCCTGCACCTGCTCCCCGAAGACCGTCCGACGCAGGACGTACTGACCGATCACGACGACGACGGCCAGGATGAGGACCTGTGCCGGCACGGGCCCCCACCGGGCCTGCCCGATCCAGCGGATGACCGGCGGTGTCGACTGCGGCAGGCCCTCGGAGAGCATGAGCCCGAGACCCCGCGCGACGGAGAGCATGCCCAACGTGACGATGAAGGAGTTCACGCCGAGCCGCGTCACGATCGTGGCGGACACCGCAGCCGTGAGCGCGCCGACGAGCACCGCGACGACGAGCGTGACCAGACCGGGGCCTGCTGGTAACAGCATCACCGCAGCCAGCGAGGAGAACGCGAGGACCGACCCGACGGACAGGTCCAGTTCCCCACTCACGATGACGAACGTCATCCCGACGGCGAGGATCCCGGTGATCGACATCGCCCGCAGGAGGTTGAACAGGTTCGTCGTGTTGAGGAAAGCGGGGTTGAGGGCCGCGATGCCGATCGACAACAGCACGATGACGATCGCGACCCCGACCTCCGGTGTGGTCAGCGTCCGCTTCCACCGGCGGGCACGTTCCTCGGTGGCGACGTGGCGCTCGTCGACGCCGTCGTCGCCAGGACGGGCGGGCACGACACGGGTCTGGTCCTGCTGCTGCGACGTCACGGTAGGGACTCCTCGAAGGCTGCGGCCACGACAGCGGACCGCTCCGCGTTGGCTGGCAACTCCGTGACGACCCTCCCGTCGCGCATGACGATGATCCGATGGCTCAGGTCGAGCACCTCATCGAGCTCGCTGGAGATGAGCAAGATCGCCACACCCTCGGCAGCCGTCCGACGGACGAGCTCGTGCACCTCGGCCTTGGCCGCGACATCGATACCGCGGGTCGGCTCATCCAGAAGGAGCGTCCGCGGTCCGAGAGCCATCCAGCGGGCGATGACGGCCTTCTGCTGGTTCCCGCCCGAGAGCGTGGAGATCGGCGCACGGAGCGAGTCGAACTTCACGCGGAACTTGCGGACGGCCTCTGCGATGCGGTGCCGGTCATCACGTCCGATCGCGACGGACGCTGCCCGCAGGTTCCAGTCGATACTCAGGCCGGCGAAGAGCGCTTGCACCTTGCGGTCCTCAGGGACGAGGGCGATCCCCGCGCGCATCGCATCCGACGGGCCGGACCAGGTGACCGCCTGGCCGTTCACGTACAGACGTCCGGCATCGGGCTTCCGAAGTCCGAAGAGCGTCTCGGCAAGATCGGACCGGCCGGCACCCACGAGCCCGGCGAGGCCGACGATCTCCGACTCCCGGAGTTCGAGGTTCACGTCCGCGAACCGCCCACGAACGGTCAGCCCTTCCGCCTTCAGGGCGACCTTCCCCGCAGGAAGATCCGGTGGTCCCTGGTGCTCGTGCAGCGGGGCATCGCCAGCCATGATCCGGATCACCTCGTCGATGCTGGTCTCGGCTGCAGGCGCCCGGAGGACCGTCTGCCCGTCCCGCAGCACCGTGACGTCGTCGGCCACCTGGAACGCCTCGCGCAGACGGTGGGTCACGAGCACGACGGCGACCCCCTGCTCGCGGAGGCGACCGATGAGCCCGAGCATCCGCTCGGTCTCGCCCGAGGTGAGTGCCGAGTTCGGTTCGTCCATGAACAGCAGCCGCGGCCGGGTCGCCAGCGCTTTGGCGAGTTCGACCAACTGCCGCTCAGCCACCGTGAGCGAGCTCACGGGGGCGTCGAGATCGATGGACGCCCCCAGCTCCGCCAGCAGCTGCTCGCCCTCGTCCCGCAGTTCGTCGCTCCTCAGTCGACCGAGCGGACGGCGAAGCGAGAGCCGGGGCAGGAAGATGTTCTTCAGCACCGACAGCTGCTCGGCCAGCGCCGGCTCCTGGTTCACGACCGCGATGCCCTCCTGCGCCGCAACGAAGGGCGAGGCGAACCTGACGACGCCCCCGTCGAGCCAGAGCTCGCCCCCATCAGCTTCCACGGCACCCGAGCAGACGCGCACCAGCGTCGACTTCCCGGCGCCGTTCTCCCCGAGCAAGGCGTGGACGCGACCGCGCCGGAAGGCGGTGTCCACGCCACGCAGGGCGCGGACACCGCTGAAGCTCCGGGTCACCTGACGGACCTCGAGCACCACGTCCGGGGCGTCGGTCACTGCTGGGTCTCGAGCACCGCATCGACGTTGTCGGGGGTCATGACCGCGACCGTCACAGGCACGAAGTACTGGCCCGATGGCGGGTCCTGTCCCGCGAGCATGTTGAACAACCACACGGCGGTGTTGTACGACGCGCCGAACGGGTCCTGTCCGATCGTGGCGGCGATGACCCCCTCGCGAACCAGTTCCACGGTCTCGGGGACGAAGTCGAAGGACACGACGGCGACGTCGTCAGCGCGACCTGCCTGCTGAACGGCTTCGGCAGCTCCGAAGGGACCGCCAGCGGTCACGTAGATGCCTGACAGATCGGGATGCGACGTCATGAAGTCCTCCGCCGCGGAGAACGCTCGGCCAGCGTCGTCCTCGTTCTCGACCGAACTGACGACCTCGATGTCCGGGTACTCGGACTCGATCCGGTCCACGAACCCCGACCGGCGAAGTTCGTGCTGCTCCACGGTGAAGAAGCCGGTGATGATGCCGACCTTGCCGCTTCCGCCGATGGCTTCCGCCATGGCATCCGCCGCCGCGGCACCTGCATCGTGTGCTGGCTGGCCGTGGAAGAAGGAAGCTCCTGACTCCTCGGCGCAGCTGCCTTCGGCGATGAACGTGGCGACAGGGACCCCTGCCTCCACCGCCTGCTGGATCGCCGGGCACGCACCCTCGGCGAGCGGGACCACGCCGATCGCGTCGTAGCCCTGGACCACCGCCGATTCGATCGCGCCGATCACCGTCGGGACGTCCAGCGTGGCACCGGCGATGATCCAATCGACCTCCGCCCCGTGGTCGCCCAGGAGCTCGTCCGCCGCCTCGGCGCCCGCTGCGACCGGATCCCAGAACGGGTTGTTCTGGAAGGCGATCATCGCGATGCGTGCGCCGTCCAGCTGAGCATCCACAGGCTCCGCACGGAGCAACTCCGCAGCATCTGGGGGCTCGGAGGCCACCTCACCCGCCTCGTCGCCTTCGGGCTCGTTCGGATCGACCACCTCGTCATCCGCCGCGGCGGGCTCGGCCGCGTCGTCGCCGCATGCCGCCAAGGTGAGCGCCATCGCCAGCAGCGCCGCCGGTACCACACGCAGTCTGACCCTCATGTGCCTCTCCCCTTCTCCCGGCCGCTTCGCTCGAGCGGGCCCTCCATGAGATAAGACTAAGTGACCTGAACACCTGACGTCAAGAGGTCTCCCCCGTCTCGCACGGCGTCCGAGTTCCGTGCACCAGACAGCGCCGCCGCGCCGAACGACCCGATGGCGAGGGCCTACCTCGCAGCGTTCAACCCCTCTTCCGGTCGACCGTGGCCCGCACGGATACGGTCCTCGGCTGAGCGCAGGGCAACAGCACCCTCGAGGACCCGTATCGACGTCCGGTACTCGACGCTCTCGCCCTGCTCCAACCAGCGCAGCTCGCCCGCCTCCCGAGCGGGCAGCGATCCTTCCACGTGGTTGCTCGACGGCTCGAGCCCCACGGCGTAGGCCCCCTCCCGGAGGTGGAGCCACTCGAAGAAGTGGGGGAACGCGGTGGCGTCCCAGCGAACCTCGACCCCGAGACCGCGCTGCTCGTTGAGCAAGGCGACGCCGAGGGTGCCGTCCTCGCTCGCCTCGAGCTCGTGCTCGTAGACCTGCTCGACGAGGTCGGGCCTCGGCTCCGGGAGGACGTCGTACGGCACCCCCTGCACGGAGGCGCTCTCCGACTGCCACCGCGTGCCCGTGATGGGTGCGACGAGGCGGGTCCCGGCGTCCACGAGTGGCCACCCGAAGTTCAGGTGGTACAGGTACATGTGCGGCGTCCGACTGAACCCACGGTTGACCACGCGGTCGATCAGACGCAGCTCGCTCCCATCGAGATCGGCTTCGATGCGACGGTGCAGGACGAGGTGCTCACCGAACACCGCTGCTTGACGGGTCTCACCTTCGACGACGAGCGTGCAACCCTGCTCGGTCCACTCCTCCGAGGCGCGGGTGAGGCGGCCCGGGATGTTCCCGATGCGTCCATGCAGACCGTTCCACGTCGTCTTCCGATGCGGATAGTGGAAGTGCGATGCATCCGCTTCCGTCGTGAACAGCGTGTGATCCAACCCGGCCGTGACGAGCAGACCGTCGAACGATCGCAGCCAGGACATGCCGCCCTCGTCCGCGAACTCGTGGAGGCCGGGATGGCGGAACCCGGTGCCCGAACGCCACCCGATGGGGACACCGCGGTACTCGAAGCGGCCGATGTCGAACGCTCGGCTCAGCAAGACATCGAAGCTCAGACCCGCCGCCGTCCGGACCTCCACCAGTTCGATGCCAGCCCCGACATCGTCCTGCAACCTCATCCGTCGCAGACCGCCGACGGCGGCGATGTCACCCGTCCGGCGGCGAAGCTCCCGCTCGCTGAGCTCCTGACCGAAGATGTTCATGACATCACCCATCCGCCGTCGACCTGGATGGTCTGCCCGGTGACGAAACTGGCATCGGGCCCGAGCAGGAAGGCCACCACAGCGGCGAGCTCATCCGGCCGCCCGCGGCGCTTCAGCGACTGATGCTCCAACACGTGCCGTTGGTAGTTCTCGCGATCGGGGTGGATCGCTTCAGCAGCCGTCGGGAAGGCACCAGGGGCGACGCCGTTGACACGAACCCCGTGGGCTCCGAGCTCGCGGGCGAGGGCTCTGGTGAGGCCGACGGACGCGGCCTTCGTGGTCACGTAGCTGGCCAGGTCCGCCCAACCCCCGTGCCAGGTGATGGAACCGATGTTGACGATGGCTCCGGAGCCGGCCGGCAGCATCGATCGAGCGGCACGTTGAGCTGCCAGGAAGTAGGCCCGCTGGTTCACCGCGACGACATCGTCGTACTCCTCGGCCGTGATCTCGAGCACCGGCGTGGTCGGGTAGATGGCCGCGTTGTTCACCAGACCGGTGACGACCTGGAAGGCGCCCTCGACGACGTCGAACAGCTCCTCGATCTCCTGCGCCTCGCGCAGATCTGCCTTGTGGGTGATGACGCGGCCACCCGCGGCCTCCACGAGCGATGCCGTCTCGGCGAGTGCCCCACCGTCGACATCGGTGAGGCCGACCGCCCAGCCATCGCCTGCCAGACGCCGCGCCATCGCGCGGCCGAGCGCACCGCCTGCACCCGTGATGACAACTGCTCCCATCGTGGCCACTCCCTCCCTTGAGCGATCACTCCGCGCCTCAACTGCGCCAGCTCACCAGCTTCGTCCTCGTGAAGAACTCCATGGACTCCGGGCCATGCTCCTTGGTGGCCGTGCCAGAGAGCTTGAAACCACCGAACGGCAGCGGCAGATCGATGCCCGCCGTCGGGCCGTTGACCGCGACGACACCGCAGTCGATGCGCTCGGAGAGCGCCTGCGCGCGAGCGAGGTCTCGCGTGTGGATCGCCGCCGCGAGGCCGTACACCGTGTCGTTGCACACCCGGAGCGCCTCGTCCTCGTCGTCCACCTCGAGCACCGCGAGCACCGGTCCGAAGACCTCCTCGCGGGCGATCTCCATGTCCGGCTTCACGCCCGTCAGGACGGTCGGTGCGTAGTAGTGGCCCGGACCGGGCAGCACCTTCCCGCCGTGCACGGCCGCGGCGCCCTGTGCCGTGGCGCGGTCGACGAAACCGGCCGTGGCTTCCACCTGCGCCCGGTCGATGAGCGGACCCATCGTCGTCGCTTCGTCGTCCGTGGGTCCCACGACGAGACGGCCGACCCGGTCGAGGATCGCGTCCGTCAGCTCACCCGCCACCGAGCGCTGCACGATGACGCGGCTGGTGGCGGTGCACTGCTGCCCCGCAGAGGCGTACGCGGCGGCGACGATCACCTCCGCTGCCCGGCCGAGATCGGCATCCTCGAGGACGATCGCGGCGTTCTTGCCTCCGAGTTCGAGTTGGGTGCGCACGAGGCGGCCGGAGAGCTGTGCCTGCAGCTGGAGACCCACCTCCGTCGACCCCGTGAACGTGACCGCGGCGATGTCGCTGGCGGAGACCAGAGCCCCACCCACCGTCCTGCCTGAACCCGCGACGAGTTGCACGGCTCCTGCTGGGGCCCCGGCGTCAGCGATGGCCTGGACCATCAGGGCAGCGGTCAGCGGGGTGGCAGAAGCCGGCTTCAAGATGATCGGCGCCCCAGCCAGCATGGCAGGCGCGAGCTTGCGAGCCGGCGACGCCGCCGGGACGTTCCAGGGGGTGATCGCGACGACCGTCCCGATGGGCTCCCGGCGCGTCTCGTGTCGATAGCCCGTCCCGGCCCCGACCGCGCGGCCGTCAAGGGAGCCGGCCAACCCGCCGTAGTAGCGGAAGGTGGTGATGGCCTTGTCCACCTCCCCTCGCGCCTCGCGCAGCGGCCGTCCTCCTTCACGTGAGAGCGTGCTGACCAGGTCATCACGTCGCCGCTCGAGCTCGTCGGCGACCCGACGAACCAACCGCTCGCGCTCTGCCGGCGCGGCGGACGCCCACGCCTGTCGCACGGACCCCGCGGCGGCGAGCGCACGAGCCACATCCTCCGGTGAGGCCGCCGGCGCACGACCGATCAGCTCGCCGGTACTCGGATCCTCGACGTCGATGGTGCTGGCGCCATCGACCCAGTCACCACCGATGAGGTTCTGCACCCTCACGACATCACCAATCCGCCGTCGACGTTGAGCGCCTGGCCGGTGATCGAGGCGGCGAGATCGCTGGCCAGGAACGCGACCGCATCGCCGATGTCCTCGGGCGTCTGCCCGTGGCCGAGTGGGATGAGCCGCTCAGCCTTGCGTGTGAAGAACTCCTCATCCGTCAGCTCCAGCACCGTCGGATCGACCTCTGCTGCCGCCAGTCGCTGCTCACGGTAGAACGGTGTGAGCACCATCCCGGGGCAGACGGCGTTGACACGCACGCCGTCCCCCGCCAGATCACGAGCCATCACCTGCGTGAAGTTGATGACCGCCGCCTTCGACGCCGAGTACGGCGGGCTCGTCTGGAAGCCGGTGCGGCCGCTGACCGAAGCGATGTTGACGATCGATCCCACCGGTGACCGCTGGAGGTGTGGTACGCAGGCTCGCGAGACGAGGAAGGTGCCGACGACGTTCACCTCCCAGGGCAGTGACCAGTCCGGAGCGTCGAGCCGGGTGAACGGCATCCCGACGCGGCTGGCGACCCCCGCCCCGTTGACGACGATGTCGAGCCCGGCGTCCCCGACGTTGTCCCGCACCGTGGCCTCGACCGCGGTGGGGTCGGTGATGTCGAGCACCGTGCGCTCCAGAGCCGGGTGATCGTCCATCTTCTCGAGCGACGCCGCGCTCAGGTCGGTCGCGAGCACGTTCGCGCCAGCCGCGAGCAGGCGTCGGACGATGCCGACGCCGATACCGCCAGCTCCCCCGGTGACGAGCGCGTGCCGGCCGGTCAGATCGATCGTGAGCATCGTCAACTCCTGTCGAACTCGAGCGCCGAAGGTCCGACCCAGCCTGGCAGCTGATCGAGCCTCGGCGGTGAGAAGATCTCGTAGTACTCGGCCCCGTCGGGGCCGACGCCGATCGCGCCGTGCCAGCTGCCGGGCGGGAACACCACCAGGTCTCCCGCTTTCACCCAGAGGTCCTCGTCGTCGATCTGCAGGTGGACCGAGCCGTCGATCATCACGAGCAACTGCTCGTTGTCGTGCCGGTGAAGCTTGCCGTCGAAGACCGCGTCCGGGGTCGTTTCCACGCGAACCGCCGAGAGCCGCTCCGCGGCGATGGCGCGACGGGAGGAACCTTGGCGCATGCCGGGGCCTCCGGGGATCGCGTGCCAGTCGATGCGCACCTGACTACCTCCTCATCCCGTGGCCGGCCCCGATGGATGGCTGTCCGTTCCAAGGGTGGGCGGCGACGAAGTCCCAGTCGATCTCGAAGCCCAGACCGGGACCATCCGGCGGTTGCACGCAACCTTCCTTGATCGCGAGGGGTAGATCCGCGAGGTCGGTCATCAGATCGTTGTGCGTGATGTCCCACTCGAACATCGCCGGGTGCGCGCTCGCCGCGACCAGGTGGAGGTTCGCCGCGACCGTGATGATGTCGTTGAAGGTGTGCGGGTTCCAGTCCAGGCCGTGGCAAGAGGCGAGGTCGGAGATCCGTCGCGCCTCCGTCAGACCTCCGGCGCGGGACGCGTCAGCCTGCATGACGTCGACCGCGTCGGCGCGAACCAGGTCAGCGAAGGCGTGCCGCGTGTAGAGGTTCTCGCCCGTGGCGATCCGGACGGTACGGCGAGCTGCGCGCAGGTGACGGTGCCCCTCGATGTCATCGATGCTGATCGGCTCCTCGAACCAGTAGCACTCGAGTTCCTCGAGGGCATCGAGGACCCGCGTGGCCTCGATACGACCCAACGCCTGGTTCGCGTCGACGAGCAGGTCCACGTCCGTGCCGATCGCTGCGCGGATCGCCGACAGGTTGGCGACGTCACGACGCCAGTTCGCGCCGATCTTCACCTTGACCGCAGTGAACCCCCGCTCCACCCACGACTCCGCCTGGGATGCCGCCTCTTGCGGCGCCAGATCCCAGTAGATCGAGGAGGCGTAGACGCGGACGCCATCAGGGTGGTAGCGCCCGCCCAGGAGCTGGTGGAGCGGCTGCCCCGTCACGCGGCCTCGCAGGTCCCAGAGTGCGATGTCGATCCCGGAGAGCGCCGCGATGCCCACCCCCCGATGGCCGAGGTTGCGCGAGATCTCGCCGTGGTAGAGGCGATGCCACAGGAACGGGATGTCGCCGGGATCGCATCCCACGAGGTGGGGTGCGATGACGTCCTCGACGACGCGCTTCAGGACGGCCAGATCGTAGGGCCCGGAGGGTGACCCGACGCCGACGGCTCCGTCGTCGGTGCGGATCTCGATCAGGCACATCTGCCGTGCCAGCTTGAGGCCTGCGCCGGACTCGACCCGCTTCTCCGGTGGGATGCTGGTGTGGATCAGATGCGCGCGGACCGACTCGATCTTCATGTGTTCGCCCCAACTCGGAACAGCTCAGTATTGTGCGGAAACTAAGTCATCAGGTCATTCATGTCAACCGAGATCGCGCACATCCGTGGGGTCACGACGTGGAGGCCTGCCCCGCTCGCGGCGCACGGTCCGTTAGGTTGAGGTGCAAGACTCTCTGGGGGCCCGACCCGGCGACGGATGCGGATCGAGAACGCCATGCCTGAGCTGCGACGAGTTCGTATCGCGGATGAGATCGCATCGCACTTGGAGCAGCGCATCGTCGCCGGTGAGTACACCGCCGGCGACCGCCTTCCGAGTCTGCGCAAACTCGCAGAGGAGTTCGGCGTCTCGCCGTTGACCGTTCGGGAAGCGACGGCCTCGCTCGAGGCCAAGGGTCTGGTTCGTGCTCGTCACGGCGCTGGCACCTACGTCCTGGCCCGGGGCGACCGCCAGGTCAGCGACCCGTGGATCATCTCCCCCGATGACCTCAACGACTACGAGGAACTGGTCGAGGCCCGCCTGTACGTCGAATCCGCCCTCGTCGAACTGGCCGCGAAGAAGCGCAGCGATGACGATCTCGAGACGTTGCGCTCGATCGTCGAGGACATGCGGGCCGCCAGGCAGGATCCCGAGCGCTTCCTCGCGGCCGACTACTCCTTCCACGTCGCCCTCGCGGAGGCGGCACACAACCGCGCACTTCGAAGCGCGATGATCGCGATCCGCGGGCCGTTGAAGCGCCTCATGGCTGCCCGGAGCGCCCATGATTGCGAGCGGGACGGGAACCTCGACCGAGCCATCACGGACCACGAGGCCATCCTCGAGGGGATCGAGGCGGGCCGAGCTGCTGAAGCCCGACGCGCGCTCAAGCGGATCACCGACCGAGCAGGTCGACACATCGGCCGGTTCCGTCAGTCGGAGACCTGACCGAGCTCGGGTGACCATCGCCGACGGCTGGCCCGGCGTGGTGGTGCCCCGGCCGCAAGAGCGACCGGGGCACCACCGAGCCTCGAAGGGTCGGGGCGCGCTACTGCTCGCCGCGCTCGTCCGGGGGCACCGTGCCCTCGAGCTCGACGATGATGTCCATCAGGCGCATGAGGAACGCCGACATCTGCGCCCTCGTGACGTCGGCGGACGGTCCGTACGAACCGTCGGCACGCCCGGTCACGATGCCGGCCGCGCACAGCAGCTTGACGTTGTCGATGTGGCTCGGCGGGATGTCGCCCTCGTCGGTGAAGATGCCATCGCAGCGCCCACGGTCGAGGATCTCGACGAGCCCCTCGAGGGTGCGGGCGATGAACGACCCCATCTGCGCGCGCGTCACGCGGTCCGCCGGTGCGTAGGTCGTGGCGGTCTTGCCGCTGACGATGCGCACGCCCAGCATCTCGGCGAGCTCGTCGGAGGCCAGGGTGTTGATCGCGATGCCGACCTCACCGGTCGCGGGCACGTCATGGAACTGTGACCGGGACGGTGGCTCCGGCAGTTCGATGAGGTCGTCCAGCATGCGGAAGATGAAGACCGCCATCTGCTGGCGGGTGACGAACTCGTTGGGTGCGTACTCGGTCGCGGTCTTGCCCTGCGTGATCTCGTACCAGACCAGGCAGTCGATCTCGCGAGCGAAGTTGAAGCTCGACGGGACGTCCCGGAAACCGGCCTTCGGCACCCGGTCCTTCGGGCACGCGTAGGACAGGTCGCGCACCTGGATCGCGCTGTTCGACGCGGTGCGGGCCGTAGGCCCGTCAGCGGCTGCGGCACTGCTCGCACCGAAGCTGGCGGCCGAGCCGGACGGTGGCGCTGCGGATGCGGCCGTGGGCGCGAGCAGCCCCACGGTCAGCAGCAGCGAGGTGGTGAACACGCCGAGACGGCGTGCAGGACGGAGTCGCATCGTTCGATCCCCCATGAGAGCGGTCGGTGGCCGGCAGGTACCCCGTGCACGACCCGACACCGGCATCTGACCGGCGGCGCGCGCAGTCTGACGTGCCGGGGGCTCGAGATGCCGCCGATCCACCCATCTCGCCCCTCGTCGCGCGCCGCTCGCACGCGGCGTGCATCGGTCAGGACGCGCAGGTGCCCCGGCCGCTGAGCGACCGGGGCACCGAGGCGCACGGTGGGTCAGGCCGGCACGATCGCTCGACGACCGCCGCTCGCGCCGAGCTTCGCGCCCGGCGGGAAGGTGTTGTCGAACTCGTTCAGCCACATCCCGAGGTTGGCGTTCGCGACCGAGTTCGAGACCGAACTCGGCGCCCGGACGTAGGCCTCCGACGAGGGCTCGAACTCGTTGTCGCCGAGCAGCGTGCCCCACCCATCAGCCTCGAGGTAGGTGTCGACGAGGTCGACCCCGACCGAGCTACCGGCGATCGTGGACCCCAGGAGCCAGGTGAGCCCGGTCTGGTTCACCGAGATGGCCGTCGGTGCCTCGAACAGGTTGGCGACGGCGAAGACCACGCCTTGCGAACGGACGTCCAGCGCCGGCGCACCCCCGGAGGTGACATCGAACCCGACGACGGCGTTGAAGGCCTGCGCCGAGGAACCGTTGACGCGGATCGAGCCGTCGAGCGGCACGGTGGCGTCGTCGATCGAGAACAGGTTGACCCCGAAGGCCTTCCCGGACGACAGCACGACCGCCTCTGAGTACGGCGTCGCTCGCGGTCGCACGAGCACCTGCACGGCGTACCCCTGCAGGCTGCGGGCGTGGTCGACGCCGGCCTGGATCGAACAGAACGGCTTGGACTGCGTGCCCTGGCCCGTGTCGCTGCAGGCCTGGGCGCCGCGGTCGACGAAGACGTCGACGAACGCGTCCGGCGGCAGGGTGATCTTGGCCTCGACCCAGACGTCCATGAGACGCATCAGGAAGGCGGCCATCTGTCCGCGGGTCACGTCGAGCGCGGGCCCGTAGGTGCCGTCGGACCGGCCGGTGACGATGCCGAACGAGCACAGCAGCTTGACGTTGCGGCGGTGCGTGCTCGGGATGGCAGCCTCGTCGGTGAAGACACCGTCGCAGCTGCCACGATCGATCGTCGCCCCGCTGAACTCAGCGACCCCTTCGAGGGTGCGGGCGATGAACGAACCCATCTGGGCGCGGGTGACCTCGCCTCGCGGGTCGAACGTGGTCGCCGTCTTGCCAGCCACGATCTGGACGCCGAGCAGGTCCTCGAGGTCCTCCGACGCCAGGGTGTTGATGGCCCGGCCGACCTCACCGGTTGCCGGAACGTCGCTGAAGAGCGAGCGCCGCGGGGCCTCGACGTACTCGGTGATCTCCAGGTACTCGAGTGTCCGGTAGATGAAGACCGCCATCTGCTGGCGCGTCACGCTGTCGTTGGGTGCGTACTCGGTCGCGGTCTTGCCCTGGGTGACCTCGTACCAGACCAAACAATCGATGGCCTTGGCGAAGTCGTAGCTCGTCGGTACGTCACGGAACCCAGCCGACGGCACACGGCCTGACGGGCATGCGTCAGACAGGTCGCGCACCTTGATCGGGGTCGTGGAGGATGCGCGGACGGCCCCCTGCTCGGTCAGCACGGAACCGCGCTCCCCGAGGGTGGCAGCGGAACCGGATGGTGCTGCGGACGCTGCCGTGGGCGCGAGCAGCCCGACGGTCAGCAGCAGCGAGGTGGTGAGCACGCCGAGACGGCGTGCAGGACGGAGTCGCATCGTTCGATCCCCCAGAGGGTCGAGCCCGCGGTCGGCACGGCCCGTGCGCGACCCGTCGCCGGCGCCTGACCGGCGGCGCGCGGAGTCTCACCGACGCGCCCCCGTGCGCGTGTGCCGAGCGCGCCTCCGGGTGTCTTCCGGGCGGGGCCCGCGCACGGCCTTCAGGCTGGCTTCAGGTACCGGCGGGCGGGGCAGCCGGGAAACGGCGTCCGTAGGTCACCCGCTCCAGCGTCAGGCCGTGCGGGGGGGCCACTCGTGCCAGCAGTTGCCGGTCGCGGGACGCGAGCACCTCGCCGACCCGGTCAGGCTCCCAGCGGTGACGGCCGACCTCGACCAGGCACCCCACGATCGAACGCACCTGGTTGTGGCAGAACGCCGCACCCGCCAGGCGGACGTGCACCTGGCCCGGCGCCGGCCGGGTGATCGCGATCTGGTCGAGCCGGCGCACCGACGAGCGGCCCGGTACCCGCTTGCAGAACGCGGCGAAGTCGTGCTCGCCCAACAGGTACCGAGCAGCGGCGCGCATCGGCGGCAGCGCGAGCGGGACACCGACGTGCCAGCGGTCGAAGCGGTCCAGCGGTGCGACGGTCTCGGCGTCGACGAGGCGGTAGCGGTACCCGCGACCGGTCGCAGAGAACCGGGCGTCGAAGTCGTCAGGCACGCGGCGGACCTGCCACAGGGTGATGGCCGGGCCGACGAGGCCATCGACCCGCCGGCGCAGCTCGGGGCTGGTCGGCCGGCCACCGAGCAGATCGGCCAGGGACCGCTGCGCCACCGCGACGCTCGGGTCCACGTCGAGGTGCACGACCTGGGCCACGGCGTGGACGCCACGGTCGGTGCGGCCCGCGCAGGTGGTCAGCACCTCCTGACCCAGACAACGCGACAGGGCACCCTCGAGGGTGCCCTGCACGGTGGTCTGATCCGGCTGCCGGGCGAACCCCGCGAACGGCGAACCGTCGTAGGCGAGGTCGATGCGCAGCCGGAGGCGCGGCAACCGCGGGCCTGCGCCCGCGGCTGACGCTGCCGTCACTCGCTCTTCTCGTCCGACTCGTCCTCGGCCGGCGAGTCCACCGACTCGGGCGACGCGGGTGAGTCGACGCTCTCGGGCGAGTCGACGCTCTCGGGCGACTCCGCCACGTCCGCGTCCTCGGGCACGTCGACGTCGTCCTCGAGGAGCGCGGTCCCGGCGCCGCCGGTCTCCGCGACCGCCTTGCGGCGCCGACCGAAGAGCCCGCGCGAACGGCCGGCCTTGGCCTCCTCGATGGCCTCGTCACCGGAGGCCTCGCCCCGGTCGACCAGCTCGATGATGACCATGGGGGTGTTGTCACCCGCCCGGGGGCCGAGCTTGAGGATGCGCGTGTACCCGCCGTTGCGGTCGGCGAAGCGCGGCGCGACCTCCTCGAACAGGTACGCCACGACGTCCCGGTCACCGCGCAGCTGGGCCAGCACCGCGCGGCGCGACGCGAGGTCGCCCCGCTTGGCCTTGGTGATCAGGCGCTCGGCGTAGGGCCGCAGCATCTTGGCCTTGGCCTGGGTGGTGGTGATGCGGCCGTGGCGGAACAGGTCGCTCGCCTGGTTGGCGAGCAGGTGGCGCTGGTGCGCCGCGCCGCCGCCGAGCCGCGGCCCACGCTTCGGGGTCGGCATCTGAAGATCTCCTCCGCCCCGTCTGGGGCACTTGCCTGGACGCATCGTGCGCGTCGGGGGTCAGCGGGGGGCGCCGAGCCCCCCGCAGGTGGTGCTACTCCTTGAGCGCGATGCCCAGCTCGACGAGCTTGTCCTTGACCTCGTCGACCGACTTCGACCCGAAGTTGCGGATCTCGAGCAGGTCCTGCTCGGTCTTGTCGAGCAGTTCGCCCACGGTGCCCACACCCTCACGCTTGAGGCAGTTGTAGGACCGCACGGACAGGTCGAGGTCCTCGATGAGCATCGACTTGACCGGGTCGGTACCGATGGAGGCCAGCGCCTCCTCCGGGGAGACCACGATGCCGCCGGGGCCCGAGGTCTCGAACCCGGCGAACTGCTCGAAGAGGCCCTTGAGGGTCTCGCCGGCCGAGGACAACGCCTGGGCCGGGGTGAGCGAGCCGTCGGTCTCGACGTCGAGGATCAGCTTGTCGTAGTTGGTCATCTGCTCGACGCGGGTCGACTCGACGCGGTAGGCCACGCGACGGATCGGCGAGAACACCGAGTCGATCGCGATGACCCCGATCGGGTCGTTGGAGCGCTTGTTGTTGTCGGCCGTGACGTACCCGCGGCCGCGCTCGACGGTGAGGTACATCTCGAGGTGGCCGTTGGCGTTCAGCGTCGCGATGTGGAGGTCCTCGTTGACGACCTCGACCTGCGACGGCGCGAAGATGTTCTCCGCGGTGAGGACACCCGGTCCGTCACCACCGAGGAAGATCTCGACCGGCTCGTCGGAGTCCGAGCGGACCACGAGGTCCTTGATGTTCAGGATGATGTCGGTGACATCCTCCTTGACACCCTCGATCGCCGAGAACTCGTGGAGGACCGACCCGCCCTCGGGGCCCGCGGCCTGGGCCGAGGTGAAGCGGATGCGCGTCACCGCTGCGCCCGGCACCGAGCTGAGGAGGGTCCGGCGCAGCGAGTTGCCGATCGTGTACCCGAAGCCCGGCTCGAGCGGATCGATGGTGAACCGCGAGCGCAGGCCCTCCTCGAGGGTCCCCTCCTCGAGGCGCGGGCGGTAGGAGATGAACGGCGAGCCAGCCTGGGTCTCACCGAGGCTGAAGCTGTCGTCGTCGTAGAAACCGAAGTCCGACATCGTATGGTGTTCCTTCGTTGAGTTCGGTGGGGACGTCCCCCCACCGACGCGCCGCCCTCGTTCCCGGGCCATCGGCGACGCGTCCGCTGCTCCCGCGGGCCGGATCCCGGGCCGGACGCGGGCCCCTCGACGGGCGCCGAGAGGGTCGGTGGCGTGTGACCACCGGTGGCGGCGCGGGTGCGCCGCCGGGCGACCGGTGCGGCGCGAGCCGCCCGGACGCCGGGAGAGCTACTTGGAGTAGAGCTCGACGATCATCTGCTCGGTCACCGGCGCGTCGATCTGCGACCGGATCGGAGCGTCGACCACCGTGACCGAGAACTGGTCCACGTCGGTCGACAGCCAGCCCGGCACGTCGCGGGCGCCGAAGACCTCCAGCGAGCCGACGACGGCCTGGCTCGAGCGCGACTTCTCGCGGATCTGCACCACGTCACCCGGCTTGACCCGGTAGGACGGGATGTTGGTCGAGCGACCGTTCACGGTGACGTGACGGTGCGAGACCATCTGCCGCGCCTCGGCGCGGGTCCGCGCGAACCCACCGCGGTAGACCACGTTGTCCAGCCGCAGCTCGAGCAGGATCAGCAGGTTCTCACCGGTGAGGCCGTCCTTGCGGGTCGCCTCCTCGTAGTACCGGCGGAACTGCTTCTCGAGCACGCCGTAGTAGTAGCGCGCCTTCTGCTTCTCGCGGAGCTGGAGGAGGTACTCCGACTCCTTGATGCGGCCTCGACCGTGGTCGCCCGGCGGGTAGGGGCGCTTGTCGAAGTTCTTGTCGTTGCCCTTGAGGTCGACGCCGTAGCGGCGCGACTTCTTGGTCATGGGGCCGGTGTAACGAGCCACGTGCGGTTCCTTCCTCGATCACCCCACCTTGGGGTGATCACGGGAGCGACCTCGTCGGGGCGCTCCTCCCCGTCACGGTGTGCCGCGACGGAGGTGCGGATCAGATGATCGGCGTCGCCAGCGTCAGGTGCATCATCGGGATGCGCCCTCGTCAGGTGCGACGACGCTTCGGGGGACGGCAGCCGTTGTGCGGCACCGGGGTGATGTCCTTGATGGACAGCACCTCGACACCGGCGGCAGCCAGGGTGCGGATGGCGGTCTCGCGACCAGCACCCGGGCCCTTGCACAGCACGTCGACCTTGCGGACGCCGTTGTCGATGGCCGCCTTGGTCGCCTGCTCGGCCGCGACCTGCGCCGCGAACGGCGTGGACTTGCGGCTGCCCTTGAACCCGGCGTTGCCGCCGGTCGACCAGCACAGGACGTTGCCCTGCTGGTCGGTGAAGGTGATGGTGGTGTTGTTGAACGTCGCCTTGATGTGGCACTTGGCGTGCAGGACGTTCTTGCGCTCGCGCTTGCGGCCGCGCTGCTTCTTCTGCGCCATGACTTACCCCTACTTCCGGGTCGGCTTGCGGATGCCACCGACGGCGCGCTTCGGGCCCTTGCGGGAACGCGCGTTGGTGTGGGTGCGCTGACCACGGACGGGCAGGCCCAGGCGGTGACGGATGCCCTGGTACGAGCCGATCTCGATCTTGCGCTTGATGTTGTTCGCCACCTCGCGCCGGAGGTCACCCTCGATGCGGTAGGCGTTCTCGATGTGGTTGCGCAGCCGCTGGACCTCGTCCTCGTTGAGGTCGCGGACGCGCGTGTCGGGGTCGACGTCGGTGGCGGCCAGCGTCTGCTGGGCGCGCGTCTGTCCGACGCCGTAGATGTAGGTGAGTGCGACGACCACCCGCTTCTCGCGGGGGATGTCGACGCCTGCGATGCGTGCCATCAGTCGATCTCCTCCGTCAGCCCTGGCGCTGCTTGTGGCGTGGGTTGTCACAGATCACGCGCACGGCGCCCTTGCGGCGGATGATCTTGCACTTGTCACACATCTTCTTCACGGAAGGGTGGACCTTCACGTCGTCGCTCCTTCGGCGGTTCGCACGACCCGGGTGGTCGTCCGCGGTGCGGGGCACGGTGTCGCGCCTCGCCCCAGGGCCGCGCGCCCGATCCCGTGGTGGGGGGCGCCTCGGAACACCGTGCCCACGCCCTGGTCGGGGTGGGTGGGTGCCGGCCAGCCGTCGCAGCTCGCCCGCACAGGTTCGCGGAGCGGCGGCGGATGCAGCGAGGTCGCAGGGTGCGCCTCGCGTTGTCGCCCCGGGTTCGGGGCGCGGTGCTCGGTCCTACTTGTAGCGGTAGGTGATGCGACCTCGGGTCAGGTCGTAGGGTGAGAGTTCGACGACCACCTTGTCCCCCGGCAGGATCCGGATGTAGTGCATCCGCATCTTCCCGGAGATGTGCGCGAGCACGTTGTGGCCGTTCTCGAGTTCCACCCGGAACTGCGTGTTGGGGAGGGCTTCGGTGACGACGCCCTCCACCTGGATGGACTCTTCCTTCTCGCTCACACTCGCTCCGCGGTCGTAGCTGCCTGTCACCGGCCCGCTGGGGGCCGCCACCTGCTCCGAGCGCGCGAGGTACGGACGCGGTCGACGGGGTGGGACGTGACGAAGCCCTGCCTCGAGTGGCACCCGAGAGCGGGTGACGCGGCAGGGCGCTCCGCGAAGGGTACCGACCGTCCGCGGGTGCCGGCAACCCGTGCTCCGCCCGCGCACCCGGACGCCCGGCGCACCGCCCGTCAACCGGGGGGGCGGTTGCCCACCTTCAGCCGGTCGGTGACCGCGAACCAGCCGACGAGCGCGGCCGTGGCCGCCAGCTCCATCGGTCCGGCCGACCCCGTCACCGCGCTCCCGAACACCGCTGCGACGATGGCGAAGAACCCGATCATCATGCCGAGGTGCAGGGTCACCACGTGGCCGAAGGCGTAGCCGAGCGCCTGGTCGGGGGCGATCCGTCGGAACGCGCGCGCCGCCGCCGCGAGCACGAGGAGGGCGGTGGCGACCACGCCACCAGCTGGGGACACCCCACCACCATCGGCGCCGAACGAGCCGATGTGGCCGAGGACGGAGATGAACCTGCCCTGGAACGAAGTCATCATGGCCAGCGGGACCAGCAGGATGAGCAGGGCGACGGCCAGGGACACGTGGCCGGGTGGGACCGGCGCCCCCGGGCCGAGGCCAGGTGCCGGCCCCGGGGCGGACGGGCGCGCCCCTGGCGGCGGCGGGGGCGGCTGCGACGACGGCGGGTGTGGCTGCGACGACGGCGGGGGTGACGACGACCAGGGTGGCGGTGCGGGAGGCGGGTTCGGACCGACCGAGCGCACCAGGCCGCCTCGCCCCTGCTTGATCTGAGCCGCCATCCACGGGGGCACGGCCACGCTGCCTCGGTTCGATCGCGCGAGCGACACCGTCGCGGCGATCCCGACCGAGATGTTCTCCAGCCACGCGGCGTACAGCAGCTGCGGTGCCCGCAGCTGGCCGGTCAGCACCCCGATGGCCAAGAGCGCCGTCCCGAGCCACTGGCCGACGCTCGCACGGCCACGTGCCTCCAGCAACCATCCCACGGCGATCCCCCCGGACTGGCGTTCGTGTCAGCCGACGGGTGACGGCTGTCCACCGAGGTGCGACGGCTCGTCGGACCGGGCGGTGAGCACCACCGGTCCGTCCTCGGTGATGGCGATGGTGTGCTCCCAGTGCGCCGAGATCGAGCCGTCCGCGGTCACCACGGTCCACCCGTCCTCGAGGGTCCGGGTCCGTTCCGTGCCGAGGTTGAACATCGGCTCGACCGCGATGACCCACCCGGGCGTCAGCTTCGAGCCCCGCCCCGCGGTGCCGTAGTTGGGTACCGACGGGTCCTCGTGGAGCGCCCGTCCGATGCCGTGCCCGACGTACTCGCGGACCACGCCGTAGCCCTGGGCGGTCGCGACGGCCTCGATGGCCGCGCCGACGTCGCCGAGGCGGTTGCCCGCCGCGACCTGCTCCAGACCTCGCCACAGCGCCGTGCGGGTGTCACGGACCAGCTGCGCGACCTCGGGCGCCACGGCGTCGTCACCGCCGACGATCAACGTGACGGCGGAGTCCCCGTGGAAGCCCTCGACGATGGCGCCGCAGTCGATCGAGATGACGCTGCCCTCGTCGAGCACCACCTGATCCGAGGGGATGCCGTGGACGATCTGGTCGTTCTTGGACGTGCACAGCGTCGCCGGGAAGCCGCGGTAGCCCTTGAACGACGGGACCGCCCCGTGTCCGCGGATGACCCCCTCGGCGATGGCATCGAGCTCGAGTGTGGTCATCCCCGGGCGGAGCCGAGCGGCGACCTCCTCGTGCGCTGCGGCCACGACGGCCCCCGCCCGCGCCATCCGGGCGATCTCCTCGGGGGACTTCCTGATGATCACGCCGGCCCTCAGCTGGTGGCGGTGCCTGCTGCCTCCTGGAGGACGGCGAGCACCCGGTCGGTGACGTCCTGGACCTCACCCTGGGCGTCGATGCGGCGCAGCTGCCCACGGGCCTCGTAGAACGCGACGAGTGGCTCGGTCTGCTCGCGGTACACCTCGAGGCGGTTGCGCACGACCTCCTCGCGGTCGTCGGCGCGTTGCTGGAGCTCACCGTCGCAGTCGTCGCAGCGCCCCTCGGTCGACGGCGGGTCGTACACGAGGTGGAAGATGCGGCCGCAGCCTGCGCAGGTCCGACGCCCGGTCAGCCGTCGCACGACCTCCTCGTGGTCGACCACGAGCTCGAGGACCGCGTCGAGCGGCACGCCGCGGGTGACCAGCACCTCGTCGAGCGCCTCGGCCTGCGGGACGGTCCGGGGGAACCCGTCGAACAGGAACCCGCCCTGGGCGTCGGGCTCGGCCAGCCGCTCGCCGACCATGCCGATGATGACCTCGTCGGGGACCAGCTCACCGGCGTCCATGAAGCGTTTGGCTTCGGCCCCGAGGGACGTGCCCGCCTTGACGTTGGCCCGGAGGATGTCGCCGGTGGAGATGTGCGGGACGCCGTGCGCGTCGACGATGCGCGAGGCCTGGGTGCCCTTGCCGGCGCCGGGCGGTCCGAGCAGGATCGTGCGCACATCTGGTCCTTGGGTCGCGGGGGCCGAGCGGTGGCGGTCGGATCGGTCAGCTGATGAAGCCCTCGTAGTTGCGCTGCATCAGCTGGGACTCGATCTGCTTCATGGTCTCGAGGCCCACACCGACCATGATCAGCAGCGAGACACCGCCGAGCGGGAACTGGGGGATGCCCGTGACGGCGATGAAGATGAACGGCACGGTCGCGATGGTCGCGAGGTAGAGCGAGCCGGGCAGGGTGATGCGGGTCAGCACGCTGTCGAGGTACTCCGCCGTCTGCCGACCGGGCCGGATCCCGGGGATGAAACCGCCGTAGCGCTTCATGTTGTCGGCGACCTCGACCGGGTTGAACGCGATCGCGGTGTAGAAGTAGGCGAAGAAGATGGTCATCGCCGCGAAGGTCGCGATGAACACCCAGCTGCTCGGCGATTCGAGGTACTGCTCGACGAACCGCTGCACCGCACCGATGCCCGACACCTGCGCGAACAGCCCCGGCAGGTACAGCAGCGAGGACGCGAAGATGACCGGGATGACGCCGGACTGGTTGACCTTCAGCGGGATGTAGGTCGCCTGGCCGCCGTAGCTGCGCCGGCCGATCTGTCGACGGGCGTACTGCACCGGGATGCGTCGCTGGCCCTGCTCCATGAAGACCACGGCGACGCAGACCACGACTCCGAGCAGGACCAGCCCGAGGACGTACTCCCAGCCGTTGAACGGCGAAGCCGGCCCCATCTCGGTGAGCACCAGCTGGAACTGCGAGGGGAACTGGCTGATGATCGACACGAAGATCAGCAGCGACATGCCGTTGCCGACACCGCGCTGGGTGATCAGCTCACCGAGCCACATGATCAGGGCCGTACCGGCGGTCAGGGTGATCACGATCAGCGCGACGGTGCCCGTCCCGCCGATGATGACGTTCTCGCCGAACGCCACCCCGGAGCGCGCCATGGTGACGAGGCCGGTGGCCTGCAGGACCGCGAGCCCGACGGTCACGTAGCGCGTGTACTGGGTGATCTTCTTGCGTCCCTGCTCACCCTCGCGCTGCAGGGCTTCGAGCTTGGGGATCACCACGGCGAGCAGCTGCATGATGATGCTGGCGGTGATGTACGGCATGATCCCGAGCGCGAAGACCGCCATCTGCTGCAGTGCACCGCCGGCGAAGACGTTGATGATGCCGACGACGTTGGCTGCCTCGCCGATGCCGCGGGCGGCCCGCAGGAGCTCGACGTTCACGCCTGGGACCGGGATCCACGCCCCGATCCGGTAGACGGCGACCATCGCCAGCGTGAACAGCAGCTTCTTACGCAGGTCGGGGATCTTGAAGGCGTTGACGAACGCGCGGAGCATGGGGTCCTCGTCGGCGGCTGGTGCCGGCGGGAGCCTGGTGGCGCGGGTCCGGGGCCGCCCGTGGCGCCCCCGCGGTCACGCTGTCGGTCCCGACGGCCCCCGACGACCGGCCGAGGGCGTCGGGGGTGGAGGAGGGTAGCCCGTCAGTTGACGGAGCCCCCCGCGGCGGTGATCTTCTCGGCGGCGGTGGCCGAGATGGCGTCGACGGCGACGGTGAGCGACTTGGTGATGTCACCGTTGCCGAGGACCTTGACCGGCCCCTTGGCGCCGACGAGGCCCTTGGCCCGCAGTGTCTCGGGGGTCACCTCGTCGCCGGCCTCGAACGATGCGTCGAGCTTGGCGACGTTGATGACGTGGAAGTAGACCTTGTTCGGGTTGTTGAACCCGGGGGCCTTCGGCTGGCGCCGGATCATGGGCATCTGGCCGCCCTCGAACCCGGCCGGCACGGTGCCGCGCGCGCCCGTGCCCTTGGTGCCACGACCGGCGGTCTTGCCGCCCTTGCCGCGGTCACCACGACCGACGCGCTTCTTCTTGTGGGTGGAACCCTCTGCGGGCTTCAGGTGGTGAAGCTTCACGCGTCCACCTCCTCGAAGGTCACGAGGTGCGGCACCTTGCGGAGCATGCCGCGGATCTCTGGGCGGTCCGGCTGGGTCACGGTGTGGCGGATGCGCTTGAGCCCGAGGGAGCGCACGGTGTCGCGCTGGTCCTGGGGCCGACCGATGACCGACCGGGTCTGGGTGATGAGCAGGGTCTTTTCGGCCATCACTTGCCTCCGCGCATGGTCTCGAGCATCGCCTTGGGAGCGACGTCCTCGACGGCCTTGTCGCGCAGCGTGGCGATCTCGTGCGCCGACCGCTGGTCCTGCAGGCCCGCGATGGTGGCGTGCACGACGTTGATCGGGTTGGCGGTCCCGAGGGACTTGGCCAGCAGGTCGCTGATGCCGGCCGCCTCGATCACGGCGCGGACCGGACCACCGGCGATGACCCCGGTACCGGGCGCGGCGGGCTTGAGCATCACGCGACCGGCGCCGGCGCGGCCGACGACCGGGTGCACGATGGTGTTGCCCACCATCGGGACCTTGAAGAAGTTCTTCTTGGCCTCCTCGACGCCCTTCTGGATCGCCGACTGGACCTCCTTGGCCTTGCCGTGTCCGACGCCGACCATCCCCTTGCCGTCACCGACGACCACAAGGGCGGTGAACTGGAAGCGCCGACCACCCTTGACGACCTTGGAGACGCGGTTGATGGCGACGACGCGCTCGTCGAACTGCTCCTGCTGACGACCGCCGCCACGCTGGTTGTCGCGGCCTCGGCCGCGGCCCGGGCCGCCGCCTCCGCGGTTGTTGGGTCCTGCCATGATGAACTCCTCGAGTCGCGCTGTGGCGTCAGAACTGGAGACCGGCGTCGCGGGCACCCTCGGCGAGGGCGGCGACGCGGCCGGCGTAGCGGTTGCCACCACGGTCGAAGACCACGGTGGTGATGCCCTGCTCGACGGCGCGTTCACCGATGAGCTTGCCGACCTGGCGAGCGGCGTCGACCTTGCCGCCGTCCTCGCTGGTCTCGATGCCCGACTCGCGCGACGACGCGGCGACGAGGGTGCGTCCCTCGCGGTCGTCGATCAGCTGGGCGTAGATGTTGGTGTTGGAGCGGTAGACCGACAGACGCGGCTGCGTCGCGGTCCCGCTGATGCTCTTGCGGCTGCGCTGGTGACGGCGACGACGTGCGTCGCGCTTCCTGCTGGTCTTCATGGGTCGCTTCCTCGTATCTGCACCGGGGGCCGTGCTGCTGGCCACGTCTCGGTGCCCACGAGCCCGGACCGGACGGTCCGAGCGGCGGCACCGCCGCTGACGGCGGCACCGCTGGGGTGTGTCGGTCGGGCTAGCGCCCGGCGGCCTTCCCGGCCTTGCGGCGGATGACCTCGCCCTCGTACTTGATGCCCTTGCCCTTGTAGGGCTCCGGCGGGCGCACCTTGCGGATGTTGGCGGCGACCTGGCCGACGAGCACCTTGTCGATGCCGCTGACCTCGATGCGCGTGGGCTGGGGGACGTTGAACGAGATCCCCGAGGGAGCCTCGATCAGCACCGGGTGGCTGTAGCCGACCTGGAGCTCGACGTTCGAACCCTTGGCCGCGGCGCGGTACCCGACGCCGACCAGCTCGAGGTTCTTGGCGTAGCCGGCCGTGACACCTTCGATCATGTTCGCGATCAAGGTACGGCACAGCCCCCAGCGCGACCGGTGGACGCGCTCGGTGCCGTTCGGGGTCACCACGATGGCGCCGTCGTCGTCCTTGCTGAGCGAGACACCCTCGGGGAGGGTCTGCTCGAGCTCGCCCTTCGGGCCCTTCACGCGCACGCGAAGGCCCTCGAGCTGGACGTCGACACCGTCGGGGACGGGGACGGGGATCTTGCCGATGCGGGACATCGTTAGCTCCTCACCAGACGTAGGCGATGACTTCGCCGCCCACGCCAGCCCTGCGCGCGGAGCGGTCCGTCATCAGACCGTCGTTGGTGGACAGGATCGCGACGCCGAGGCCACCGAGGACGCGGGGGATCTCGTCGCGCTTGACGTACACCCGCAGCCCCGGCTTGGAGATGCGACGCAGGCCAGCGATCACGCGCTCACGGTTCGGGCCGTACTTCATGGTCACGTGGAGGGTGGGCTGCGGCGAGGTGTCCTCGACGCGGTACCCGGTGATGTAGCCCTCCTCCTCGAGGATCCTGGCGACGTTCACCTTGATCTTCGAGGACGGCATGCTGGTGGTGTCGTGGAACGCGATCGACGCGTTGCGGACGCGCGTCAGCATGTCCGCCACAGGGTCGGTCATGGTCATGGGTTCATCTCCTGGGGTTACCAACCTGTGGCTGGCACTTCCCGTTGGTCGCCCCGAGCTCGGGGCGCGGGGGGGACGCGGTTACCAGCTCGCCTTGCGGATCCCGGGGAGCTCACCGGCGTGGGCCATCTCGCGGAAGCAGACCCGGCACAGCTTGAAGCGCTTGAACACCGCGCGGGGTCGGCCGCAGCGGTCACAACGCGTGTAGTTCTGCACGTTGTACTTGGCGCCGCGCTTGGTCTGGACGATCTTGGAGGTCTTGGCCATGTCAGCTCTCCTGGCCCTTGGCGAACGGGAAGCCGTAGGCAGCGAGGAGGGCGGCGCCCTGCTCGTCGTTCTCGGCCGTGGTCACGACGGTGATGTCCATGCCGCGGACCGCGTCGATGTCGTCGTAGTCGATCTCGGGGAACACCAGCTGCTCGGTGAGCCCGAAGGTGAAGTTGCCGCGGCCGTCGAACTTGGCGTTGATGCCGCGGAAGTCACGGATACGGGGCAGCGCCACCGACAGCAGCCGGTCGAAGAACTCCCACATCCTGGCACCCCGGAGGGTGACCGAGACGCCGATGGGCATGCCCTCGCGCAGCTTGAAGGCGGCGATGGACTTGCGGGCACGGTTCACGCGGGGCTTCTGGCCGGTGATGATGGTCACGTCCCGGATGGCACCCTCGAGCGCCTTGCTGTCGTTGACCGCCTCGCCGAGACCGACGTTGACGACGATCTTCTCGAAGCGCGGGATCTGCATCACGTTGGCCAGCCCGAGCTCGTCCTTGAGGGCCGGCGCGATCTCGTCGCGGTAGCGGACCTTCAGGCGCGGCTCAGCGGGCGCCGTTGCGGTGGTCTCGGTGTCGCTCATGGTGTGTGTTCCTCTGGATGCCGGTGACTCGTCCTCGCCGACCTGTCGGTCGTGCGTGCGCCCTGGTCCCGGGCGTGCAGCGGCGGGCCTGCCGGACTCGGTTCGATCAGAACGTGGCGTCGCACTTCTTGCAGGCGCGGACCTTGGAGCGGCGGTCGCCCTCGGTCGCGTACATGTAACCGACGCGCGTGGCCTTGCCGCACGAGGGGCACACGGGCATCACGTTCGAGATGTGGACGGGAGCCTCGGTCTCGATGATGCCGCCCTCCTGGGCGCCACGACCGGTCTGCTGGATCCGCTGGTGCTTCTTGACGTAGTTCACGCCTTCGATGAGCACGCGGTCACGGTCGGTGAACAGCTTCACCACGCGGCCGGTCTTGCCCGCGTCCTTGCCAGCGATGACGGCGACCTGGTCGTCCTTGCGGATGCGATGCATCAGAGCACCTCCGGTGCCAGCGAGATGATCCTCATGAACTTGCCGTCGCGCAGCTCGCGGGCGACAGGTCCGAAGATGCGGGTCCCGCGGGGTGTGCCGTCCGGGCGGACGATCACGCACGCGTTGTCGTCGAAGCGCACGTAGCTGCCGTCGGGACGACGACGCTCCTTGGAGGTGCGCACCACGACGCAGCGCACCACCTCGCCCTTCTTGACGTTGGAGGCCGGGATGGCGTTCTTGACCGTGCCGACGAAGACGTCGCCGACCGAGGCGTAGCGCCGCCCGGACCCCCCGAGCACGCGGATGCACAGCACCTCACGGGCTCCGGAGTTGTCCGCGACCTTCAGCCGCGATTCCTGCTGGATCATGTCTTCTTCCTGCTTCTACTCGTCGTCTGATCGCGCCAGGACCTCCCGCGGGTGGCCGGGGCACGGCCACCCACCGGGCTCACTTGGCGCGCTCGACGACGGACTGGAGCCGCCAGCGCTTGAGCTTGGAGATCGGTCGCGTCTCGACGATGCGGACGGTGTCGCCGGTGCCCGCGTCGTTGTTCTCGTCGTGGACGTGGTACTTCTTGGAGACCTTCATCGACTTGCCGTAGAGCGGGTGGGTGGTGCGCCGCTCGACGCGGACGACGATGGTCTTGTCCTGGAGGTCGGAGACGACCACGCCCTGCCGCACCTTGCGGCTGGCGCGCTCCGATCCAACGGTGGTTGGGGTGTCGCTCATCGGGTGGTCTCCGCGTCGCTGGTCAGGGCGATCTCGCGCTCACGCATCACGGTGAGGACGCGGGCGATCTCGCGCTTGACCTGCTTGATACGTCGGGGGTCATCGAGCTGGCCGGTGACGATCTGGAAGCGGAGGTTGAACAGCTCCTCCTTGCCTTCCGCCAGCTTCTGGCGCAGCTCGTCGTCGGGCAGCTCGCGCAGCTCGGTCGCGGTCGTGGTCATCATTCGCCCCCATCTTCACGCTTGACGAACTTGGTCTTGACGGGGAGCTTGTGCGACGCCTTGCGCATCGCCTCGCGAGCGAGGTCCTCGTCGACGCCGGACAGCTCGAACATGATCCGGCCGGGCTTGACCGCCGCGACCCAGTGGTCGGGCGAGCCCTTCCCGGACCCCATGCGGGTCTCGAGTGGCTTCTTGGTGATGGCCCGGTCCGGGAACAGGGTGATCCGGACCTTGCCGCCACGCTTGATGGCGCGGGTGATGGCGATACGGGCCGACTCGATCTGACGTGCCGTGATCCAGCCGGGCGTGGTCGCCATCAGGCCGTAGTCACCGACGTAGACCTGCGTGTGGCCCTTGGACAGGCCCTTCAGCGGCCGCGGCCGGTGCTGCTTGCGGTGCTTGACGCGCTTCGGAGCCAGCATCAGCTGTCACCTTCCTTCGTCGCGTCACCCTCGGCCTGCTCGACCGACTCGGCCGGCTTCGCGGGGGTGTCATCGGCGGTGTCAGCCGCGGCCGGCGCCTCGGGGGCCGCGTCGGCGACGGGCTCGTCGATCGCCGCGTCCGTCGGGGCGTTGACCTCATGGGGCGCCTCGGGGGCGTCCTCGCCGGCGATCTGCTCGACCGGCATCGCACCCGACTGCGGCGGGGCGGACTCGGTCGTGGCGGGCGTGTCGGCGGTCTTCGGGGTCTGCCCGGTCTCGGTCACGCTGGCCGGAGCCGGCGCCGGAGCGTTGGAGGCGTCCGAGGCCGGAGCCTGCGGAGCGCGGGGCTTGGAGCCGACGCCGGTCGCCTTCTTGGCGATCGACGCGGCCTTGCGGGCGGACTTGCGACGCGGACGGTCGTCGACCGGGCGGCCCTCGGCCAGCGCACGGGCGCGGTCCATGGCGCGCTGTGCCTCGGCCTCCTCGCCGGAGCCGATCTGGTCACCGGTGTAGACCCAGACCTTGACGCCGATGCGACCGAAGGTGGTGCGCGCCTCGTCGAAGCCGTAGTCGACCTTCGCCCGCAGGGTGTGCAGCGGGACGCGGCCCTCGCGGTACCACTCGGTGCGGCTCATCTCCGCGCCGCCGAGGCGACCGGACACCTGGATGCGGATGCCCTTCGCGCCGGCCTTCATCGCCGACTGGACCGCACGTCGCATCGCCCGCCGGAACGAGACCCGGCCGCGCAGCTGCTCGGCCACGTTGTAGGCCACGACCTGCGCGTCGAGCTCGGGGTTCTTGATCTCGATGATGTTGAGCTTGACCTTCTTGCCGGTCAGCTTCTCGAGACCACCGCGGATCGCGTCGGCTTCGGACCCACGACGACCGATGACGATGCCGGGGCGCTGCGCCTGGACGCTGACCTCGACGTTGTCACGGGTGCGGGTGATGTCGATGCGCGAGACGCCAGCGTGACGCACGCGGGTCCGGATGTGCTTGCGCACCCGGTCGTCCTCGTGGAGGTACGCGGCGTACTCCTTCTTGTCCGCGATCCACTTGGACTTCCAGTCCGTGGTGACGCCGAGGCGGAAGCCGTACGGGTTGACCTTCTGTCCCATGTCAGTTCTCCTCCGCGGGCGTGACCACGACGGTGATGTGGCTGGTCCGCTTCCGGATGCGGTACGCCCTGCCGAGCGCGCGCGGCTGGTAGCGCTTGAGGGTCGGACCCTCGTCGGCGAACGCGGTGTGCACGATCAGCTCGTCCGGGTCGAGCTCGTCGTTGTTCTCCGCGTTGGCGACCGCCGAGTTCAGCACCTTCAGCAACGGCTTGGAGGCCGCGACCTTCTCGCTGAACTGGAGGACGCGCTGCGCCTCGCCGACCGGAAGGCCGACGATCAGTGGCGTGAGCTGGCGGACCTTGTACGGCGAGACGCGCACGTACTTGGCGGTCGCCTTGACCTTGGTGATCACGATGGGACTCCTCGGAACGTGTGCGTCCCGTGTGTCGCGGTACTAGCGACGCTTCTTGGCGGCCTGCTTCTCGCCAGCGCCGCCCCACTTGATGGCGCGGGTGGGGGCGAACTCGCCGAGCTTGTGGCCGACCATCGACTCGGTGACGTAGACGGGCACGTGCTTCTGCCCGTCGTGCACCGCGATCGTGTGACCGACCATCTCCGGGAAGATGGTGGAACGGCGCGACCAGGTCTTGATGACGCGGTGCTCGCCAGCCTCGTTCTGCGCGTCCACCTTCTTCATGAGGTGGTCGTCGACGAACGGGCCCTTCTTCAGGCTGCGTGGCATAGGTCAGCGCCTCCGGTTCTTGCCGCGACGGCGGATGATGTACTGGTCGGACGACTTGGCCTTGCGGGTCCGACGCTCGGGGTTGCCCCAGGGGTCGACGGGGTGCCGACCTCCGGAGGTCTTGCCCTCACCACCACCGAGGGGGTGGTCGACGGGGTTCATCGCCACACCGCGGGTCTGAGGACGCTGGCCCTTCCAACGGGTACGACCGGCCTTGCCGAGCTTGATCAGCTCGTGCTCCTCGTTGCCGACCGAGCCGATGGTCGCGCGGCACCGGGCGTCCACCAGCCGGATCTCACCGGAGGGCAGCCGCAGCGCGGCCATCTTGCCCTCCTTGGCGAGCAGCTGGATCGCGGTTCCCGCGGACCGACCGAGCTTGGCGCCACCCTCGGGCCGGAGCTCCACGGCGTGCACCGTGGTTCCGACCGGGATGTTGGCCAGCGCCTTGGCGTTGCCGATCCGGATGTCGGCATCGGGGCCCGACTCGACGATCTGCCCGACCCGCAGGTTGCGGGGCGCGAGGATGTAGCGCTTCTCGCCGTCGTGGTAGTGGAGCAGCGCGATCCGCGCGGAGCGGTTCGGGTCGTACTCCACCGCGGCGACCGTCGCGGGGACGGCGTCCTTGTCGCGGCGGAAGTCGATGACCCGGTACTTGCGCTTGTGCCCACCACCGCGGTGACGGCTGGTGATGCGCCCGTGGACGTTGCGGCCCGCCTTCTTGGGCAGGGGCGCCAGCAGCGACTTCTCCGGCGTCGATCGGGTGATCGTCGCGAAGTCGCTGACGGACGCACCGCGGCGTGCGGGCGACGTCGGCTTGAACTTACGGATGGCCATGAGGAGTGCCTCTGTGGTCCTGGTCGACGGGGGCTAGAGCCCTGCGTCGAACAGCTCGATCTCGTCACCGGGCGCGAGGGTCACGATCGCCCGCTTGGTGTCGGGACGCTTGCCGACGATGAGCCCGCGGCGCTTGCGCTTGCCGGTGCGGTTCATCGTGTTCACGTTGGTGACGCGGACGTCGAAGATGGTCTCGATCGCCTGCTTGATCTCGGTCTTGTTGCTCCGCGGGTCGACGACGAAGGTGTACTTGCCCTCGTCGAGGAGCCCGTAGGTCTTCTCGGAGATGACCGGCTTGAAGATGATGTCGCGGGGGTCCTTCACTTGGCGACCTCCGTCGTCTGCGTGCTCGCTTCGCTGCGCTCGACCGTCTCGGTCTCGTCAGCCGTCGGGGTGCTCGAACGCCGGCCGGTGCCGATCAGCTCGAGCGCGGCCTCGTCGAACACCACCACGTCGCTGCGGAGCACGTCGTAGGTGTTGAGCTGGTCGACGGTCAGGGTGTGCACCGTCGGCAGGTTGCGGAAGGAGCGGAAGGTCGGCTGGTGCAGGTCGGCGAGGACCACCAGCACGCGCCTGACGTCCCCGTGCCCGAGGGCACCGAGAGCGGCGACGGCGTCGCGGGTCTTGGGGGCCTCGAAGGCGAGGTCCCGGACGACCGTGACGGCACCGAGGTTGGCGCGGTCGGTCAGCGCGGAGCGCAGGGCCGCACGCTTGACCTTCTTGTTGACCCGCTGCGCCCAGTTGGAGGGGGTGCGCCCGTGGGCGACCCCACCGCCGACCCACTGCGGCGAGCGGATCGAACCCTGGCGGGCGCGGCCGGTGCCCTTCTGGCGGAAGGGCTTGGCGCCACCACCGGCGACCTCGGCGCGGGTCTTGGTCTTGTGGGTCCCCTGGCGGGCGGCCGCGAGCTGCGCGGTCACCACCTGGTGCATGACGGGGACGTTGACCTCGCCGCTGAACCAGGCGTCCGGCAGGTCGACGGTGCCGACCTTCGAACCCTGGAGGTCCATGACATCGAGCGAGACGGACATCAGCTCTCACCACCCTGGGTCGCCGTGGCGCGGGCCTTGACGGCGTTGCGCACGAGGACCACGGACCCATCGGGGCCGGGGACGGCGCCCGAGACCAGCAGCAGCCCGTGCTCGGTGTCGGTCGACACGACCTTGAGGTTCTGGATCGTGACGCGATCGCCACCCATACGACCCGCCATCCGCATGCCCTTGAAGGTGCGGCCCGGCGTGGCGCAGGCGCCGACGGCGCCCGGGTGACGGTTCTTCTTCTTGACGCCGTGGCCGTCGCCCATGCCGCGGAAGTTGTGCCGCTTCATGACGCCGGCGTAGCCCTTGCCCTTGCTGGTGCCGGTCACGTCGATCTCCTCGCCGGCGGCGAAGGCATCGACGGTCACGGTCGACCCGACCTCGGGCAGCTCGTCACCCTCGGCGAGACGGATCTCGACGAGGACCTTGGCCGAGTCGATCCCCGCCTTGGCGAGGTGACCGGCGGCCGGCTTGTTGACGTGCTTCTTGGTGCCGTAGGCGAGCTGGACGGCGGTGTAGCCGTCCGTCTCGGGGGTCTTGACCTGGGTGACGGTGCAGGGACCTGCCTGCACGACCGTCACGGGCACGACGCGGTGTTCATCGTCGAACACCTGCGTCATCCCGAGCTTCACCCCCAGGATGCCCTTGGAAGCCATGGTCGTTCCTCTCAGCGTTCTGCGTGGCGCGCCGTGGCGCGGGACCTGCGCGAGTACCCCGATGGTGGGGTGCTCGTCGGTCTCAGAGCTTGATCTCGATGTCGACGCCCGCCGGGAGCGACAGACCCATCAGCTTGTCGATGGTCTTCTGCGTCGGCTGGTGGATGTCGATGAGGCGCTTGTGCGTCCGCATCTCGAAGTGCTCGCGCGAGTCCTTGTACTTGTGGGGCGAACGGATCACGCACCACACGTTGCGCTCGGTCGGCAGCGGCACCGGACCGGTGACGTGCGCGCCCGTGGCCTCGACGGTGTCGACGATCTCGCGTGCGGATCGATCGAGGACCTCGTGGTCGTAGGCCTTGAGGCGGATCCGGATCTTCTGGTCAGCAGCCATGTCTCTCTTCTTCGCTCGCCGCAACGGGGCGGACCGTGAGTTGCCCGACACCCGAAGCGGAGCTGCTTCGACGTCTGTGGCAGCGGCTCAGTTGGTGATCTTGGTGACGCGACCGGCACCGACGGTCCGACCACCCTCACGGATGGCGAACTTCAGACCCTCGTCCATCGCGATCGGCTGGATCAGCTCCACCGACATCTCGGTGTTGTCACCCGGCATCACCATCTCCACACCATCGGGAAGCGTGACCGAACCGGTCACATCCGTGGTCCGGAAGTAGAACTGCGGCCGGTAGTTGTTGAAGAACGGCGTGTGACGACCACCCTCCTCCTTGGAGAGCACGTACACCTGCGCCTCGAACCCCGTGTGCGGCGTGATCGACCCCGGCGCCGCCAGCACCTGACCGCGCTCGATCTCCTCACGCTTGGTCCCACGCAGCAAGATGCCCACGTTGTCACCAGCCATGCCCTCATCGAGCAGCTTGCGGAACATCTCCACACCCGTGACCGTGGTCGAGGTCGTGTCCTTCAGACCGATGATCTCCACGGTGTCACCCACGTTGATCTTGCCGCCCTCGATCCGACCCGTGGCCACCGTCCCACGCCCCGTGATCGAGAACACATCCTCGACCGGCATGATGAACGGCTTGTCCAGCGCCCGCTCCGGCTCCTCGAAGAACTCATCCACCGCCGCCATCAACTCCACGACCTTGGACTCGTACTCCGCATCACCCTCCAGCGCCTTGAGCGCCGAGACCCGCACCACCGGCGTGTCATCACCAGGGAAGTCGTAGGAGTCCAACAGCTCACGGACCTCCATCTCCACCAGCTCGAGCAGCTCCTCATCATCGACCATGTCGACCTTGTTCAGCGCCACCAGCAGCTTCGGGACACCCACCTGACGCGCGAGCAGCACGTGCTCACGGGTCTGAGGCATCGGACCATCCGCAGCCGACACCACCAGGATCGCGCCATCCATCTGCGCCGCACCCGTGATCATGTTCTTGACGTAGTCCGCGTGACCCGGCGCATCCACGTGCGCGTAGTGCCGGTTATCGGTCTCGTACTCCACGTGAGACACGTTGATCGTGATCCCCCGCTCACGCTCCTCCGGCGCCTTGTCGATCGCATCGAACGCCATCGACTGCACGTTCGGGTTGTTCTTCGCCAGAACGTTCGTGATCGCCGCCGTCAACGTCGTCTTCCCGTGATCGACGTGACCGATCGTGCCGATGTTCATGTGCGGCTTGGTCCGCTCGAACTTCTCCTTGGCCATCTCGGGCCCTCCTCAGGTGTCGCGCGCCGGCGTCGGCGGGTGGTGTGCGTGGGGTCGGTCGGGTCGGTCCGGGGACCGGAAGCTGGGTCCGTGGGACCCGGAGGTCACTCGCCGCGGACCTTCGCGACGATCTCCTCCTGGATGTTGGTCGGGGCCGGCTCGTAGGCGCCGAACTGCATCGTGTAGCTGGCCCGACCCTGGGTCGCCGAGCGCAGGTCGGTGGAGTAGCCGAACATCTCCGAGAGCGGGACGCGGGCCTTGACCACGAGCGCGTTGCCTCGCGTCTCCTGGCCCTGGATCATCCCGCGGCGCCCGGAGAGGTCGCCCATCACGTCACCGAGGTAGTCGTCGGGGGTCACGACCTCGACGTCCATGACCGGTTCGAGCAGCTGGATGCCGGCCTTGCGGGCGGCTTCCTTGATCGCCATCGAACCGGCGATCTTGAACGCCATCTCGGAGGAGTCGACGTCGTGGTAGCTGCCGTCGACCAGGGTGACCCGGACGTCGACCATGGGGTAGCCGGCGAGGATGCCCGAGCCCATGGCCTCCTGGATGCCCTGGTTGACCGAGCCGATGTACTCCTTGGGGATGGAGCCACCGACGGTCTTGTTGTCGAAGTAGTAGAAGTCGTCCGCCTCGAGCTCGAGCTCGGCCTTCATCTCCTCGGTGAGCGGCTCGACGTCGATGACCACGTGGCCGTACTGGCCGCGACCACCGGACTGACGGGCGTACTTGAGGTCGACCTTCTCGACGCGCTTCTTGACCATCTCGCGGTAGGCGACCTGCGGCCGACCGACGTTGGCCTCGACCTTGAACTCACGCATGAGCCGGTCGACGATGATCTCGAGGTGCAGCTCGCCCTGGCCACCGATGAGGGTCTGGCCGGTCTCGTCGTCGGTCTTGACGCGGAAGGAGGGGTCCTCCTCGGCCAGCTTCTGGAGCGCCGTGGAGAGCTTGTCCTGGTCGGTCTTGGTCTTCGGCTCGATCGCGATCTCGATGACGGGCTTCGGGAACTCCATCCGCTCGAGGATGATCGGGGCCTCGGCGGTGGTGATGGTGTCACCGGTGGTCGTGTTCTTCAGGCCCGCCAGCGCGATGATGTCGCCGGTCATGCACGCGTCGCAGTCCTCACGCGAGTTGGCGTGCATCTGCAGCATGCGACCGACACGCTGCTTGGCGTCCTTGGTCACGTTGACGACCTGGGAGCCGGTCTCGAGCGTGCCGGAGTACACCCGGGCGAAGGTCAGGGTGCCGACGTAGGGGTCGGTCATGACCTTGAAGGCCAGCGCGGAGAACGGCGCGTCGTCGGAGGCCTCGCGGGTGTCGGGCTCACCGGACTTGGGGTTGACGCCCTTGACCGGCGGCACGTCGAGCGGCGAGGGCAGGTAGTCGACGACCGCGTCGAGCAGCGTCTGCACGCCCTTGTTCTTGAAGGCCGACCCACAGAAGACCGGGACGACCTGGTTGTTCAGGACGGCCTTGCGCAGACCCGACTTGATCTGGTCGACGGTCAGCTCGCCGTGCTCGAAGAAGTGCTCGAGGAGGTCCTCGTCGGTCTCGGCGACCTTCTCCATGAGCTCGGCGCGGTAGATCTCGGCGTCGGACTTGAGGTCCTCGGGGACCGGGACCTCCTTGAAGGAGGCACCGAGGTCCTCGCCCTCCCAGACGATGCCCTTCATCTCGACCAGGTCGACCACGCCCTGGAGGTCGCCCTCGAGGCCGATCGGGATCTGGGCGCGGACGGCGTTCGGGGTCAGCCGGTCCTTGATGGAGTCGAACGAGTAGTCGAACGACGCACCGGTGCGGTCGAGCTTGTTGACGAAGCAGATCCGCGGCACGCCGTACTTGTCGGCCTGGCGCCAGACGGTCTCGGACTGCGGCTCCACGCCGGCGACCCCGTCGAACACGGTGACCGCACCGTCGAGCACGCGCAGGGAACGTTCGACCTCGATGGTGAAGTCGACGTGACCGGGGGTGTCGATGATGTTGATCGTCGTGTCGTGCCACTTGGTGGTGGTGGCAGCCGACGTGATGGTGATCCCGCGCTCCTGCTCCTGCTCCATCCAGTCCATCGTCGCGGCACCGTCGTGCACCTCACCGATCTTGTAGGTGCGACCGGTGTAGTAGAGGATGCGCTCGGTGGTGGTGGTCTTGCCCGCGTCGATGTGAGCCATGATCCCGATGTTGCGCAGGTGCTCGAGCTTCACGGTCCGCTTGACGGCCATCTGGAACTCTTCCTCGCTGTGTGGTCTGAACCCGGTGGGCGGTGGTCACCACCCCGGTGGGTGGGCTACCAGCGGTAGTGGGCGAAGGCGCGGTTGGCCTCGGCCATCTTGTGGGTGTCCTCGCGGCGCTTGACCGCGGCGCCGACGCCGTTGGAGGCGTCGAGCAGCTCGCCGGCGAGGCGCTCGCCCATCGTGTGCTCACGACGGATGCGCGCGTACCCGACGACCCAGCGCAGGGCCAGGGTGGTCGAACGCGAGGGGCGGACCTCGATCGGCACCTGGTAGGTCGCACCACCGACGCGGCGGGACTTGACCTCGAGCTGCGGCTTGACGTTGTCGATCGCACGCTTGAGGACGCTGATCGGATCGCCGCCCGAGGTGCGGCTGCCGATGTTGGCGAGGGCGTCGTAGACGATCGCCTCGGCGATCGACCGCTTGCCGTCGCGCATGACGCGGTTGATCAACTGGGTGACCAGCGGCGAGCCGTACTTCGCGTCCGGCTGGACCTTGCGGCGGCCCGGGGAACCCTTGCGAGGCATATCAGCTGTCCTTCTTCACGCCGTAGCGGGAGCGCGCTTGCTTGCGGTCACGGACCGGTGCAGCGTCGAGGCTCCCGCGGATGACCTTGTAACGCACGCCCGGCAGGTCCTTCACGCGCCCACCACGCACGAGCACGATGGAGTGCTCCTGGAGGTTGTGCCCCTCACCGGGGATGTAGGCGGTGACCTCGATGCCCGACGAGAGCTTGACGCGGCACACCTTGCGGAGGGCCGAGTTCGGCTTCTTGGGGGTGGTCGTGTAGACGCGCGTGCAGACACCGCGACGCTGGGGCGAGCCCTTGAGCGCGAGGGTCTTGTTCTTCTTGGCCTTCGACTGACGGCCGTTGCGCACCAGTTGCTGGATGGTGGGCATGCCTGGCGTTCTCCGTCGGTAGCGCCCGCCGGTGGCGAGCTGGCGCGCGAGGACGCGCGTCGGTGCGTATCGGGCGGGGTGTGGTGAGGGTGGGGCCGTGGGCCGCTGCGCCGCCACACCCGGATACGAGCGGGGACGCGGGACCGCGTTCGGTGCTGGGTCCCACCGGGCGGCGCGGTCCGACCCACGGGGTCGGGCGTTCCGCTCCTGGTGAAGGTCCGGGGTGCAGCGCGCTTCCGCGCGAAGGGATCTCGTGCGAGAAGGTCGGCGCGGGTGCGCCCGGACCGCGCCACGGCGAGGCCGCAGCGCAGATCGCGAACCGTACCGACGGCGCGCGCGGGCTGTCAACCTGCGGGGTCTTTGCCCGCACACCCGGCGTCTCGCGAGCGGTCAGCGGGCGGCCGCGGAGCGCAACGAGGGCCGCGCCAGGTGGCGCGGCCCTCGTGCTGCGGGCTGTCGTGCAGCCCTCGCAACCTCGCGATCAGGCGTCGTCGTCGAGACCGTCGTCGTCGAGACCGCCGTCGTCGAGGCCGTCGTCGTCGAGACCGCCGTCGTCGAGGCCGCCGTCATCGACACCACCGTCGACCGTGGTGTCGTCGGTCATGGCGCCGTTGTCCTCCTCGCAGGCCGCCGCGCCGAGCGCGAGAGCGCCGGCGAACAGCAGTGCCGTGGACGATCGGCGGAGCGTGCGGAAGCTGGTCACGGTAGGTCCTCCTCGGGTGGGAAGTGTTGCGGGAGCACCAGACGGTAGAGGCACCGGCGGCGGCCACCCCCGGCCCACCGGCGGGGGAGAGCGCGGCGAACGGCCACCGGCCCGACGGCCCGGAGGTGGCCGTTCGGCCGTCCGACCGGCCGCACGCCGGAGGGGCGCCGTCGCCGGCGCCCCTCCCGTGTGCTACGTGCTCAGCTGGGTCAGCCCTGGCCCGCACCACCCTGACCGGCGCCACCCTGGCTGCCGGCCTCACCGGGGAAGTCCTCGAACCCCCAGCCGCCGTCGAAGCCCCAGGACCCGTCGCCCTCGTAGGACTCGGTGGACGCCAGGAACTCGGCGATGTCCGCCGGCAGCGCCTGCTCGGGCAGCTCGGTGTGGCCGACCCGGATCCGCTGATAGTCGCGGACGCCGGTCCCCGCGGGGATCAGCTTGCCGATGATGACGTTCTCCTTGAGCCCGACCAGCGGGTCGGACGCGGAACCGAGGGCCGCCTCGGTGAGCACGCGGGTGGTCTCCTGGAAGGAGGCCGCGGACAGCCACGAGTCGGTGGCCAGCGACGCCTTGGTGATGCCCATCAGCATCTGGCGACCGGCCGCGGGCTGCCCACCTTCGGCGAGCACGCGGTCGTTCTCCTTCTTGAACTTCACCCGATCGACGTTGTCACCGGGCAGGAAGGAGGCGTCGCCGGGGTCGACCACGTTCACCCGGCGGAACATCTGCCGGACGATGAGCTCGACGTGCTTGTCGTGGATCGGCACACCCTGCGAGCGGTAGGTCTCCTGCACCTCGTGCACCAGGTGCAACTGCGCCGCACGGACCCCGAGCACCTCGAGCAGCTCGTGCGGATCGATCGCGCCGAGGGTCAGCTGCTGGCCGACCTCGACCTCCGCACCGTCCGCGACCTCGATCGAACCGTCGTCGGACCGGAACAGCCGGGCGCCGCGGGGCAGCTCGTGCTCGTCGACCTGGTCGCGAGCGCCGGAGATGGTCAGCAGTCGACCACCACCCTCGGCTTCCTCGATCGAGACACGCCCCGAGATGCGGGCGATCTCGGCCTTGCCTCGTGGGCTACGAGCCTCGAACAGCTCGACCACGCGTGGCAGACCCTGGGTGATGTCGTCCGCGGACGCCACACCACCGGTGTGGAAGGTGCGCATGGTCAGCTGCGTACCCGGCTCACCGATGGACTGGGCGGCGATGATGCCGACCGCCTCGCCCATGTCGACCATCGCGCCGTTGGCGAGCAGCTCGCCGTAGCAGGCGCGGCAGACGCCGATCTCGGTGTCGCACGCCAGCGCGGACCGGACGGTGATCTCGCGTTCCGCGTCGGAGGCGGTCGCCTCGAGCGGTGCGAGGGTGTCGGGGTGGATGCCCTTGACGAGAGCCGAACGCAGGCGCCGGACCTCGACGTCGGCGATCGGCGTCCCCGCGGCGAGGAGCACCTCGTCGGAGCCGGGGAAGCTGACGTCCCGGGCCAGGACGCGCCCGTACACGGTCTGCGAGTCGTGCTCGCCGACCACGGCCGTCACGCCGCGGTCGGTCCCGCAGTCGTCCTCGCGGATGATCAGGTCCTGCGACACGTCGACCAGCCGCCTCGTGAGGTAACCCGAGTCGGCGGTACGGAGGGCCGTGTCGGCCAGACCCTTGCGGGCACCGTGCGTCGCGATGAAGTACTCGAGGACCGACAGACCCTCGCGGTAGTTGGACTTGATCGGCCGCGGGATGATCTCACCCTTCGGGTTGGCCACGAGCCCACGCATGGCGGCGATCTGCCGCAGCTGGGTCATGTTGCCGCGTGCACCCGAGTTGGCCATGACGAAGAACGGGTTGGTCTCGGCGAAGGATGCCTCCATCGCGTCGGCCACCTTGTTGGTCGCCTCGGTCCAGATCTCGATCAGCTCCTGGCGCCGCTCGGCGTCGGTGATGACACCACGGCTGAACTGCTTCTCGATCTTGGCCGCACGGTCCTCGGAGGCGGCGATGACCTCGGCCTTGTTGGCCGGCGTCTCGACGTCCGAGATGGCGATGGTGATGCCGGCCTTCGTGGCGTAGCGGTACCCGAGGTCCTTCATGGCGTCGAGGACCTCGACGACCTGCCACCGCGGGAAGACGTCGGAGCACTTGTTGACGATGTCGCCGGCGCCCTTCTTGGTGACGACCTCGTTGATGAAGGCGTGGTCCTCGGGGAGCACCTCGTTGAAGATGGCCCGGCCGGCGGTGGTCACGATGCGCACCGGGGTGCGGTCAGCCCGTGCGGCCTCCCACGCCTCGTCGTCCTCGCGGTAGGCCGCCGAACGGTCCGCCGGGTCGAGCTGCTTGCCACGCAGACGCAGGATGATCGCGTCCTGCATGTGGATGGCCTTCTGGTCGAGCGCACGCTCGATCTCGCCCACCGAGCTGAAGATGGGCAGGCCCGTCGGGTCCCGGTCGGCCGACGTGTCGTTGTCGGAGAAGGTCAACCAGTAGATGCCGAGCACCATGTCCTGGGTCGGCGAGGCGATCGGGCGACCGGTCGCCGGCGACAGGATGTTGTTCGGGGCGAGCATGAGGATGCGCGCCTCGGCCTGCGCCTCGGCCGACAGCGGCAGGTGGACGGCCATCTGGTCGCCGTCGAAGTCGGCGTTGAACGCGGTGCACACCAGCGGGTGCAGCTGGATGGCCTTGCCCTCGACCAGCGTCGGCATGAACGCCTGGATGCCGAGGCGGTGGAGGGTGGGTGCACGGTTGAGCATCACCGGGTGGTCGGCGATGACCTCCTCGAGCACGTCCCACACCTGGGCACGCGAACGCTCGACCATCCGCTTCGCGCTCTTGATGTTCTGCGCGTAGTTGAGGTCGACGAGGCGCTTCATGACGAACGGCTTGAACAGCTCGAGCGCCATCTGCTTGGGCAGGCCGCACTGATGCATCCGCAGCTGCGGGCCGACCACGATGACCGAGCGGCCGGAGTAGTCGACGCGCTTGCCGAGCAGGTTCTGACGGAAGCGGCCCTGCTTGCCCTTGAGCATGTCGGACAGCGACTTGAGCGGCCGGTTGCCCGGGCCCGTGACCGGACGTCCGCGACGGCCGTTGTCGAACAGCGCGTCGACGGCCTCCTGGAGCATCCGCTTCTCGTTGTTGACGATGATCTCGGGGGCCCCGAGGTCCAGCAGACGCTTCAACCGGTTGTTGCGGTTGATCACGCGGCGGTACAGGTCGTTGAGGTCGGAGGTCGCGAAGCGGCCACCGTCGAGCTGCACCATCGGGCGCAGGTCCGGCGGGATGACCGGGATGGCCTCGAGGACCATCGACGCCGGGTCGTTGCCGGTCCTGCGCAGCGCGTCGACGACCTTGAGGCGCTTGGTCGCACGCTGCTTCTTCTGACCCTTGGCCTCGACGATGGTGGTGCGCAGCTCGCCGTTCTCGGCGTCGAGGTCGATCGCCTCGAGCAGGTCCCGGATCGCCTCGGCGCCCATGCCACCGGTGAAGTAGTCGCCGAAGCGGTCACGCATGTCGCGGTAGACCAGCTCCTCGGGGATCAGCTGCTTGACCGAGAGCTTCTTGAAGGTCGTCAGGACCTTGTCGAGGTGCTCGAGCTCGTTGTTGGCACGGACCGAGACGGCCTTCAGCTGCTTCTCGATCTCTTTGCGTTCCTTCTTGACCACGTCGGGCTTGGCGCCCTCGGCCTCGAGCTCAGCGAGCGTGGCCTCGAGCTGCTGGAGGAGCTCGGTGCGGTCGCCCTCGAGCTGCTTCTCGATCTCCTGCTTCTCGAGACGCAGCTCCTCCTCGAGCTCGGGCAGCGCGTCGTGGCGCTTGTCCTCGTCGACGGAGGTCACCACGTACGCCGCGAAGTAGATGACCTTCTCGAGGTCCTTGGGCGACATGTCGAGCAGGTAGCCGAGGCGCGAGGGGACGCCCTTGAGGTACCAGATGTGGGTCACGGGAGCGGCGAGCTCGATGTGGCCCATGCGCTCACGGCGGACCTTGGCCCGCGTGACCTCGACGCCGCAGCGCTCGCAGATGATCCCCTTGAAGCGCACGCGCTTGTACTTGCCGCAGTAGCACTCCCAGTCCCGCGTGGGACCGAAGATCTTCTCGCAGAACAGCCCATCCTTCTCGGGCTTGAGCGTGCGGTAGTTGATGGTCTCCGGCTTCTTGACCTCGCCGTTGGACCACATGCGGATCTGATGCGCCTCCGCCAGGGTGATGCGCAGACTGTCGAAGTGGTTCACGTCCAGCACGGGGACGTCCTCCCTACTTCATAACCCTCTCTGAGGAGAGGTGCGGGGGTCGGGGCCCCCGCGGGGGTATGTGTCTTCTCTGTCAGTTGCCCGGTACCGGGAGCGGTGGCGGGACCGGAGCTGAGGTCCGGGCCGGGCTGCCTCGGGGCCCCCGGAGGTCCCGCAGGGACCGAGAGGGGATGGCAGCCCGGACGGGCCTCAGCGGAAGGTCACGCCTCCGCGGTCGGACGCTCCGGCCGGGAGAGATCGATGCCCAGAGCCTCAGCAGCCCGGAACGCGTCGTCCTCGCTGTCACGCAGCTCGATCTGGTCGCCCGCCGCGTTCAGCACCTCGACGTTGAGGCTGAGGGCCTGCATCTCCTTGACCAGCACCTTGAACGACTCGGGGATGCCGGGCTCGGGGATGTTGTCGCCCTTGACGATGGCCTCGTAGACCTTGACGCGCCCGATGGTGTCGTCGGACTTGATCGTCAGCAGCTCCTGGAGGGCGTACGCGGCGCCGTAGGCTTCGAGGGCCCACACCTCCATCTCACCGAAGCGCTGCCCACCGAACTGGGCCTTCCCGCCGAGGGGCTGCTGGGTGATCATCGAGTACGGACCGGTCGAGCGGGCGTGGATCTTGTCGTCGACCAGGTGGTGGAGCTTGAGGATGTACATGTAGCCGACGGTGACGGGTGCCTCGACGGCTTCGCCGCTGCGGCCCTCGTACACGGTGGTCTTGCCGTCGACCCCGACCAGGCGGATCCCCGACTCGGTCGGGTTGCCGGCCTGGAGCAGCTCGATGAGCTCCTCCTCGCGGCAGCCGTCGAAGACCGGGGTGGCGAAGTTGACCGGTCCGGGGACCGACAGCATCTCATCGCCCCACCCGACGCGGTCGAACCACTCGGGCTTCTCGTCGAAGTGCCACCCGTTGGAGGCCGCCCAGCCGAGGTGGGTCTCGAGGACCTGCCCGATGTTCATGCGGGACGGGACGCCGAGGGGGTTGAGCACGATGTCGACGGGGGTGCCGTCCTCGAGGAACGGCATGTCCTCCAGCGGCAGGATCTTGGAGATGACGCCCTTGTTGCCGTGGCGTCCGGCGAGCTTGTCGCCCTCCGAGATCTTCGACTTCTTGGCGATGAAGATGCGCACCATGTCGTTGACGCCCGGCGGCAGCTCGTCGCCGTCGGCGCGCGAGAACCGCTGCACGCCGATGACGATCCCGCGGTCACCGTGGGGCACCTTCAGCGAGGTGTCGCGCACCTCGCGGGCCTTCTCACCGAAGATCGCCCGCAGCAGCCGCTCCTCGGGGGTCAGCTCGGTCTCCCCCTTCGGGGTGACCTTGCCGACGAGGATGTCGCCCGGCTGGACCTCCGCTCCGATGCGGATGATCCCCTCCTCGTCGAGGTTGGCGAGCACCTCCTCGGAGACGTTGGGGATGTCGCGGGTGATCTCCTCGGGGCCGAGCTTGGTCTCGCGAGCGTCGACCTCGAGCTGCCCGATGTGGATCGAGGTCAGCACGTCCTCGCGGACGAGCCGCTCGGAGAGGATGATGGCGTCCTCGAAGTTGTAACCCTCCCAGGACATGAAGGCGACCAGCAGGTTGCGGCCGAGGGCGAGCTCACCGGCGTCGGTGGACGGTCCGTCGGCGATGACCTCACCGACCTCGATCCGCTGTCCCTCGGTCACGATGGGACGCTGGTTGATGCAGCTGCCCTGGTTGGAGCGCTTGAACTTGGTGAGGTAGTAGCGGTCGATCTCGTCGTCGTCGGTGCGGACCACGAGGTGGTCGCTGGCGACCTCGACGAGGACGCCACCGCGCGATGCCACGACCACGTCACCCGCGTCGCGGGCGGCCTTCGCCTCGATGCCGGTGCCGACGAACGGCGCCTCGGCCCGCAGGAGCGGGACGGCCTGGCGCTGCATGTTGGCGCCCATCAGGGCCCGGTTGGCGTCGTCGTGCTCGAGGAACGGGATGAGCGCGGCCGAGATGGACACCGCCTGGCGCGGCGAGACGTCCATGTAGTCGACGGCCGACGGTGCGACCTCGCGGACCTCGCCGCCCTTGGCGCGCACGAGCACGAGGTCGTTGACGTACTTGCCCTCGTCGTCGAGCGGCGCGTTGGCCTGCGCGACGACGTAGCGGTCCTCCTCGTCGGCGGTGAGGTACTCCACGTCGTCGGTGACCACGCCGTCGACGACCGTGCGGTACGGGGTCTCGACGAACCCGTACTCGTTGATGCGCGCGTAGGTCGCGAGCGTCCCGATCAGGCCGATGTTCGGGCCCTCCGGGGTCTCGATCGGGCACATGCGGCCGTAGTGCGACGGGTGGACGTCGCGGACCTCGAAGCCCGCACGCTCACGCGACAGACCACCGGGACCGAGGGCCGACATGCGTCGCTTGTGCGTCAGGCCGGACAGCGGGTTGGTCTCGTCGAGGAACTGCGACAGCTGCGAGGTGCCGAAGAACTCGCGGATGGCGGACACGACCGGACGGATGTTGATCAGGGTCTGAGGCGTGATGGCCTCGAGGTCCTGGGTCGTCATCCGCTCACGGACCACGCGCTCCATCCGGGACAGGCCGATGCGGACCTGGTTCTGGATGAGCTCGCCGACCGAGCGCAGGCGCCGGTTGCCGAAGTGGTCGATGTCGTCGGTGTCGTAGCCGTCCTCGCCGGCGTGCAGCTTGACGAGGTAGCTCATCGTCGCGAGGCAGTCCTCGGCGGTGAGCGTGACGTCCTCACGGCGACCGAACCCGAGGAGTTCGAACTCGTCGGTCAGCTTGCCGTGCTTGACGTGGCCGGAGCCGTCGTCCTCGAGGCCGGAGATCTTGTAGCGACCGACCCGCGCGAGGTCGTACTTCTTGGTGGCGAAGAACATGCCGAGCAGCAGTTGCCCGGCCTGTTCAGCGTTCGGCGGCTCGCCCGGACGGAGCTTGCGGTAGATCTCCTCGAGCGCCTGGCCCGGGGTGCGGCCGGTGTTGTCCTTCTCGAGGGTGAGCGCGATCGACTCGGCGCCCCCGAAGAACTCGAGGATCTCCTCGTCGGGGATCTCGGTGGTCAGCACCTCGGACGGCGCGAGTTCGTAGACCCCGGCCTCCTGGTTCCACACGAACGCCTTGAGCGCGCGGTAGAAGACGCTGATCGGCTGCTTGCGCTTGCGATCGACGCGGACGGCGACCAGGTCGCGCTTGTCCACCTCGAACTCGAGCCACGCGCCGCGGCCCGGGATGACCTTGCAGCCGTACACGTCACGACCGGTGGTCTTGTCGATGGACGAGTCGAAGTAGACGCCCGGCGAGCGCACCAGCTGGGACACCACGACACGCTCGGTGCCGTTGATGACGAACGTGCCCTTGTCGCTCATCACGGGGAAGTCACCCATGAAGACCGTCTGGGACTTGATCGTGCCGTCTTCCTTGTTCAGGAACTCGGCGGTCACGAACAGCGGCGCGGCGTAGGTGTAGTCCTTCTCCTTGCACTCATCGACGGAGTACTTGGGGTCCTCGAAGCGGTGGTTGAGGAAGCTGAGGGCCATCTTGCCCTGGCTGTCCTCGATGGGAGAGATCTCGTCGAAGATCTCCCCGAGGCCCTCGTCGATGAGCCAGGCGAACGAACCGCTCTGGATGGCGACGAGGTCGAGCTCCTCGAGTGGGAGCGCCTCACGGATCTTTGCGAAGCTAAGTCGCTGATCGACGGCGTTGCCGGTCAACCGGGACCTCCCTGACGCTGGTGGCTGCGGGGGTGGAGCGGGGCCCGAACGGTGCGGGCGTACCGCTCCGGCTCGGTGGAACGTGCCCGAGCTCGGGGCGTGGAACGTGTGGTGCGGTTCGGTCGGCGCGGAGGATCGAACGCCGAGCCCGCAGCGCCGAGCGGGATCGGGACGCGCGGTCGGTCAGGTCGGACGGCCGACGCGCGGGTGGAGCGGTGCGGCGGGTTCGGGGCGGCGACCGCGGACGGCCACGTGCCGCTGGCGGACATCCGCTCGTCCACGGCGGTCACGGTCCTGGCTGCGGGACCCCGTCACCGGTCGATCATCCCCCTGTGGACGCGCGACAGCCGCCTCCGAACGGCGGCGGCACGACAGGCGGATGGAGGGACCTCGATGAACGACGGACGACCCCGCGGGAGCACACGTGGTGACGGGACGAACGAGTGACACCCCAGCTCGCGGTGACGGTACGCGAGCACACGGCAGCCCCGGAGTGTAGGGGCGTCGAGCACGGCGCGTCAACCGACCCGCGAACGACCGTGACCGCCTCCGGGATCGGAGGCGGCGTGGCCGCGGCGGTGCACCAGCCGGTGCGGACCCGCGAGGGGGTCCGCACCGGCGGGGATCACTTGAGCTCGACCGTGGCGCCGGCGCCCTCGAGCGCCTCCTTGGCGGCGTCGGCCGCAGCCTTGTCCACGCCCTCGAGGACGGCCTTGGGCGCCGACTCGACGAGCTCCTTGGCCTCCTTCAGGCCGAGGCTGGTGAGGCCGCGCACCTCCTTGATGACCTGGATCTTCTTGTCACCGGCGGCGGTGAGGACCACGTCGAAGTCGGTCTTCTCCTCGGCGGCCTCGGCGGGCGCACCGGGGGCCACGCCACCAGCGACGGCGACCGGAGCAGCGGCGGTGACCTCGAAGGTCTCCTCGAACTTCTTCACGAGCTCGGAGAGCTCGACGAGCGTGAGCTCCTTGAACGCATCGATGAGCTCGTCGGTGGACAGCTTCGCCATGGTGGTTCCTGTTCTGTGCGGGTCTGGTGATCTCGGGACGTGGGGGGGTTACGCGTCGCTCGCCGGCTCGTCGCCGGTGGTCTCGGCCTCGGCCTCGGCCGCGGGGGCGTCGGCCTCGGCAGCGGGGGCCTCGGCAGCGAGGGCTTCCTCCGCGGCAGCCTCCTCGGCGGGAGCCTCCTCGGCAGCAGCCGGGGCCTCTTCGGCGGCGGGCGCCTCGGTGACGTCGGCGTTGCCGCCGGCGTCGATGAGGGCCTGGACGAGACGGGCCTGCTTCTCGATCGGGGCCTGGAGCAGGCGGGCGGTGTTGGCCAGCGCGCCGTACATCAGGCCCGCCAGCTGACCGAGCAGCTCCTCCTTGGAGGCGAGGTCGGCGAGCTTGATGGCGGCGGCCTCGTCGAGGACCTCGCCGTCGAGGTAGCCACCGCGGATCACGAGCGCCGGGTGGTCCTTGGCGAAGGCCTTGAGCGCCTTCGCGGGCGCCACCGGGTCCTCGGAGCAGAAGACGAGGGCGGTCGGGCCGTCGAGCAGCTCCTGGAGCTCCTCCATGCCGGCGTCGACCGCAGCGCGGCGAGCGAGGGTGTTCTTGGCGACGCGGTAGCGCGCGCCCGCCTCGCGCAGCTTGATGCGCAGCTCGGCCATCTCCGTGACCGTGAGGCCGCGGTAGTGGGTGAGCAGCGTGGCTGCCGAGTCGGTGAGGCCGCTCTTGACGTCATCGACGACGGCGACCTTGTCGGGCCGAGGCACGGGTTCCTCCGGGGTGGTAGCGGACCCTGCCGGGGAGCCGAGGCACGGGCGCCGATCCGCCCTCACACGAAGGAGCCCCCGGCGCGGCTCGCGCAGGGGGCGGACACGAGGACACGGCGGGGAGCCGCGGGGTGTCGAACCGGCCTACGCGGGACGCGCGAGGCACCCGGCTTCCGGTGAGGGAGGGGCGCGCCGCGACCTTCGACCCGCGAGGCGGGCGTCCAGCGGTCTGTGGCGTCGTTGGCGGGGAGACTACCGGGGCGCTCACCCGGCGTCGAACCAGGTCCTGCCGCGCGCTGCCGGCGCACGCGGATGCCGACCCTCGCCCCCGGCGTGGCTCAGCCCTCGAGGAGGCTCTCGACCTTGCCGAGCAGCGCGAAGGCGGTGAACGGCAACGCGAGCGTGGCGTCCACGCCGGGTGCTCCCTCGGCCGTGGTGTCGCCGCGTGGCACGAGCAGCAGCACGCGGACGCCCGCCGTCTCGGGCTGGGCCCGCACCGTGCGCGCGATCGCGAGGGCACCGGCCCCCGGGAGCTGGTCGTCGAGAACCAGCACGGGCGGCAACTCGGCCGCGAGGGAGCGGATCGTGTCCTCGGTGTCGACCGCTTCGACCACGCGGTACCGGTCCGCACCGAGGGTCAGGGCCACCTGCGCCCGCGTCCCCTCGTCGGCGGACCCCACCAGCACGTGGATCGGCGCCTCGGTGGGTCCGCTGCCGGTGTCCGCGACCGCCTCGTCCTTCACCGCCCGCTCCGATGCTCGTCCCGAGGTCGCCGGCCGTCCGTCGCCCGGCCGGAGGGTAGCGCCGCCGTCGGCCCCGTCCGCCGCGGGCAGCCGCACGTGCCGGACGCGGACGAGCCCGCCGTGTGGCGGGCTCGTCCGGGGTGCTGCGCGCGGGTCACGCCGTCGCGGCTGCGGCCTCGCTGGTGTCGTCGACGAGCAGGTCCTTGACCCGGGTCGGGTCGAGCGGGATGCCGGGCGACGCCGACGTGGAGATGGTCACCGAGCGCACGTACCGGCCCTTGGCGGCCGACGGACGCAGACGGAGGATCTCGTCGAGCAGCGCGCCGTAGTTCTCGACCAGGCTCTCGACCGGGAACGACGCCTTGCCGAGCACGGCGTGGACGTTGCCGTTGCGGTCGGAGCGGTATTCGACGCGACCGGCCTTGATCTCGGTGACGGCCTGACCGACGTTCATCGTGACCGTGCCGGACTTCGGGTTCGGCATCAGGCCACGCGGACCCAGCACCTTCCCGAGACGGCCGAGCTTGCCCATCATGTCGGGGGTGGCGATGACCGAGTCGATCTCGCTGAGCAGGTCACCCTGGCCGAGCAGTTCGACGAGGTCGTCGCCACCGACGTGGTCGGCACCCGCCTCGCGCGCCTCGGTGGCCTTGTCACCACCGGCGACGACGGCCACGCGGACCGACTTGCCGATCCCGTGCGGCAGCGACACGGCGCCGCGGACCATCTGGTCCGCCTTGCGCGGGTCGATGCCGAGCCGGAAGGCGACCTCCACGGTCGCGTCGTAGCTCGTCGCGTCGACCTCCTTGAGGAGGGCGAACCCGGGCTTGGGGGCGTAGAGACGGTCCGCCTCGATGCGGTCCATCGCTGCCCGGTACTTCTTGCCGTGCTTGGCCATCTGTGTATCTCCTCGTGGTCCGACGGAGGGCGCGGCCCTCCTCCCACGTGCTGGAACGTGTGACTAGCCGTCGACCGTGATGCCCATCGAGCGGGCGGTGCCCTCGACGATCTTCATGGCACCTTCGATGTCGATCGCGTTCAGGTCGGGCATCTTGGTCTCGGCGATCTGGCGCACCTGCTCACGCGAGACGCTCGCCACCTTCGTGGTGTGCGGGGTGCCCGAACCCTTCGCCACGCCCGCCGCCTTGAGCAGCAGCTGCGCCGCGGGCGGCGTCTTCATGATGAAGGTGAACGACCGGTCCTCGTAGACCGTGATCTCCACCGGGACGATGTCGCCCTGCTGGCCTTGGGTGCGCTCGTTGAACGCCTTGCAGAACTCCATGATGTTCACGGAGTGCTGACCGAGCGCGGGGCCGACCGGCGGCGCCGGGTTGGCCTGACCGGCCGGGATCTGGAGCTTGATGAAACCAGCGACCTTCTTGGCCATCTGTGGGTTCCTCCTCGTGGTCGAACGGCCGCCTGCGCGGCCTCCCACATCGGTTCGGGTGCGCCCTGGGCTTCACGTCGCCCGGGCGCGTTCGCGTCAGCCCTAGAGCTTGGCGACGTTGTCGAAGGGCAGCTCGAGCGGGGTCTCGCGACCGAAGACGCTGACGAGCACCTTGAGCTTGGCCTGGTCGAGGTTGATCTCGGAGATCGTCCCGGTGAAGTCCGCGAACGGTCCGGACGTGACCCGGACGGTCTCGCCGACCTCGAGGTCGATCTCGGCGACCTGGCGCTCGGGCTCGGGAGCCGCCGCCTCGTCGCTCTCGTCGACCTCGATGACCTCGTCGGGAAGCTGGAGGGTGGAGGCCACCTCGCGCAGCGACAGCGGGGCCGGCCTGGAGCCCGACGAGCCGACGAAGCCGGTGATGTTGGGGGTGTGACGGACGATGCCCCAGGTCTCGTCGTCCATCTCCATGCGCACCAGGACGTACCCGGGCAGGAACTTGCGCTGGACGACGGTCTTCTTGCCCTTCTTGTACTCGGTGACCTCTTCGGTGGGGATGACCACCTCGAAGATGCGGTCGTGGGCGTCGAGCGTCTCGACCCGGTTCTCGAGGTTGTCCTTGACGCGCTGCTCGTAGCCGGCGTAGGTGTGGACCACGAACCAGTTGCCGATCAGGCGCGCCAGTTCCTTCTTGTCGCGCACCTCGGCGAGCGAGCGAGGACGACGCCGCACGGCGGGCGCCGGCGCTTGCACCTCGGCGGCGTCCGCATCGGCGTCGGAACCGTCCGCGACCGCGGTCGGCTCGGTGGCCACGTCCGGCGACGCGTCAGCGTCATCCTGCGTGCTCGCTGCGCTGCGCTCGACGTCCCCCGCGCCGGCCATGCCGAGCAGGTCGTCGAGGTCGTCGCCCTCGGGCGCGTCCGCCTCGGCGGCATCGGTCAGCTCCGAGGTCGCGTCGGCGATCTCGGGGTCCAGGTCGGTGGTCGGCGCGTCGGGAACGGTGCCCTCCGGTGCCTCGCGGCGGTCGTCGGCGGGGACGGCGAGGTGCTCGTCGTCCTGGGTCAGCTCGGTACCGGCACCGTCGGTGGGCACGGGCGGTGGACCGGCGTCATCGCCGGGGGTGTCGGACGGCTCGAGCTCGTCCACCGGGCTGTCGGTGGCGAGCTGGTCGTCGACGGGGAGGTCGGTCTGGTCGTCGGGCACGGGCGTCTACCCCAGCGTGTTGATGATGGCGTCGCGGACGATGAAGTCGAAGCCCCAGATCAGGAGGGTGAGCACCAGCGACATCACGAGGACGACGATGGTGTAGGAGATGAGCTCCTTGCGGTTCGGCCAGGCGACCTTGCGCAGCTCGGAGCGGACCTCGCGCAGGAACTGCGCGAGGCCGGTCCTCGTCCGCGTCTCGGCGACGGGCTCGCTCGCAGCGCTCGGAAGGTCGGCCGTGCGCCGCGCTTCACGCTCGGCGCGGCGATCGTCGTCGCGGCTCATCGTGTGACTCCTGCTCCCGCAGCCGCCCGGGGACGGTGGGGGGTGGGGACGGACCCCGGCGTCGCCGGGGCCCCGGTGGGGCGGGTGGACTCGGCCGTGAAGCAGCCGGAGCGTCGCACGGGCGGAGGGAATCGAACCCCCAACCGCCGGTTTTGGAGACCGGTGCTCTACCAGATTGAGCTACGCCCGTCCGTCCCCCGATCCGACCGGGACGAGGCGCGCCCGTCCGGTCGAGACAAGGGAACGCTGCCCCACGTGGAGGCAGCGCGGCGAGACTACCCGGACCCGCGGGGGGCGACAACCGCAGTCGCCGCCGCCGCACGCGGGTCCGGCAGGAGCGGGAGGCTCAGACGGCGATCCTGCCCGTCCCCTTCAGGATGCGGTCGCCGTTCTCGTTGTCCCCGAACAGCTCCACGGTCGCGACACCGTCCTCGACTTCCTTGACGGTGCCCCCGAAGGTCGAGGTCGTGCCGAGGGGCCAGGGACGGGCGAAGCGGACCTGGACCTCGAGCACCTTGGCCGGGTCGCCGGCGAACTCGGTCAGCAGGCGCGAGGCCAACCCCATCGAGTACATCCCGTGGGCGATGATCCCTCCGGTCGGGCTGACCTGCCCGGCGAACCCCTGGTCGTAGTGGAGGGGGTTGAGGTCCCCCGACGCGGCGGCGTAGGACACCGACGTCATCAGCGTCGCCTGCTGCTCGATCGTGGGCAGCTCGGTCCCGACGGTCACCTCGCTCATGACCACACCTCCGAGACCGTCTCCGGTCCCTCGAGAAGCAACATGGGACCTACGACGCCGCTCATGCGACCTCCTCCTTCTCGGGGGCGGAACCGAGGAAGATGATGACCGCCTCGGAGCGGACGGCGAGCGCACCGTCCTCGAAGCGGCAGTCGACCTCGACGGTGAGCATCTCGTTGCGACCCCGGCTCTGGATGTCGGCGATCCGCGGCGTGCAGGTCAGCCGGTCCCCCGGCGCGACCGGCCGGTCCCCGTAGACGTAGCGCTGCGAGCCGTGCACCAACGCCGGGTGGACACCGAGGTCGGGGTCGGAGAACGCCGCCGCTCCGCCCTTGACCACGGTGTAGCTCGCCGCGAAGGTCGGCGGCGCGACACAGTCGTCCCCGTCGCTGAAGTAGCGCGGGTCGCGCTCGCCGAGCGCCTGCGCGTACTCGCGGATCTTCTCGCGCGAGACCTCGTAGGTGTACGGCGGGTACTGCGTCCCCACCTTGTCGCGGTTGAGCGCCATCCGGTCCTCCTGGAGGGGTCGGCACGTCGCGGCGAGGCAGGTGCGAGCCGCGGGCGGCGCCATCCTAGGCAGCCGGTGACCAGCGGCCCCAACGCGACGCGGCCCACCCCGCCAGGAGGTGGGCCGCGTCGAGCAGCGTCGGGTCAGCGCGTCTCGCGGTGGAGCTTGTGCGCCCGGCAGCGGGCGCAGAACTTGTTCAGCTCGATGCGCTCACGCTGGTTCACCCGGTGCTTGGAGGTGATGTAGTTCCGCTCCTTGCACTCGGTGCAAGCGAGCGTCACCTTCGGACGGTTGTCGTTCTTGGGCATGACGTCTGGTCCTGGCTCGCTCGCCGACCGCGCAGGTGCGGTGGCGGGGGGTGGTGGTACGGGGGCCTAGTTGGTGATCTTGGTGACGCGACCGGCACCGACGGTCCGACCACCCTCACGGATGGCGAACTTCAGACCCTCGTCCATCGCGATCGGCTGGATCAGCTCCACCGACATCTCGGTGTTGTCACCCGGCATCACCATCTCCACACCATCGGGAAGCGTGACCGAACCGGTCACATCCGTGGTCCGGAAGTAGAACTGCGGCCGGTAGTTGTTGAAGAACGGCGTGTGACGACCACCCTCCTCCTTGGAGAGCACGTACACCTGCGCCTCGAACCCCGTGTGCGGCGTGATCGAACCCGGCGCCGCCAGCACCTGACCGCGCTCGATCTCCTCACGCTTGGTCCCACGCAGCAAGATGCCCACGTTGTCACCAGCCATGCCCTCATCGAGCAGCTTGCGGAACATCTCCACACCCGTGACCGTGGTCGAGGTCGTGTCCTTCAGACCGATGATCTCCACGGTGTCACCCACGTTGATCTTGCCGCCCTCGATCCGACCCGTGGCCACCGTCCCACGCCCCGTGATCGAGAACACATCCTCGACCGGCATGATGAACGGCTTGTCCAGCGCCCGCTCCGGCTCCTCGAAGAACTCATCCACCGCCGCCATCAACTCCACGACCTTGGACTCGTACTCCGCATCACCCTCCAGCGCCTTGAGCGCCGAGACCCGCACCACCGGCGTGTCATCACCAGGGAAGTCGTAGGAGTCCAACAGCTCACGGACCTCCATCTCCACCAGCTCGAGCAGCTCCTCATCATCGACCATGTCGACCTTGTTCAGCGCCACCAGCAGCTTCGGGACACCCACCTGACGCGCGAGCAGCACGTGCTCACGGGTCTGAGGCATCGGACCATCCGCAGCCGACACCACCAGGATCGCGCCATCCATCTGCGCCGCACCCGTGATCATGTTCTTGACGTAGTCCGCGTGACCCGGCGCATCCACGTGCGCGTAGTGCCGGTTATCGGTCTCGTACTCCACGTGAGACACGTTGATCGTGATCCCCCGCTCACGCTCCTCCGGCGCCTTGTCGATCGCATCGAACGCCATCGACTGCACGTTCGGGTTGTTCTTCGCCAGAACGTTCGTGATCGCCGCCGTCAACGTCGTCTTCCCGTGATCGACGTGACCGATCGTGCCGATGTTCATGTGCGGCTTGGTCCGCTCGAACTTCTCCTTGGCCACGGGTGCTGCTCCTTGGTTCACGAGCCGGCTGCGGGCCGGTTGCTCTGATCGGTCGTCTCGGTCGAAACGTGTTGACGTGTCGCGGTGCTTCGGGCGTGGTGCGGGCGGTGCAGGTGTGGGGCGTTCTCGTAGCGGCGGGTGGACTCGAACCACCGACACAGCGATTATGAGCCGCTTGCTCTACCTCTGAGCTACGCCGCCTCGACGGGGACCACCCGGAAGCTGCCGGCGTGAGCCGGCGGCGTCCGGGTGCTTCCCTGAGCCCTGGCGCGGAATCGAACCGCGGACCCCATCCTTACCATGGATGTGCTCTGCCGACTGAGCTACCAGGGCGGGTGTCGCGCCCACGCGAGCGCGGGCGGCCGGCAGCGTAGCCACCGCCCGTGCGGTCCGTCGAACCGTGGTGGTCCGGCGCGCACGGGCGGTGGTGACGCGACTGGCTGGTGGTGGGAGCAGGATTCGAACCTGCGTAGGCATAGCCGCTCGGTTTACAGCCGAGATCCTTTGGCCGCTCGGACATCCCACCGGGAGCCCAACGGTGCGGGCGAGTCGGAGGGTAGGTCGCGGTCGCCTCGTCGGCCAACCAGGGACCGTCAGCTGCGCAACCGGTGCTCGTCGTAGCGCCTGCCCAAGCTCAGGGTGTTCGCTGACCGGATCACCGACGTCGGGATCAGGTACCGATCCCCCGCGTCGGTCAGGACGTAGAGCAGCTCGCAGCTCGATCGGTCGAACGCCTTCGCGGTGTGGAAGCTCTGGTTCCCCCCGCGCGTCGCCAGGCTGACGACGAACACGCCGTAGGGAGACCGGTAGGTGGTGGTCTTGACCTGGACACGCTGGAGACGCTCACCGTCGTCGACGATCAGGTCGTAGGGCTGGCTGTCGATCAGCGGCAGGCTGATCGACCACCCCTGTCGGCCGAACCACGCGACGGCGTCGGTGAGGCCGATCAGACCCTGCTCTCGCGGGTTGCGGCGCCAGATGGTGTCGGCGTCCCGGCGCTGCCCCTTGGCCAGGTGGGCCGCGAGGTTCGCGTCCAGCGGCGAGTCGGCCGCTCGCTCGGGCGACTCGGCCGGCACGGTGGTGCGCGCTGCAAGCGGCGGGCGGAAGGGCAGCGTTGGTCGGCACAGATCGAGCACGGAGGACTCCTCACCCGCCCCCACGGATGACCGAGTCGACACCCTGCCACGGCGGTGCGACACCAGACGTCGAGGTCACGGGGCACGACACGCTCACTAGGCTCGCAGGTCACACCGGACCCGACCGAGGAGCACCCCGTGGCTGACTCGAGCTTCGACATCGAGGCGGGCGTCGACCGCCAGGAGGTCGACAACGCCATCAACCAGGCCGCCCGCGAGGTCGGCACGCGGTTCGACTTCAAGGACACCGGCACGATCATCGAGTGGTCGGGCGAGGAGGCCATCAAGGTCGAGTCCGCATCCGAGGACCGCGTCAACGCGGCGCTGGAGGTCCTCAAGGACAAGTGCGTCAAGCGCAAGGTGTCCCTGAAGGCCCTCGACATCGGTGAGCCGAGCGACGTGTCCGGCGGGCGCAGCCGCGTCGACGTCAAGCTCGTCAGCGAGCTGCCGGGCGACATCGCCAAGACCATCGTCAAGGACATCAAGGCAACCAAGCTGAAGGTCACGCCGACCAACATGGGTGACCGGATCCGGGTCAGCGGCAAGAAGCGCGACGACCTCCAGGAGATCCAGGCCATGGTCAAGGCCAAGGACCACGACGCCCCCCTGCGGTTCACCAACTACAAGTAGGACGTCCCGACGCCGCGATGCCCCGGCCCCGGTCGGGGCGTCGTCACGTTGTCCCGTCCGTCGTCGCCGGCCCGTCGGTCGGACTAGCGTCCACGGCCCACCGACCGGGTCACCTCCATGCCGATCGTCGCCCACTCCTCGCTGCCGGCCTTCGCGGCCCTGGCCGCCGAGGGCGAGGACGTCCTCACCGTCCAGCAGGCGCAGCGCGCCGACATCCGCGAGCTGCACATCGGCCTGCTGAACATGATGCCGGACGCCGCCCTCTCGGTGACCGAGCAGCAGTTCATCCGCATGGTCGGCAGCGCGAACCGCATCGTGCAGGTCTTCGTGCACGTGTTCACCGTCCCCGGCCTGGAGCGCAGCCCGCGGACGCAGGCCCACATCGACGACCACTACGAGCGGTTCGAGGACCTGCGTGATGAGGGCCTCGACGCCCTCATCGTCACCGGCGCGAACGTCACCAACCATCCCGACCTCGCCGACGAGGCCTTCTACGCCCCGCTCCTGGAGGTGATGGACTGGGCGAGCGAGCACGTCACGTCGGTGATGTGCTCCTGCCTGGCCACCCACGCGATGATCCAGCACCGCTACGGCGTCCGCCGGCGGCGGTTGCTCAACAAGCGGTGGGGTGTGCTCGAGCACCGGCTGGCCGATCCGGACCACCCGCTGCTGCGCGGCACCAACACCCGCTTCGACGTGCCGCACTCGCGGTGGAACGAGATCACCTCGGCCCAGCTCGAACGCGCCGGGGTCGATGTGCTGATCGAGTCGACCGAGGGCGACTTCCACCTCGGCGTCTCCCCCGACGGGATCCGCACCGTCTTCATGCAGGGCCACCCCGAGTACGACGCGGTCAGTCTGCTCAAGGAGTACAAGCGCGAGGTCACCCGCTACCTCGCCGGCGAGATCGACGCCATCCCTCCCCTGCCGGCCAACTACCTCTCCGCGGACGCGGCCCGCCGGGCCCACGAGCACCTCGACGCCGTCCTCGACGCGCGCGAGGCCGGCCGGCCGGCACCCGAGTTCCCCGAGGCCGAGCTCGCCAAGGGCCTCGACGACACGTGGGCGGACACCGCCAAGGCCGTCTTCGCCAACTGGCTCGGCCTCGTCTACCGCCTGACCGACCTCGAACGCGGGGTGCCGTTCACCCCGGACATCGACCCGAGCGACCCGCTCGGACGCCTGCGCCGCTGACCGCGCCCGACCACCGAACCAGTACCGGAGAGGGACCCCATGAAGGACGAGACGCTCGCGATCCACCACGGCTACGAGCCGGACCCGACGACGAAGGCCGTCGCGGTCCCGATCTACCAGACCGTCGCCTACGAGTTCGACGACGCCCAGCACGGCGCCGACCTGTTCAACCTCGCCGTGCCGGGCAACATCTACACCCGGATCATGAACCCGACCCAGGATGTGCTCGAGCAGCGCCTCGCCGCGCTCGAGGGCGGGGTCGCCGCGCTCGCCACCAGCTCCGGTCAGGCCGCCATCACCTACGCGATCCAGACCATCACCAGGGCCGGCGACAACATCGTGACCGTGCCGCTGCTGTACGGCGGCACCTACACGCTGTTCAAGCACATGTTCCCGGCCCAGGGCGTCGACGTCCGTTTCGCCGAGGACGACTCGGCCGAGGCGCTCGGCGCGCTGATCGACGAGCGGACCAAGGCGGTCTACCTCGAGACCATCGGCAACCCCGCCGGCAACATCCCCGACCTCGAGGCCATCGCGAAGGTCGCCCACGACGCCGGGGTGCCCGTGATCGTGGACTCGACGGTCGCCACCCCGATACTGATGAAGCCCATCGAGTGGGGCGCCGACATCGTCATCCACTCGCTGACCAAGTTCATCGGCGGGCACGGCAACTCGATCGGCGGGATCATCGTCGACAGCGGGAAGTTCCCCTGGAGCGAGCACGCGGACCGCTTCCCGCAGCTCAACACCCCCGAGCCGGCCTACCACGGCGTGGTGTACACCGAGGCGCTCGGCGAAGCCGCGTTCATCGGCCGCGCCCGGACGGTGCCGCTGCGCAACACCGGTTCGGCGATCAGCCCCTTCAACGCCTGGCAGTTCATCCAGGGGCTGCAGACCCTCGCGCTGCGGATCGAGCGTCACGTGGAGAACGCCCAGAAGGTCGCCGAGCACCTCGCGGCGCACCCGAAGGTGACCCACGTCGAGTACGCCGGGCTGCCGAGCTCGCCGTACCACGCCAACGCGAACAAGTACACCGGCGGCAAGCCGTCGTCGCTGATGACCTTCCACGTGGAGGGGGGCTACGACGCAGCGGTCAAGTTCCACGACGCGCTGCAGCTGTTCACCCGCCTCGTCAACATCGGGGACACCAAGTCGCTGGTGAACCACCCGGCGTCGACCACGCACCGCCAGCTCTCCGAGGAGGAGCTCGCGACCGCCGGCGTCAAGCCCGACGCGATCCGCCTCAACGTCGGCATCGAGCACATCGACGACATCCTCGCCGACCTCGACCAGGCCCTCGACGCAGCCGGCTGACGGTCCCACGAGGCAACGACTGGTGACGCCGGGGCCATCCGCCCCGGCGTCACCCGTCGGTGGCTGCAGCCGGGCCCGCTGCGCCCACCAGCCGCCGGCCGAGCGCCGCCACGGCGTCCTGCGCCGCCTGCGGCTCGAGCACCTCGAAGTCCCAGGGCAGCCACGCGAGGCTGGCGGCCAAGGCGGACAGGTCCGAGCCGCCGGCCGACAGCACGCACCCACCGTCCTCGTCGTCCTCGCACGTGCCGAACCAGGCGGACAGCTCGCCTCGGGCGGTCTCGGCGTCCACCGGCAGCCGGACCCTGGCCTGGACCGGGTAGGGCGCGTGGCCGACGGCGTTGGCGACGTACTCGGCCGCGTCGGGCAGATCGGGTCCGCGGACGAAGCGCTCACCGCCCTCGACCAGGCGATCCATCCGGTCGACCCGGAAGCTGCGCCAGTCCCGGCGGTCGCGGTCGAAGGCGACCAGGTACCACCGACGTCCCGAACGCACGAGGCGGTAGGGCTCGGTCCGGCGGCGGGACTCCTCACCGCTGCGCGCCACGTACCGGAAGCGCAGCTCCTCGGCGCGGGCGCAGTGACCGGCGATGAGCAGCAGCTTGGCGGGATCGACGTCGAAGACCCCACCCGGTCCCGAGCGCGCGTCGAGCGTCATCGAGGACAGCTCGCCGACCCGCTTGCGCACGCGGGGCGGCAGGACCTGATCGAGCTTGGTCAGCACCCGCGTGCTCGCGTCTCCGACGCCGTCGACCCCCGCCACCACCGCCGTGGACAGGCCGAGGACCACCGCGACGGCCTCGTCGTCGTCGAGCAACAACGGTGGCAGGTCACCGCCGGCACCGAGGCGGTAGCCGCCCTCGGCGCCCGCGGTCGCCTCGATGGGGTACCCGAGCTCACGGAGCCGCGTCACGTCGCGACGCACCGTGCGCGTCGTCACCGCGAGCCGCTCGGCGAGCGTCTCGCCAGCCCAGACCGGTCGCGTCTGCAGCAGCGTCAGCAGGCGCAGCAACCTCGTCGCGGTGTCCACGTCGGCTCCTCGTCCGGTACGACCGCAGCCTGGCAGAGACCGCGGACAGATGCTGTCCGCGGCTCGACGTAGCGTCGTCGAGCACCCGGACGAGAGGCCGCGATCGTGTCCACACCCGTCAGCTTCCAGGTGACCGTCGACAGCCGCGATCCGCACGCTCTGGCTCGCTTCTGGGCGGCAGCGCTGCACTACGACCTCGAGATCGAGACCGGGTTCGTCCAGGGGTTGCTCGACGCCGGCCGTATCACCGCCGACGACGTCGTGGAGGTGGACGGTGAGTTGTTCTTCGCCATCGGCGCGGCGATCCGGCACCCCTACGGCCCTGGGCGCCACACGCCGGACGAGCGCGACGCCCGCCGCATCCTGTTCCTCCGTGTCGAGGACCCGACGCCGGGCAAGAACCGCTGGCACCTCGACCTCAACGTCGGCGAGGACCGCATCGAGGACGAGGTCGTGCGGCTGACCGCCTTCGGCGCCGAGGAGCGGTACCGGGTCGAGGAGCACGGCCAGCGACACGTCACCCTGGCCGACCCCGATGGCAACCTGTTCTGCGTCCAGTGACTCGGGTCACGCCCCCTCGGCGGTCGCCTGACCCCTTGCGAGCGCCGCCGGGAGGGCCACGGCGGCGACCAGTCCGACCAGCGGCAACAACGCGAACGCGACGACGGGCCCGGCCGCGTCGCTCAGGAACCCGACGCTGAGCGGCACCGCCAGGAAGCCGGCGCGAGCACCGAGGGACGCAGCCGCCACGCCACGTCCGGTCGGGTCGAGCGCATCCCCGGCCTGGAGCATCAACGGGAACAGCGTCGCGGTCCCGACGCCGGCCACCACCAGACCGACGACCAGCACCGCTGGCACCTCGAGCAAGGACGCGAGCCCCAATCCGAGCCCGCCGCCGAGCACGACGGCCGCGGCGCCGACCTGTGCCATCCGCCGGGCGCCGAAACGGTCGATGCCGCGGTCCCCGATCAGCCGGCCGACGAGCATCGCACCGGCGTAGGACGTCGGACCGAGCCCGGCGAGGGTGACCGAGGCCCCGAGGCCGTCCTGCAGGGTCAGGGCCGACCACTCGTTGGCGATGCTCTCCACGGCGGCTACGACGACCCCGGCGACGATCACGAGCAGCCACACCCCGCGTCGACGCGACCGACGGGGGTGCGCGACGCCCGCGGGGCCCGATGCCGACGGCTCGTCGGTGCCCGGCAGCGCGCCCACGGCGATGGGCACGCTCTCTGCGGGGGTCGCCTCGTGCGATGGACCCGTTGCCGGGCGCAGCCGCCGGACGGGGGTCCGCGCGACCGCGATGACGGCGAGCGCGAACACGGCCAGGATGGCCGTCTGCGCGACGACCGTGACGCGGGCGGTGGCGGCGAGCGTGCCGAGCCCGGTCCCGGCGAGCGCCCCCGCGCTCCACACCGCGTGCATCCGGCTCGCCAGGGACCGGTCGCCCGTGCGCTGCACGTCGAACATCAGGGCGTTCTGGGCGATGTCCGCGATGCCGTCGGTCATCCCCATCGCCGCGAAGACCAGGAACAGCACGGCCACCGAAGGGGCGAGCCCGACACCGATGGCCGAGGCGGCGAGCACGACGCCGCTGAGGACCGCGGTCCGCTCCACGCCGAGCAGGCGCGAGAGGCGCGGAGCGAGGACCGAGCCGAGGACGCCTCCGACACCGACGCCCACCAGGGCCAGCCCGAGGGTGGCGTCCGTGGCACCCACCGCATCACGGATCTCCGGCAGGCGGGGCCAGAGCGACGGCCCGACGAGACCGTTGGCGAGGAACAGCAACGCCACGCCGTGGGCGGGACGGAGGCGGGACGTCAATGCAGCGCTCGCGGTGTGGCGCATGAGCCGGTGGCTCGGGACGGGAGGGCCGGATGATGGCACACCGACCGTCGCGACAGGTCCGCGCTCCCGTCCGGTCCCCCAACCGCGCTACGGGTCGCGGAACCGGGAGCGGTACTGCCCCGGACTGATCCCGAGGCGCCGCTGGAACGCCTGCCGCATCGTCTCCTCCGTGCCGAACCCGACCGACGATGCGATCACCGCCAGCGTGTCACGGCCCGACTCCAAGGCTCGCTGCGCCGCCTCCAACCTGACGAGCTCGACGTGGGCGCCCGGCGTCAGACCTGTCGCCGCACGGAAGGCGCGCGCGAACTGACGACGGCTGAGCCCGACGGCCTCGGCGAGGGACGCCACCCGGTGGTCGGCTGATGGATCCGCGGCGACGCGGTCCAGCGCAGCACGGATCGGGTCGCTGCTGACGACGGGCCGACGGAGATGCTGGCTGAACTGCGACTGCCCCCCGGGCCGGTGCAGGAAGACCACCAACCAGCGTGCCACCTGCCGAGCCACGTGCGGCCCCAGGTCGTCCTCGACGAGCGAGAGCGCGAGGTCGATGCCGGCGGTCACACCGGCGGACGTCCAGACCTGACCGTCACGGACGAAGATGCGATCCGGCTCCACACGCACGCCGGTCCCCTCCCCGAGACGGTCCGTGCGCGACCAGTGGGTGGTCGCGCGCCGGCCGGCCAGCAGGCCGGCCTCCGCCAGGACGAACGCGCCGGTACAGACCGAGGTGACCCGTCGGGCGGCGGCAGCGGCGCGTGCCACGCCCCCGACGAGCCGCGGGTCTGCGGTGACCTCGTCCATCCCCCACCCACCGGCGACGACGAGGGTGTCGACGTCGTCCACCGAGGCATCGAGGTCCTCGTCGGCCTCGATCCGGATGCCGCTGCCGGTCCGGACCGTCCGGCCCGCAGCGACCAGGCGGAGCCGGTAGGCCTCGTGGCCGACGAGCCGGTTGGCCGCGTCGAAGACGTCCACGGGGCCGGCGACATCGAGGAGCTGGACGCCATCGAAGACCACGAGCCACACGACCCGTGCCGCCCGCCCGGTCTGCCCGGCCCGCACGGTTATGGCCGCTTCCTTGGGGTAGTCGTCCTTGCGGCCACCCTACCGCACGGTGATGCTCCACCGGACCGGATCCGAGGAGGCCGCGATGCAGATCGCGTTCGTGCTCTACCCCGAACTCACCGCGCTCGACCTCGTGGGACCGCTCGAGGTCCTGTCCCGGCTGCCGGGCGCCGAGGTCCACCTCGTCGCCACCGACCCCGGCACGGTGACGGCCGACAACGGCGTCCTGCAGCTGGTGGCCACCAGCTCGCTGCACGGGGTCCCCGCGCCGGACGTGCTCCTGGTGCCGGGGGGCACCGCGGGGACCGTGCGGGCCGCGCGAGATCCCGAGCTGCTCGACTGGCTCCGTCAGGCGGCGCTGACCGCCACGTGGATCACCTCGGTCTGCACCGGGTCGCTGGTCCTCGGCAGCGCCGGGCTGCTCGAGGGACGTCGCGCGACCAGCCACTGGGCCGCACTCGAGGAGCTCCGTGCCTACGGAGCCGAGCCGGTGCAGGGTCGGTTCGTGGTCGACGGCAACGTGGTCACGGCCGCCGGTGTGTCGGCCGGGATCGACATGGCGCTCTGGCTCACGGCCCAGCTCGCCGGTGGGGACGTCGCCGACCTGCTCGAACTCGTCATCGAGTACGCCCCCGAACCACCACGGGGCACCGGGTCACCCGATACCGCGGACGACGTGCTGGTCGACCTCGGCCGCGAGGTCATCCGCTCGCTGATGGCAGCACCTGCCACCCCGTGATCCTCGGCCCCATCCGGTGGTCGTAGGCTCCGGGCCCGCGGCGAGGGACGCCGCCACCACCGGAGGCGGCCGTGCCCGAGGGCCACACCATCCACCGTCTCGCGCGCGACCACGCGACGTGGTTCGCCGGCCAGCGTGTGCGGGTCAGCTCGGCATCGGGACGGTTCGCCGACGCCGCCGCGCTGCTCGACGGGCATGTCCTCGAGGGCACCGACGCGTACGGCAAGCACCTGTTCCACCGCTTCGAGGGTGACCGGTACGTCCACGTGCACCTCGGCCTGTTCGGCAAGGTGCTGGTCAGCGACGTGCCACCGGACCCGCCGCGCGACACGTCGCGGTACCGGGTGGTCGGCGACGACCGTGCCATCGATCTGGTGGGAGCCACCGCCTGCGACCTGCTGATCCCCGAGGAGGTGACGGGGCTCGTCGCCCGGCTCGGACCCGATCCGATCCGCCGCGACGCCGATCCCGACCGGGCGTGGGCCGCGCTCCAGCGGCGGTCCATCGGCATCGGGCGGGCGCTGATGGATCAGGCGGTGCTGGCCGGCGTCGGCAACGTCTACCGGGCCGAGATCCTGTTCGTCCACGGCCTGCACCCCGACGTGCCGGCCCGCGAGGTCCCCCGCGAGACCTGGGAGTCGATGTGGGCGACGCTGGTCGAGTGGTTGCGTCGCGGGGTTCGCCAGCAGCGGATCGTCACCACCGACCCAGCGGAGATCGGCAAGCCACGCTCGCGCATGCGCCGCGAGGAATCCCTCTACGTCTACAAGCAGGAGTCGTGCAAGCGCTGCGAGGAGCCGATCCGGCGGTGGGACCTCGCCGGACGCTGGGCGTACGCCTGTGAGACGTGTCAGCCCCCGCCGAGGTCCGGCGGGGGCTGACGGGGGTCCGCGGCTTCAGCCGGTGGCGATCACTCGTCGCCGTCGGCCTCGCCGTCGTCCTCGGCCTCGGCCTCGGCCTCGGCCTCGGCCGATTCTTCGCCGAGGCAGTACCACTCGCCCTCGTACTCGATGCAGTCCCGGCCCTCGTGCTCCTCGACGGCCACGCCGTAGCCGATGGCACCGCCGAGCACGAGCCCGATGAGCACACCGATGGCGACCATCGACCAGATGAGGATCTGGGTCGAGTTCGACAGTCCCTCGTACTCGCGCTTCACCAGTTCGGTGTCGTCCTTGAAACTCGCCACGTCGCACTCCTCGCGTTCGGGTCGGCTCGCCGACGTGCCTCAGGCGAAGAGGATGATCAGGATGATGATGAGGAGCAGGGTTCCGAGTCCGATGTACACGTGTCTCTCCTGGTGTCGGGGGGAACGTCTCGCGGGGCTGGAACGTTCGGCCTCAGTTGTATGGCAGCGCGGGGCCTCGGCGTGACGACCGAAGGGGCGCTCGCAGCGGCCGGACGACCACCACCGGATGGCCCTCTACCCTCCGGCAGCCGCGTCACCACCGTCGAGCCGAGGGCTGGAGGGCTCCGAACCCCGCGTAGGCCCCACGGGCACGTGCGTAGGCGCGACACCATCGGCCGCCCGGCCGCAGCGAAGAGGGCATCCGTGAGCGACACCTCCCCCACCTCCGGCCCGTCCGACGGCGGTGGACCCCGCCTGCCTGAACCCGACGAGCTCGTCGGCCGGCGCATCCCCGACGCGGTCCGCCGCACGGTGGTCACCCTCGCGGTGCTGCGCTACGTCATCCCGATCGCCGCGATCGCGGCGGTCCCGAGCCTGATCGCGAACCGCCAGATCACGCTCCTGGTCGCGCTGCGGCCGGGCAAGGAGATCCTCCTGCTCGCCGGCGGCAGGCTGCGCCTCGACGGTGAACCCTCGATGCTGCTGCTCTTCGTCGCCGCCTTCCCCCTGTACGTGGCCGCGGTCTGGGCCTTCTTCGTGCTCGGGCGCGCCTACCAGGTGGCGCTGCGGACGGGCGAGGGCCCAGAGTGGCTGCACCGGGCGCTGCCGCCGGAGCGCCTCGAGGTCGCCCAGCGGGCGTTGGCACGTCGGGGCCCCGTCATCGCCTTCGTCGGCCGTGTCGGCGGCCTGCCCCCGACGATCCTGGCCGCCGCTGCCGGGGTCTCCGACGTGCGCGCACGCGGCTACCTGCTCGCGGACGGCGTCGGAGCGGTGATCGCCTTCACCATGACCGTCGGGATCGGGTACGCGCTCGGGGAGGCCTACGAGCGCGCCGGGGTCTGGTTCACCGTCTCCGCCGTGGTCCTCGTCTTCGCGTTGGCCACGTGGTTCCAGCGGTGGGTCCAGCGTGAGCTCGACCGGGAGGGTGCGGCCTGACGGTCGCGCCTAGCGGCCGGGGAAGCCCGGTCCAGGGCCGAGCTGCCCCATGCGTTGCGCCTGCTCCTCGAGCGCAGCGATGCGCTCGGGGATCGGCGGGTGGGTGGAGAACAGTTTGCTCGCCGCCCGGCCACCGAACGGCGCCGCGATGAACAGGTGCTGCATGCCCTGGTTGGTCTCGGCCGGGGTCCCGCCCGCCCGCAGGAAGCGTGGGTCGTTCCCGCCGGCCTCGAGCTTGGCCAGCGCCCGCGCGAGCGCGAGCGGGTCGCCGGTCAGCTCGGCGCCGGTGTGGTCGGCGAGCGACTCGCGTGACCGCGTGATCGACGCCTGGATGATCACCGCGATGATGGGCGTGAGGATCCCGAGCGCGACCGCGACCAGGGGGTTGGCCCCGCCGTCGCGGTCCTGGCCGCCGAAGAACGGCAGGAAGCGCAGCATCAGCGCGAGGTAGGAGATCGCGGTCGCCAGGACCGCCGCGATCGACCCGATGAGGATGTCGCGGTTGTGGACGTGCTGCAGCTCGTGGCCGAGGACGCCCTCGAGCTCGTCCCGGGTGAGCGCCCGGTAGAGCCCCTCGTTGACGCACACGGCGGCGTTGTCGGGGTTCCGGCCGGTCGCGAACGCGTTCAGCTGCGGGGACGGGCTGACGTACAACCGCGGGACGGGCTGGCCGGCCTGGCGCGAGAGCCGCTCGACGATCTCGTACACGTCGGGGTAGCGGGCCCGGTCCATCGGCTGGGCCTTGGCCATGCGGATGGCGAGCTTGTCGCTGAACCAGTAGCTGCCGACGTTCATCGCGACCGCGATGACCAGGAACAGGGTCAGGAACCTGCCGTCACCGCCGGTGGTGCCGTCCACGATGGCCCCGATGCCGAGCAGCAGGCCCGACATCACGGCGAGGAGGATGAAGGTCTTCGCGCTCTTGAACATCACGCTGTCCCGGTCCGGCGGGACACCACAAGGTACCCCCGGGGAGCCCCCGAGAGTCGTCCTTGCGTCGACCCGACACCCCGCCGAGAGGACGCTGGACGTCAGTTGGTGGCGAGCACGTTCGCCACCGCGGTCCCATCGGTGACGAGGCCGGGCAGGACCCCGAGGAGGATGGTGCCGATCATCAGCACACCGACGACGGCCGAGAGGCTGAGCCCGGGCTGCAGCCGCGGCGCCCCCTCGAGCGGCGCGTCGATCCACATGATCTTGATCACCTTCAGGTAGTAGAAGAAGGCGATCACCGAGTTGATGACCAGGAAGCTGGCCAGGACCAGGCCGAACGGGGTGACCTCGACGGTGACCGCCTCGAGGATGGCGAACTTGGCCCACAGACCCACCGTCGCCGGCGCGCCACCGAGGCTGAGCAGGAAGGTCGCGAGGGCGAACCCGAGCAGCGGGCTGCGGGCCCCGAGGCCCGTGAAGTCGCGGATGGCACGGATGCCGGTCCGTCGGTTGACGGCGATGATGACGCCGAAGGCTCCGATGTTCATCACCGCGTAGGCCACGAGGTAGAACAGGACGGCCTGGACGGCGGCCTCGTTGACCGCGTCACCGCCGGGCTGGGCGAGGCCGAAGGGGATGAGCATGTACCCGGCCTGCGCCACGGACGAGTAGGCGAGCAGACGGACGATGTCGCGCTGCTGCAGCGCGATCAGGTTGCCGATCGTCATCGTCAGGATGGCGAGCACGCCGAGCACCGGTGCCCACACGTCGGCGACCGGCTCGAAGGCCACGAAGGCCACGGCGATCAGCCCGGCGAACCCGGCGGCCTTCGAGGCGACCGCGAGCATGGCGGCCACCGGCATCGGGGAACCGGCGTAGGTGTCCGGCGCCCAGAAGTGGAACGGCACGGCCGAGACCTTGAACGCGAACCCGACGATCACGAGCATGACCGAGGCGAGCAGGAGCGGCACCGAGGTCGCCTCGTCGGCGAGCGCGGTGGCGATGCCCTCCAGGGAGGTCGTCCCGGTGAAGCCGTAGACCATCGACATGCCGAACAGCATCAGCGCGACCGACAGCACACCGATGAGGAAGAACTTCAACGCCGCTTCGGAGGAGTACAGGTCGCGCTTGCGCATGCCCGCCATGATGAAGGCGGGGATGGACACCGTCTCGAGCGCGACGAACAGCAGGAGCAGATCGCGGGCGGACGGCATGATCAGCATGCCGATGAAGCTGGTCAGCAGCAGGAAGTAGTACTCGCCCTGGAAGTAGCGCCCTTCGGCGAAGAACCGCCACGAGATGCCCAGGATGGCCAGCAGGCTGCCGAGGAACAGCAGCTTGAAGATGACGGCGTAGTCGTTGACGACGAAGGTGCCCCCGAAGGTCTCGCGATGGTCGCCGTAGAGGACGACGGTGAACCCCAGCGCGACCACCGTGCCGATGACGGCGACAGGGTTGACCAGCTGCTTGGCCTCACCGCGCAGCGACAGGTCGAGCGCGAGCACCACGAGCGCGGTGATCGTCAGCGCGATCTCGGGTGCGATCGCCAGGAAGTCGATCGACATCGAACCTCGTCCTCATCGTCACGCCTCGGCTGCGAGGCGGTGTGGCGTGTCGCGACCGGCGTGGAGCCGGCCGCACGGTGTGTCAGCCGGTCACGGCCCGCATCAGCGCGGTCACGGCGCCGTCCTGCACGCCGAAGATCAGACGGGGGAAGATCCCGAGCGCGAGCACCAGCACCAGCAGCGGCGTCCAGGACACCCACTCGACGCGCATGACGTCCTCGAGCGGTTCGTCCTGCCAGCGCGCCAGGGGCTTGCCGAGGTTGATGCGCTGCAGCAGCCAGAGGAAGTAGCCGGCGGTCAGGACGGTCCCGATCGCCGCGAAGATCACCAACGTGAGGTAGAGGCCGCCGTACCGCGCGTCCAGGCCTGCGCCCGGGCTGATGGCGGCCCACATGGCGGTGAACTCGCCCCAGAACCCGGCCAGGCCCGGCAGCCCCAGCGAGGCGACGGCCACGAAGGTGAGCAGCACGCCGTACCGCGGCAGCTTGGTGAGCATGCCGCCACCGATGACCGCGATCTCGCGGGTGTGGTAGCGCTCGTGCAGGGAGCCGGCCAGGAAGAACAGCAGACCGGTGATGACACCGTGCGCGATGTTGCCGAACAGCGCGGCCTGGATGCCCGTCTCGTTCATGGCCGCGATGCCGAGCATCACGAAGCCCATGTGGCCGACCGACGAGAACGCGATCAGCCGCTTGACGTCGGTCTGGGCGAGGCAGCACAGCGAACCGTAGATGATGCCGATCACCGCGAGGACACCGATCAGCGGCGCGAACGCGACCGCCCCCTCGGGCAGGATCGGCAGGGCGATGCGGATGAAGCCGTAGGTCCCCATCTTCAGCAGCACGCCGGCCAGCAGCACCGACCCGACCGTGGGAGCTTCGGTGTGGGCGTCCGGCAGCCAGGTGTGGAACGGCCACATCGGCACCTTGATGGCGAACCCGAGGAAGACGCCGAGGAAGGCCCAGATCTGGAAGGTTCGCGACCCGATCACACCGGCCTGCGACAGCTCGACGATCGACCAGGTCTCGGCGCCGGTCTGGAAGTAGATGGCCAGGAAGGCCACCAGCATGAAGACCGACCCGAAGAGGGTGTAGAGGAAGAACTTGACGCTGGCGTAGTCGCGGCGCGGTCCGCCCCACATCCCGATCATGAAGAACATCGGGACCAGGACCAGCTCCCAGAAGACGAAGAACAGGATCAGGTCGAAGGCCACGAACGTCCCGGCCATACCGGTCTGCAGCAGCAGCATCAGGCCGAGGAAGCCCTTGGGCTTGCCGGGCGGCGGCAGGATCTTGGTGGTGTAGATCGCGCACAGCAGCGGCAGCAGGTAGGTCAGGAAGAACAGCGGGAGGCTGATGCCGTCCAGACCCAGCGTGAACCGCGCGTCGATCGCCGAGATCCAGCTGACGTCGGTGACGAACTGCAGCTCACCGGTGCGCCCGTAGTCGAACCCCGCCGTGATGGCGACGACCAGGGCGAAGCTGGCGGCGGTGATGCCGACGGCCGCCCAGCGGATCTCCTTGTCCAGCCGCGCCGGCACGATCGCCAGCAGCCCCGCCCCGACGAGGGGCAGGAACAGGGCGACCGTCAGGGCCCATCCTGCGGTGTCCGGGTTCATCGTCTCTCCTCCTGCCCGCACCCTCGTGCGGTGCGGGTGCCCCCGAGGGGGTCACGCCGTGCCGGCACGTGGCCGGCGGGTTGCCAGGTCTGGGTGCGTCCGTCGGACGCGGGGTGGTCGAGGTTCAACGGCCGGCAGCGAACACGACGACCAGGATCACGACGCCGGCCACCAGGGCCGCCGCGTACCGCTGGACGTCACCGGACTGGATGCGCTTGAGACGGTCGGACCACCACGCGGCGCTGAACGCTGCGCCGTTGATGCCGCCGTCGATGACCCGCTGGTCGAGGATCCGGTAGGTCGAATCCGCAGCGTGCTTGACCGCGACACCCGCGCCGGCCACGACCCGGTCGATCCCCTCGTTGGAGGATCGCGACGCGGCGGGCGACAGCTTGTCACGCACCGGGACGACCACGTACTTGTAACCGAACGTGTCGAAGCCGTACTTGGCCACGAGCACCCGGGTCAGCGGACCCATCTTGAACATCGGGTCCTCACGCTCCCCCCGTCCGTAGAGGGCGAACGCCACGGCCAACGCCGCCAGGAACGCGACCAGCGCGTACGCCAGGACGTCGAAGTGCCAGCTCGGTGGCCCGTGCAGGACGCTCGGGCTGCCCTCGGCCGCGAGGATGTCGTCGGTGGGGGACGCCGCGAGCACCCCGCCACCGAGCAGGCCGCCGCCCGCGACCGCCTCGTCGTTGCCGTGCTTCTCCTCGGCGTACTCGGCAGCCCCCTCCATGTACGGGAAGACCGCGCCCTCGAGCTGCTCGGTGGCGGTCCACTGCTCGAAGTTGGCCTCCTCGGACGGCCACACCGGCGAGCCGATGTAGCCGGCCGTGAGCGAGAGCACGGCGAGCACCACGAGCGGGACGACCATCTGCGGGCCGGACTCGTGCGGCGCGTGGTGGCTGCGGCTCTCACCACCGAAGATCAGGAAGCAGGCGCGCGCCATGTAGAAGGTCGTCACGAACGCGGCGAGCAGGCCGATCCAGAAGATGACGTCGCCGAGCACGTAGCCGTTGGCGGCGAAGATGCCGGCCGAGACCAGGATCTCGTCCTTGCTGAAGAACCCGGCCGTCAGCGGGAAGCCGGCCAGCGCCAGCGTGCCGATGATGAAGGTCCAGAACGTGTACGGCATGGGTTTGCGCATCCCACCCATGTCCGACATGTTGTTGCTGTGGACGGCGTGGATCAGCGATCCGGAGCCGAGGAAGAGCAGCGCCTTGAAGAACCCGTGCGTGAAGAGGTGGAAGATCCCGGCGGTGTACCCACCGACCCCGAGGGCGGCCATCATGTAGCCGAGCTGCGAGACGGTCGAGTAGGCCAGGACCTTCTTGATGTCGTCCTGGACGACCGCGAGCAGACCGCCGAAGAAGAGCGTGATCACCCCGACGATCGCGATCGTCGCCATCACGGCGTAGGACTGGGCGACCACCGGGTAGAGGCGGGCGAGCAGGAAGATGCCGGCGGTGACCATCGTCGCAGCGTGGATCAGCGCGGACACCGGCGTCGGCCCGGCCATGGCGTCCGGCAACCACACGTGCAGCGGCATCTGGCCGGACTTGGCCACGCACCCGAGGAAGATCAGCAGCATGCCGAGGACGATGGTGCCCATCGAGAGCTCACCGGCGGACGCCGCCTCGGTGGTCTGCAGGATGTTGAACGGCTTGTCGGTCAGCCCGAACATGCCGGCTGACAGCACGATGACCCCGACGACGAGGCCGACATCGCCGAACTTGGTGGTCAGGAACGCCTTGTTGGCCGCGTCCTGGTTCGACTTCTCCTCCCAGTAGAAACCGATCAGCAGGAACGAGCAGACGCCGACCAGCTCCCAGCCGATGATGGCCTGGAGGGTGTTGTTCGCGATCACGAGCATCAGCATCGAGAACGTGAACAGCGACAGCATCGCGAAGTAGTACGTGAAGCGCGGCTCGCCCTTCATGTACTCGCGCGAGTAGATGTTGACCATCAGCGACACGGTGGTGACCAGCAGGAACATCATCGCGGTCAACCCGTCGACGAGCATCCCGAGCTCGAAGACGAACCCACCACCGAGCGGCGACCAGTCGAAGGACCGCTCGAGCGCCTCGACGCTGCCGTTGGTGAAGGTCTCCCAGGCGATCAGCACCGACAGCACGAAGGCGATGCCGATCGACAGCACGCCGAGCTCGCTGCCCTTGCCCGGCAGGTACTTGCCGAACAGGCTGATCGCCACGGTCGACGCCAGCGGCAGCAGCACCACCAGCCAGGCGTACTCCATCACGGTTCCCACGGTTGGCGGCCCCCTACCAGCGCATGAGGTCGACGTCGTCGACGTCGACCGTTGCCCGGTTGCGGAAGAGGTTGAAGACGATGGCCAGACCGACGCCCACCTCGGCGGCGGCGACGGCGATGATGAACAGCGCGAAGATCTGCCCCGAGACGAGGCTCTCGCCCGGGAACAGCAGGTTCTGGAACGCCACGAGGTTGATGTTCACCGCGTTGAGCATGAGCTCGACGCTGATGAGCACCAGCACGGCGTTGCGGCGCGCGATGAGGCCGTAGACGCCCACGCAGAACAGGAAGGTGGCCAGCAGCAGCGGTCCGACGAGGCTCATCGGTCGTCCTTCCCGTGACCCGGGGTCCCACCCGCGGTGACCTCGGGGTACTCGGCCGCAGCCACCGGATCCAAGCCATCCCGACGGTCATGCTCGGTCGCGGGTGCGTCCCCGAGCTCGATGCGGGTCACCTCGGCCTCGACACCGGACTCACCGGTCTCGCGCCGGGCGAGCACGATCGCGCCGATCAGGGCCGCGAGCAACAGCATCGACAGCAGCTCGAACGGCAGGATCCAGTTGGCGAAGATCGCCAGCCCGATGTCGGCGATCGGCGGGCCGGTCACGTCCTCGGTGCGGACGCCCCCGAACGCCTGGATCACCAGGAAGGCCAGCACCACGAACAGGGTGCCGCTGACCACCAGCGCCAGGCCACGGTTCTGGCTGTCGAGCGCTTCGCGGCCGATCGGCGCCCGGGTCAGCATCAGACCGAACAGGAACAGGACGGCCACGGCGCCGACGTAGACCACCAGCTGCACCAGCGCCAGGAAGTCGGCCGCCAGCACGAAGAAGACCCCGGCGATGCCCGCCAGCGTGGTCGCCAGGTACAGCGCTGCGTGGACCAGATTGGTCGAGGTGACCGTCTTGATGGCCGCACCCGCGGTCATCAGGCCCACCAGGACGAAGACGACATCGTGGCCGGTCACGATCCGTCCTCCTGGTCGATGATCTCCTGCTTCTTCTTCTTGACCCAGGCCGCCTTGGCCTTCGCACGGGCGATCCGGTCGGACTTGCCCTCCGCGATCAGCCGGTCGTAGGTCTCCTGGTCGAGCTCGCCGGTCGACTCGACGTGGACGTCCTGGGCGCGCTTCTTGGCCGGGGCCTCGGGGGCGTCCGCCTCGGCGGTCGCCTCGGCTGGGGGGGTGTCGTCGGACCCGGCGGCGGGCGTGTCGGCGGCGGGCTCGGCGGCGTCACCACCGGCCTGCTCGGCTGCGAGGCGCTTGCGCTCCTTGCGGACGTAGGCCGCCTTGGCCTTGGCTCGCGCCATCCGCTCGGTCTTGCCCTCGGCGATCAGGGCGTCGTAGGTCTCCTGATCGATCTGGCCCGCCTCGACCTCGATGTCGGCAGCCTTCGGCGCCTTCGCAGCGGGCTCGGCGGCGGGTTCGGCGGCGTCCTGCTCGGCCTGGAGCCGAGCCTTCTCCTTCTTGACCCACGCGGCCTTGGCCTTCGACCGGGCGATGCGCTCGGACTTGCCCTCGGCGATCAGCGCGTCGTAGGTCTCCTGGTCGATCTCGCCCTTGCTCTCGACCTTGATCTCGGCCTTCTTGGCCTTCGGCGCCTCGGCGGCAGCAGCGTCCCCCCCGGCGGCCGCCTCGGCCTGCTCGGCCTCGGCGGCCTTCGCCGCCTCGAGCTCGCGCTCCTGCTCGACCTTCTCGATCGCGGCCGCGACCTCGACGATCGTGTCCGCGCCGTCGTCGAGCGCCGGCGGCGGGGGCACGGTGTCGGCCCACGCCCGCAGCTTGTCCATCTCGTGGATCAGGCCGGGCATCTGGTACTCGGCGTACTCGAACTCCGGGCTCCACCACAGCGCATCGAAGGGGCAGACCTCGACGCAGATGCCGCAGTACATGCACAGCGAGAAGTCGATGGCGAAGCGGTCGAGCACGTTGCGGGTCCGAGCGCGTCCGCCCTCCTTGGCGGGCGGCACCGTCTCCTTGTGGGAGTCGATGTAGATGCACCAGTCGGGGCACTCGCGGCTGCACAGCATGCAGACGGTGCAGTTCTCGTCCATCAGGGCGATGACCCCGCGCGTGCGCGGCGCGAGGACCGGACGCTCCTTGGGGTACATCTGGGTGACGGGACGCTGGAACAGGTGCTTGATGGTGACGCCGAGCCCCTTGAGGAGCCCGACACCCGGGGGGGACGAGGCGACGGGCATCAGAAGACCACCTTCAACACGGCGACGGCGGCGAGGTTGACCAGCGACAGCGGGATGAGCACGAGCCACGACATCCGCTGGAGCTGGTCCTCACGCAGGCGCGGGTAGGCGACCCGGGCCCACACGAAGACGAACACCAGGGCCATGACCTTGCCCATGGTGACGCCGACGCCGAGCAACGTGCCCCGGAACCCGCAGTCGAAGAGGCCTGCTGCCCCCTCGCAGCCGGGCAGGGGCACGCCCGGCAGGATCTGCCAGCCGCCGAGGTAGAGGACCACGATCAGCGCCGACATCGTGATCATGCCGGCGTACTCGGTCAGCATGTACATCGCGTACTTGATGCCCGTGTACTCGGTCATGTAGCCGAAGACGAGCTCGGAGTCGGCGATCGGCATGTCGAACGGCGGGCGCGACAGCTCGGCCATCGCGGCCAGGAAGAAGATGCTGAAGCCGATGATCTGCGGGAACACGAACCAGACGTTGATCTCGGTCCCGGGGAGCATGAAGCCGCTCTGTGCCTCGACGATGCCGACCAGCGACAGCGTCCCCGCCTGCACGGCGACGGCGACCGCGGCCAGGAACAGCGGCAGCTCGTAGGCGATCAGCTGGGCGGCGGCGCGCATGCCACCGATGAGCGAGAACTTGTTGGCCGACGCCCAGCCACCCATCAGGATGCCGATCACCGTGATGGAGGTGATGGCCAGCGCGTAGAACAGCCCGAGCTCGAGGTCCTCGGCCCAGACACCCGGCCCGAGCGGGACGACCAGGAAGATCAGCATCGCCGGGACGAGGGCCACACCCGGCGCGATGGCGAACACCCACCGGTCCGCCGCGGCCGGGATGATGTCCTCCTTCTGGATGAACTTGATCCCGTCCGCCACCAGCTGGAGCGAGCCGAAGGGGCCGGCCTCGACCGGGCCACGGCGGTGCTGCATGCGGGCCATGGCCTTGTGCTCGAGGTAGCCACCGATCAGCGGCACCACGAAGAACAGACCGAGCACGAACGCGATCTTGAGCAGGACCGACAGCCAGTAGGCACCGTCGATGTCCATGACCGACGGGGCCGCCTGGCCCAGCACCGTGTTCGAGGTGAGGGCCGCGCCCTCCGTCAGCAACGTCATCATCGGTCGATGTCCCCCACGACGAAGAAGACGCTGCCGAGGACCGAGATCGCGTCGGGCACGAGCACGCCGTCGAGCAGGTACGGGATGGCCTGGACGTTGGAGAACGACGGTGTGCGCATCTTGATGCGCCACGGGGTGCGACCGCCGTCGGACTCGAGCCAGTAGCCGAGCTGGCCGAGGGGGTTCTCGGTGCGCACGTAGGTGCGACCCTCGGGCGCCTTGACCATCTTCGGCAGCTTGCTGTTGACCGGACCCGACGGCATGTGGTCGTGGATCTGGTCGATGATGTCGAGCGAGGCCCGGATGCGGCGCAGCAGGACGTAGAACCGGTCGAACGAGTCGCCGTTCTCACCCACCGCGACCGGCACGTCGACCTCGTCGTACTTGAGGTACGGCTCGGTGACGCGGACGTCCTCGGGTAGCCCGGTGGCCTGCAGCGTCGGGCCGGTGACCCCGAACGACAGCGCCACCTCGGTCGGCAGCGGGCCCACACCCTTGGTGCGGCCCTGGAAGATCTCGTTGCCGAGGACGAGGTCGTCGTAGTCCTGGAGGCGGCTGCGCACAAGGGCCGAGACCTCGGCCGACCGCTTCAGGAAGCCCTTCGGCAGGTCGATCTTGACCCCGCCGACCTGGTTGTAGGTGAAGTGCAGGCGTCCGCCGGTGGCCGACTCCATCAGGAACTGGATGTCCTCGCGCTCCCGGAAGGCGTAGAACATCGGGGTGATGGCCCCGAGCTCGATGGCGTACGAGCCGACGAACATCAGGTGGTTGAGGATCCGGTTCCACTCCGCCATCAGCATGCGGATCCACTGGGCGCGGTCGGGGACCTCGAACTCCATGAGGCGCTCGACCGCGAGGGCGACCCCGAGCTCGTTGGAGAACCCCGACAGCCAGTCGTGTCGGTTGACCAGCGCCATGATCTGGCGGTAGTCGCGGTGCTCAGCGAGCTTCTCGAAGCCGCGGTGCATGTACCCGATGACCGGCGTGGCGGCCTTGACCCGCTCGCCGTCGAGCTCGAGCACGATGCGGAACACCCCGTGCGTGGCCGGGTGCGCCGGACCGATCGAGACCGACATGTCCTGGGTGGCGAAGGCGCCGCCACCGTCGACGACCTCGAGGGCCATGGTCTCGCCGGGTGCGGTCCCCGGGTGCAGGTGCTCGCGGGTCGACTCGCGGGTGGAGAGGTCGCTCACGTTCGATCCTCGTCCGTGTCGGGCGCGCCACCGTCGGCGGACGCCGTCCCGCCGGTCTCGGGCTCGCTGGAGGTGGGGCCGCCGCTGGCGGCGGCACCGGCAGCCTCGGCCTCGGCACGACGCTCCTCGGCCTTGCGGGCACGTGCCTCGGCCTGACGCTTGCGCGCGTCGTCGGCCGTCTCGCGCGCCGAGGCGGCGGCGTCGGCGTCGGTCGCGCCGTCGACCTCGCGCGCCTCGGTCGCCGTGGCTGCCGCGTCCGCTTCGGCGTCGGCCACGTCCGCCGCCGCCTCGACCGCCGCCTCGGAGGCCTGTTCCTCGGCGCGCTCGGCCTCGTGCTCGATGTCGCCGGCGAGCACCGCACCGGAGTCCGAGGCCAGATCGGCGTCCTCGGCACGGTCCTCGACCGCCGCGCCGGACTCGCTCGCGGTCTCCGGCACGGGGTTGGCGAGCTTGGCCTGCTCGGCCATGGCCTTGTCGAGCTCGTACGGCCCCGGCGCGTCACCGAGGCGCGGCTCACGCTCGATGACGTTGCCGTCCTCGTCGAGCTCGGCCGGTTCCTTGACCCCGGGCCACGGCTTGGCCACGCGGGAGGCGAGCGGAAAGTCCTTGCGCAGCGGCCACCCGTCGAAGTTCTCGACGGTCAGGATGCGCGGGGCGAGCCCCGGGTGACCCTCGAACTCGATACCGAACATGTCCCAGGTCTCGCGCTCGTGCCAGTCGGCCCCGCGGAACAGACCGGTCAGGGACCCGAGGGTCGGGGCCTCGCGGCCGCCTGGGCAGCGGGCGCGGAGCGCCAGCCGGGTGCCGGTGGACGTCGCGTAGAGGACGCAGACCACGTCGAAGCCGTCGTCGCGCGCGTCGATGCCGAAGAGGCAATCGAAGAGGTCGTAGGCGAGCTGCTCCTCGTCACGGCAGCGCTCGGCGACCTCGACCCACCGGTCGGGGGCGACGTCCACGGTCAGCGTCGCCGAGGCATCGGACATGCCGGTGATGGCGTCGTCACCGAGGCGGTCGCGCAGCAGCTCGACCTGCTCGTCGGGGGTGAGGGCGCGGTCGCGCCGCGCGAGGACGGAACCGGCCACGTCAGGCTCCGAACGCCGGCTGGGCGCCGGTCTCGCCGATGGTCAGCGGGTCGAGTCGCCGACCCGCGATCCGGTCCTTGAGCGACTCGTTCTGGATGCGGTCCTGCAGCGCCACGATGCCGTCGAGGAGCGCCTCCGGACGCGGCGGGCAGCCGGGCACGTAGATGTCGACGGGGATGATCTGGTCGACGCCCTTGGTCACCGAGTAGCTGTCCCAGTAGGGGCCGCCGCAGTTGGCGCACGACCCGAACGAGATGACGTACTTCGGCTCGGGCATCTCCTCGTACAGGCGACGGACGGCGGGGGCCATCTTGTCGGTCAGCGTCCCGGACACCACGAGGAGGTCAGCCTGACGCGGCCCGTGCGCGAACGGGATGACGCCGTGGCGGATGAAGTCGTGGCGCGACGTCGAGGCGGCGATGAACTCGATGGCGCAGCACGCGAGCCCGAAGTTGAAGCACCACAGCGAGTACTTTCGCCCCCAGTTGAAGACGTACTTGATCGGCTTCGGGAGCTCGACCTGGTCGACTAGTCCCACTGCAGTACCCCCTTCTTCCAGGCGTAGGCCAACCCCTCGAGCAACGTCCCGATGAACAGGAACATCGCCACCAGCGCGTAGGTCGCCGACGGGGTGGTGGTGGCATCGAGCGTGCCGACGATGACGGCCCACGGGAACAGGAAGATCACCTCGACGTCGAAGATCACGAAGAGGAACGCGAACACGTAGTAGCGGATGTTCATCTGGGTCCAGCCGGTGCCCACCGCCTCGACCCCGCACTCGTAGGTCGTCAGCTTCAGGGGTGACGGCACCGACGGTCGCATCAGCCGGTTGACCAGCATGATGACGGCGTACAGCGCGGCGCCCACGACCACCAGGATCGCGAAGGTGCCGTACTGCTCGAAGAAGCTCACCCGGGCCCTCCCGGCGGTCCGCCGCCGTGGCGGTGATCCGACGCAGCGGCGCTGCGTCGGTCACCGTCGTCCGCTTCGAAGATCGATCACCCGGAACACACACGCGCACGCCGTGAGGAGGGTGTGCGCGGGCGAGGGTGAATGCGGCCCGAAGGTCGGACCGCGAGGGGGGATGCTAGCAACCGGCCAGACAGCTCCCCAACGGGCGAGGGTGCCGCGCACGTGCACGACGAGCGGTGCGGGCGGGCCTCCGAGATGGGGGCCCCGCGGACGCGGCGTGCACGGTCGTGACCGGCCCTGCGAGGGTACCCACCCTGGATAGCCTCACACGCCACCCCCTGATCCTGACCGGCCTGGCGAGGAGGGCGCCGTGACCCCTGACGCACCCCCCGAGCCCGTCCGCCTGCCCCCGCCGGCGGGCCGCGCGTTGCGCTGGTCGGTGGCCGCCATCGTGGTCCTGGTCGGCGTGATGCAGATCGCCGTCGGCGCTCAGGTCGGCCGGGCCGGCCCCGCCATCGGCGGCACCATCCTGGTGGTCCTCGGGGCCATCGTCGCCACCGGCGCCGGGCGCGGCACGGTGATCGGCCGCGGCGGCATCCACGCGCCGAACCGGCTCCGTGACCGTCAGCTGCCCTGGTCCACGGTCGCCGCCCTCCGTGCCCGGCCGGTCGCCAAGGGCCGGGTCCAACTGCTGGTGGAGCGCGAGGGACACCCCCCGGAAGCAGCGGTCCGCATCGCGGTGCTGCGGCCCGCCGACGCGGAGCGGTTGCTGCCGGCGATCGCGGCCCACGCTGCCGCCCACGACGTCCCGTTCGACGGGCCCCGCTGATCGGTCAGGCCAGACGCCAGTCGACGGGCGGTGCGCCCTGCGCCTCGAGCAGGGCGTTGGCCCGCGAGAACGGCCTCGAGCCGAGGAAGCCACGGTTGGCGGAGAGTGGCGAGGGGTGGGCCGACTCGATCCGCGGCACGCCACCGAGCCGTGGACCGAGCGAACGCGCATCACGTCCCCAGAGGATCGCCACCAGCGGCCGGCCCCGGGCGACCAGCGCATCGATGATCGCATCGGTCACCACCTCCCAGCCGCGACCGCGGTGCGAGGCCGGTGCACCCGGCCGCACCGTGAGGCACCGGTTGAGCAGGAGGACCCCCTGATCGACCCACGGCGTCAGGTCCCCCGTCGGCGGGATCGGATGGCCGAGGTCGGTGTGGTACTCGGCGAGGATGTTGCGCAGCGAGCCCGGCACGGGACGGACCTCGGGTGCGACGGCGAACGCCAGCCCGATCGGGTGGCCCGGGGTGGGGTACGGGTCCTGCCCCACCACCAGCACCCGGACCTCGTCGAAGGGCCGGGCGAGGGCCGCGAACACCCGATCCCCCGCCGGCAGGAAGCCCCGGCCGGCCGCCCGCTCCGCGCGCAGGAAGTCGCCGAGCGCCTCGATCCGCTCGGCGACCGGCGCGAGCACGGGCTCCCAGCCCGGCCCGACGAGGTCGGGGTAGCCCCGGGTCACGCGCCGCCCGCCAGGCCCGCCCGTCCAGCGCCGAGGCCGAGCGGCTCCTGACAGCCGCCACCGGTCCCGACGCCCGGCACCACGTCGAGCGCCAGGGCCCCGTGCAGCGCCCCCTCCTCGATGGAGAGGTCGGTGACCCGCGCCGTCTCACCCGGCGGGAAGCTGTGGCCGATACCGAGCCGCTCGAGCAGTTCCCCACCCCGCACCGGGCGCAGACGAACCGTGCCGTCCCCGCCGACCTCGACCTCGACGTCCAGGGTCACCGGGACCACCGAGCTGCCGAGGGTGGCCACATCCGGTCGCAGCTCGACCTCGACCGGGACGCCGAGGGGGACCACGGAGCGGAGGATCCGCTCGAGATCGGCCTCGTCGACCCGCAGATCGAGGTCGGCGCGGGCCACGTCGGGTGCCCCGACCGCCCAGGGCAGGTACGCCTGCTGCATGGTGAGCCGGGCGTCCGCGAGCCGCAGGTCGCCGGCGACGACCCCGGTGGCGTGCAGTTCGACGTCGCGGGCGCGCCCCACCAGCAGGCGCGGCACCACCGGCCGTGCGACGGACGTCACCTCGAGGTGGTCGTAGGCGACGCAGCGGGACACCACCGACCCGATGATGCGGGTGGCCACCGGGATGGCCGCCAACTCGAGCACCAGCACGAGCGCGACCAGCACGAGCACCCCGATGCCGAGCGGGCGCCTCACCCCGCGCGGTGGAGGGCGTACTCCGCCAGGCGGGTCAGCGCCGTCACGATCCGTCGGTCGCCGAACCGTTCGAGCTCGGACACCGCCGCGGTGACGTAGGTCCCGGCGGTGTCACGGGCCCGGTCGATCGCGTCCGAGCCGCGCAGGAGCTCGATCGCCCGGGCGACCTGCTCGTCGGACGGAGCGCCGTCACCGAGGAGTCCGGCGAGCTCGCCGTCGGCGTCGTCCTCGAGCGCGTAGAGCACCGGCAGGGTGCGCACGCCCTCCTTGAGGTCGGTGCCCGGCGTCTTGCCGGACGTCGCCTGGTCCGAGTCGATGTCGAGCACGTCGTCGGAGAGCTGGAAGGCCATGCCGACGTTCCACCCGTACCGCGCCGCCGCTTCGACCCCGTCCTCGTCCACGCCGGACAGCAGGGCGCCGTAGCGACAGGAGGTCGCGATCAGGGAGGCGGTCTTGCCCGAGATCGCCTCGAGGTAGTGCTCGAGGGTCGGTTCGATGGTGGGCACCTCTGGCAGCAGCGCGCTCATGGAGCCCTGGACCTCGCGGATCTGGCCCTCGCACAGGGCCGCCAGCGTCCGGGCCATGATGCGTGTCACCTCGACACCGAGGTCGGCCGACAGCGCCGACGCACACGAGAACAGGTAGTCGCCCGTCAGGATGGCGACGGTGTTGTCCCAGCGGTGGTTCGCGGACGGGGCGCCGCGGCGGGCCGCTGCCTCGTCGATGACGTCGTCGTGGTACAGCGTGGCGAGGTGCACCAACTCGACGATGACGCCGGCATCGACCAGCTCGGAACGCTGGACGCCCCCGGCCTGGCCGTCAGGTCCGAGGTGACCGGCGAGCGCGACCATCAGCGGGCGGAACCGCTTGCCCCCTGCGGCGAGCAGGTAGCGGGCGGCCTCGTCCACGAACGCGTGGCTGGACCGGACCTGGGCGTGCAGCCCGACCTCGACCCGGTCGAGGGTGTCGGTGACGGGGAGGCCGTGGCTCTCGAGCTGGCCGAGGACCGGCTCGGGGATGGCCAGGCGGGCGCCCCTCGGCTCGCTGGAGGTCGTCACGTCAGCGCACCAGAACAGCGGCGTTGTCAGCCAACTGGAGGACGACCTGCGGCTGGATGCCGAGGTAGACCACCAGCGCAGCCGCGACCGAGACGCCCGTCGATATGCCGGGGCTGACGATCGGCAGGGCCTGGTCGACCGGGGTCTCCTCGAGGAACATCGTGCCGGCGATCCGCAGGTAGAAGAAGGCCGCGATGACCGAGCTGATGACACCGACGACCACGAGCCAGGTCAGCCCGGCGTTCACCCCGGCCTCGAAGATGGCGATCTTGCCGACGAACCCGGCGGTCGCCGGGACGCCGGCGAGCGAGAGCAGGCACACCGACAGGATGCCGGCGAGGGCAGGCGACGAGCGGCCGAGCCCCCGCAGGTCAGCGAGGGTCACCTCGCCTCGACGGCGGCGTTCGAGGGCGATGACGCACCCGAACGCACCGATGGTCGCGACCGCGTAGGTCAGCAGGTACCACAAGGTGGCCGACAGCCCGGCGTCCGACAGGGATACCACTCCGATGGTCGTGTACCCGGCGTGGGTGATCGACGAGTAGGCCAGCATCCGCTTGAGGTCGTGCTGGACGACCGCGACGTACGCCCCGTACAGCATCGTGATGGCGGCCAGTACCGACAGGGCGGGGACCCACATCGCCTCGAGCGAGGGGAACGCGACCAGGTAGAGGCGCAGGATGGCGGCGAACCCGGCGGCCTTCGTCGCGGCCGCCATGAAGGCGGTCACGTTGGTCGGCGCGCCTTGGTAGACGTCCGGCGTCCACAGGTGGAACGGGGCGAGCGCGACCTTGAAACCGACGCCGACGGTGACGAGAGCGAGGCCGAGGGCGGCCAGGACCGGGGTCGTGGTCACCAGCCCGAGCGTGCGACCGATGGTCGGCAGATCGATCGATCCGGTCGCGGTGTAGATCAGCGCCATGCCGTACAGGAGGATGGCCGACGCCACCGCGCCGAGGATGAAGTACTTGAGGGAGGCTTCCTGCGAGCGGCGGTCGCGGCGGGCGAGACCGCAGAGGATGTAGAGCGCGATCGACAGGACCTCGAGCGCGACGAACAGCGTGATGAGGTCGTTGGCCGTGCCGAGCGCGGCCATGCCGACCACCGACAGCAGCAGCAGGGGCGCCACCTCGGACCGGTTGATCGCCCGGTCGCGCATGTAACCCTGGCCGAGCGGCAGGACCAGGAGGGCGGCGAGGTAGACCGTCAACCGGGTGAAGAACGCGATGCCGTCGTTGGCGACCGACCCCTGCATGGCGGACTGGGCGGTCATGGTCGCCGCGCCCGGCACCATCTGCTCGGTGAACTGCCACACGGTCAGCACCAGCGCGCCGAGGAGCGACGCCGCGGCGACCCACGCACCGATGAGCGTGGGCTTGCGTGGGACCACGGCCGTCACGGCGGGGACGGCGAACGCGAACCCCACCGCGACCGCCCCGGGCACGACCAGGTCCCGGGCGATCAGCGCCGCCCCGAGCGCGACCCCGAGGACCAGGGTCGGCACGCCGACGAGCAGCTGGCGCCGGCGACCGGCGACGGCGACGAGCAGGAGCAGCAGCGCCGCGATCGTGGGCAGGAGCTCGGGTGCGAAGGCGGACCAGGCGATCTCGGGGATCGGGACCGTCGGGGTGGTCTGGGCGAGGATCACGGCTGGACCTCCACGATCGCGCCAGCCGGCTCGAGCTCCGTGGCGCCGGCCTCGACCAGCACCCGGTCGACCGACGGCTGCACGAGGTCGAACAGTGGCTTGGGGTAGAGCCCGATCGCGACGATCAGCACGACGATCGGCGCGAGCACACCGATCTCACGGGCCTTCAGATCGGTGGTCGCCAGGTTGTCGGCCCCTTCCAGCGGACCGTGGAACATCCGCTGGTAGGCCCACAGCAGGTACAGGGCCGCGAGCACGGCACCGAAGGAGGCGAGGATCGCGGCCCACCGCGAGGTCTGGAAGGTGCCGAGCAGGATCGGGAACTCGCCGACGAAACCGTTGAGGCCGGGCAGGGCCAGGGAGGACAACGACACCACGAGCCAGAGGCCGGCCATGATCGGGACCTGCTTGGCCAGCCCGCCGAAGGCGGCGATCTGCCGGGTGTGGCGCCGCTCGTAGAGGAACCCGATGAGCAGGAACAGGGCCCCGGTCGACAACCCGTGGTTGACCATCTGCACGACCGATGCCGACGTCGCCGTGGCGTTCAACGCGAACGTGCCGAGGACCACGAAGCCCATGTGGCTCACCGACGAGTACGCGATGAGCTTCTTGATGTCGTGCTGCATCAGGGCGACGACCGCGCCGTAGAGGATCCCCACCACCGACAGGCCGAGCAGCCAGGGGGCGAACTCCGCGGTCGCGTCGGGGAACAGCGGCAGGCAGTAGCGCAGCAGCCCGAACGTGCCCATCTTCAGCAGGACGCCGGCCAGGAACACCGACCCACCCGTGGGTGCCTCGGTGTGGGCGGCGGGCAGCCAGGTGTGCACCGGCCAGATCGGCACCTTGATCGCGAACGCGAGCAGGAAGGCGCTGAAGAGCCAGCGCTGTTCGGTGATGCCGAGCTGGAGCTGGCGGATGCCCTCGTAGTCGAAGGTGCCGGCCTGCCCGTGCAGGTACAGGATCGCCACCAGCATCAGCAGGCCGCCGAGGGTGGTGTAGAGGAAGAACTTGACCGCGGCGTAGCGGCGCAGCGCACCCCCCCAGATGCCGATGATCAGGTACATCGGCACGAGCGTGAACTCGAAGAACACCACGAACAGCAGCAGGTCGGTGGCGGCGAAGACGCCGAGGACGGCCGTCTCGAGCACCAGGAACGCCGCGACGTAGCCCTTCAGGCGGTCGGTGACCTGGTGCATCGAGGCCAGCAGGATCAGCGGGACCAGGAAGGTGGTCAGGACGATCAGCGCGAGGCTGACCCCGTCGACGGCCACCGAGAAGGTCGCGTTGATCGTCGGGATCCAGGCGACGGTCTCGGCCAGCTGCAGGCCGGCGTCACCGACGTCGAAGCGGACCAGCAGCACCAGCGAGGCGACGAACGCCGCCCCGGAGCTGAGGTAGCCGACCAGCCGCGTGGTGCGGTCGTCGGTCTCGAGCAGAGCGAGCGCGAGGGCCCCGATGAGGGGCAGCGCGATCGTGAGCGTCAGGAGCCCCATCGACTACCTCACCTGGATCAGGACGACGGCGACCAGCGCGAGCGCGCCGACGAGGAGACCGGCGACGTAGCTGCGGACGAGGCCGTTCTGGACGCGACGGCTCACCTGCCCAATACCGGTCGAGAGCGCACCCGCGCCGTCGACCGCGCCGTCGATCACCCGTCGGTCGAACCACTCGAGTCGGGCGCCGAACCAGCCGCCGGCCCGGACGAGGACCGACTCGTACAGCTCGTCGACGAAGAACTTGCGCTCGAACAGCTCGGCGAGCGGGCCGCGGACCGGCTCGGCCATGCGGCCCTGGCTGATGTCGCGGCGGACGTAGGCGAGGTAGGCGAGGCCGATGCCGAGACCGGCGGCCACGAGCGAGATCGCGATCAGGTGGAACTCGGTGAGCGCGCCCGCAGCCTCGTACCCGAGCTCGCCGACCCCGGCGACGGCCGGCTCGAGGAAGTTGTACAGCGGCCCGTGGTGCTGGAAGCCGAGGGCGGCACCACCGACGGCGGACAACACCGCGAGGATGACCAGCGGGACCGTCATCGACGGCGGCGACTCGTGGGGGTGCAGGCTCGAGACGTGGGCGTCCTGCGAGGACGGGGTCCTCCCACCGGTGTGCGCCGGCGGGACGCTCTCGCCGAGGCCGCCGGTCGTGGCAGCCCGGGTGGTCGCCGCGTGGGTGGCGACCCCGGGCCGCGGCGCCTTCCAGCGTGGCTCACCGAGGAAGATCAGGAAGAACCAGCGGGACATGTAGAAGGCCGTCAGGAGGGCCGTCACCAGGCCGATGAGGTACAGCGGCAGGTGGCCGTGCATGTACGCCTCGGTCAGGATCTGGTCCTTGGAGAAGAAGCCGGCGAAGGGGAAGACGCCGGAGATCGCCAGCCAGGCCACGGCCGAGGTCCAGAACGTGATCGGCATGAGCTTGCGCAAGCCCCCCATCCCCCAGGCGTCGGTGCGGTTCGCCATGGCGTGCATGACCGACCCGGCCGCCAGGAACAGCAGGCCCTTGAAGAACGCGTGCGTCACGAGGTGGAAGATGCCCTCGCGGAACGCGCCGACGCCGACGCCGAGGAACATGTAGCCGAGCTGCGAGACCGTCGAGTAGGCCAGGATCTTCTTGATGTCGTCCTGCCGGATGGCGATCAGCGCTGCCATGAAGGCCGTGAGGCCACCGATCCAGCCGATGACCTGCATCGCGTCGAGCGACTGCACCAGCACCGGTGAGGTCCGCACCAGCAGGTAGACACCCGCGGTGACCATGGTCGCGGCGTGGATCAACGCGGAGACGGGGGTCGGACCGGCCATGGCGTCGGGCAGCCAGACGTGGAGCGGGATCTGCGCCGACTTGGCTGCGGCCCCACCGAGCAGCAGCAGGACCAGCGCCAGCGCGACGCCCGAGGACAGCTCGCCCGCCTGGGGCAGGAACTCGGTGAACGTCAGGGTGCCGAAGGTCGCGAACGTGAGGAACATGGCGACCATGAACGACACGTCGCCGATGCGGTTGGTGATGAACGCCTTCTTCGCCGCGGTCGCGTAGGCGGGCTTCTCGAACCAGAACCCGATGAGCAGGTAGCTCGACAGGCCGACCAGCTCCCAGCCGAGGAAGAGGGTGAGCAGGTTGGCCCCGAGCACGAGGATCAGCATCGAGGCGAGGAACAGGTTGAGGTAGGCGAAGAAGCGCTCGTAGCGAGCGTCGCCGTGCATGTAGCCCAGCGAGTAGATGTGGATCAGCAGGCCCACGCCGGTCACCACGAGCAGCAGGACCGTGGTCAGCTGGTCGACCAACAGGTCGAAGCCGACCTGCAGCGCACCGGCCTCGATCCAGGTCGGCATCGGGCGGATGTGGGTCGCCGGCTCGGCGAGCACCTGGAGGAAGATCAGGACGGCCAGGACGAAGGTGAGCGCGGAGGCCCCGGTGGCGATCCAGGCGGCGTGCTCACGCAGCGTCCGGGTCAGCACCAGGACGGCGAGGAACCCCAGCAGCGGGATGACGGGCAGGAGCCAGGCGAGGCCGATGGCGCCGGAGGTGGTCGAGACGACCTCGTTGGCGACGGCGGCGCCCTCTGCGGCGAGCAGGAACGACACGTCAGGACCTCAGCAGCTGGGGGACGTCGACGTCGAGCGTCCCGCGACGGAAGAAGAGGTTCACGATCAGCGCGAGGCCGACCACCACCTCCGCCGCGGCGACGACGATGACGAAGAAGACGAAGACCTGGCCGTCCGCACCACCCCACGCGCGGGCGGCGGCAGCCAGGGTCAGGTTGACGCTGTTGAGCATCAGCTCGATGCACATGAACAGCACGATGGCGTTGCGGCGCACGAGCACGCCGGCCAACCCCGTGCAGAACAGCAGCGCGGACACGACGAGGTAGTAACCGATCGGCACGGCTCAGCCCTCCCGATCTGGGATCTCGTCCCGGCGCCGGCCGGGCAGTTCTGGCTTCTCGTGCTCCACCCGCTGGTCGGAGGCCTCGGAGACGCCCGCGAGCTCGTCGGCGAGCACGTCGGCCGGCACGTAGGTCCCGGCACCGTCGACGGGGAGCGGGTCCTCCTCGTCATCGGGTTCGGGGTCGGTCCGGCGTCCGAGGATCGTGGCGCCGACGGTCGCCACGACCAGCAGCAGGCCGGCGAGCTCGAACGAGTAGGTGTGCCGGGTGAACATCCGCTCCCCGAGGAAGCTGACCGAGCCCTGTTCCTCGGCCTCGAGTGCCGCTTCGAGCCCGACGCACCGGCCGCCCGCGCCCGACGTCGCCCCCTGGTTGCACACGCTGTCGTCACCCGTGTACGGGCCCACGATCCCGACGAGGAGCGCACCGGCCAGCGCGGCGACACCGGCGACGGCCAGGATGGCGTTGCGCCTGGAGGTGACGGCGAGCAGGTCGTCGCGGCTGACGCCGAGCAGCATGATGACGAACAGGAACAGCACGACGATGGCGCCGGCGTAGACCAGGATCTGGACGATCGACAGGAAGGTCGACTCCAGGGCGAGGAAGAGCCCGGCGATGGCGAGCAGGTTGAGCACCAGCATCAGCGCCGCGTGCACGATGTTGCGCATCGTGATGACCGCGACGGCGGACCCGAGCGCGATGGCCGAGAACACGTAGAAGACGACCGTCTCGGCCGTGCTCGGATCGGTGGCCGCGACGTCCGCGGCCTGGGCCAGCAAGGTCATCTAGCGGCCTCCCTGGCGGCGGGGGATCGACGTCTGCGTCCCCACGGTGGCGGGGTCGGCTGCGTCCTCGTCGGTGTCCGGGAGGTGTCCGGTCGGGACGACCTGACCGGCGCGCGCCGACGGTGCGTTGGCCGCCGGCTGGAACCGGCCACCGGCCAGCAGCGGTGGCGTCACGGCGAGGCCACCGTAGTAGTTCAGCGCCCGCCGACGGACCTGACGGTCGGCCTGGGGGGTGCCGTCGCCGCCCTCCGGCACCGCGGTGATCAGCTCCTCTTTGGTCCAGATCAGCTCCTGACGGGTGGCCGCCGAGAACTCGAAGTCGTGGGTCATGGTCAGCGCCCGGGTCGGGCACGCCTCGATGCACAGGCCGCAGAGGATGCAGCGGTTGTAGTTGATCTGGTAGTCCTCGGCGTACCGCTCCCCCGGTGAGTACCTGGCCTCGACGGTGTTGTCGGCCCCCTGGACGTAGATGGCGTCGGCGGGGCAGGCCCAGGCACACAGCTCGCAACCGATGCACTTCTCGAGCCCGTCGGCGTACCGGTTGAGCTGGTGCCGGCCGTGGAAGCGCGGCGTCAGCGGGCGCGGGTCCTCGGGGTAGGAGGAGGTCTCGACCGGGCGCACCATGTTGCGCAGCGGCACGGAGAACCCGCGACCGAGGATGCTGTACCGCAGGAACAGGTACACGGCACCGGCCAGGACGAGGAAGCTCAGCAGGGTGATCAGCGCGGAGGGCATCAGCGCGACACCTCCTCAGGATCGGCGTCGAACCCGACGTCGGTCGTGTCGGGGTCCACGGTCCCGGCCGCGGCGGTCTCAGCCGGGGCTCGGCGACCACCCCGGGCCGTCCCGGGCTCGGTGTCGTCGCCGCGGCCGCCGAACAGGGCGAACAACAGCACGAGGCCGGCGAGGACCGCGAGCGTGATCCGCGCCCCGTCCGGCAGGCCGCCCTCGACCTCCTCGATGAGGACGAAGCCGGCGGTGACCATGGTCCACACCAGCGCCACGGGGATCAGGACCTTCCACCCGAGGTCCATCAGCTGCTTGTAACGCACGCGCGGCAGTGCGCCACGCAGCAGGATGAAGAACAGCACGAAGACGCTGACCTTCAGCGTGAACCAGAGGATCGGCAGCAGCGAGGTGAACGGCTCGCCGAGCCCGAACGTCGGACCGTTGGGTCCGCCGAAGAAGAGGGTGACGACCACGGCCGACATGGTCACGGCGGCCATGAACTCGGCCAGCATGAACATGCCGAACTTCATGCCGGAGTACTCGGTGTTGAACCCGCCGACGAGCTCACCCTCGGCCTCGGCGAGGTCGAACGGTGGGCGACCGGCCTCCGCGACCATGCCGACCACGAACACCAGGAAGGCCGGGAAGAGCGGGACCACGTTCCAACCGGGGATGCCCTCGATACCGAACAACGCCTGGTCCTGGGCGGCGATGATGTCCGAGACCCGCAGGGACCCCGTGTAGATGAAGACGCTGGCCACGGCCAGGCCCTGGGCGATCTCGTAGCTGACCATCTGCGCGCTCGAACGCACCCCACCGAGCAGCGGGTAGGGCGAGTTGGAGGCCCAGCCGGCCAGGAACGTGGAGTACACGTGGATCGAGCCCATGGCCAGGAACCACAGGATCCCGACGTGCAGGTCGGCGACCACCAGGGGGAAGGTCTCGCCGAACATGGTCACGTTCCCGCCGAGCGGGATGACGGCCACCGACAGGAACCCCGCGATCACCCCGATGAGGGGTGCGAGTACGAAGATGGGCTTGTTGACCATCCCCGGCGTCACGTCCTCCTTGAAGAACATCTTCAGACCGTCGACCAGCGTCTGCATGATGCCGAACGGCCCGACGCGGTTGGGTCCGAGCCGGGACTGCATGCGCCCGAGGATGCGGCGCTCGGCCCAGATGAGCAGCGCGGTGAACAGCAGGAAGTAGAGGAAGACCGCGACCGCGCGGACGAGGTAGACCCAGAACGGGAAGGTCTCGGTCACCCTGCCACCTCCGCGGTCGTGGCCTGGTCGTCCGCCCGGGCCACCACCGTCACCGTGACCCGTGCGCTGCCGTCCTCGGCCGCCAAGGACCGTGCCGGCACCTCGGTCGAGTTCGCGGGTGCCCGCACGACGCCCGGGACCACGTCGTGGCCGACCCGCGCGGGCAGCCGGACCCGTCGACCGCCGGCCGACAGCTCGACCTCGTCCCCGTCGGCGACGCCGAGCCGTTCCGCGTCGGAGCTGTGCAGCGTGGCGTAGGGCTCGCGCCGGGTGGCGAGCAGATCCACCGCACCGCTGAGCATCGTGCCGTGGTCGAGCAAGGCCGGCACCGTGACGAGCTCGAGGGTGTCGTCGTCCCCGACGTCCCCGGTGTCGGCCCCATCGGTCGCCGCGGCCGGCGTCGGGGCGGTGTGCGGGGTCGCGCGGACACCGAGCGAGGCGATCTCGGCCCGCAGCTGCGCGAGGTCGGAGAACCCGAGGTCGCGGCCCTGGACCGCCGCGAGCTGCTGGACGATCTCCCAGTCCTCCATCACGAGGTCGGGCGCGTCGATGGCCCGGGCGAACCGTTGCGTCCGGCCCTCCCAGTTGGTCATGGCGCCGGAGCGCTCCTGGGTCGCGGCCGCCGGGAGCACCACGTCGGCGAACTCGGCGACGGTGGCGTTCAGGGCCAGGTCCTGCGCGACCACCAGCTTGGCCTTCGCGAGGGCCTTGCGGGCCAGCTCGGGCGAGGCCGCGTCACGCAGCGGGTCGACGCCGATCAGGTGCAGGACGTCGACCTTCCCCGCCGCGGCGTCGGTCAGGATGGCGTGCAGGTCGCGACCGCGGTCGGTGGGCAGGGCGCCCCACACCGCCTCGACGGCGGTGCGGTCATCGGCGTCGTCCAGCCGCCGTCCGCCGGGCAGCACGCCCGCGGCGAGGCCGGCCTCGAGGGCGCCCCGGTCCCCGGCACGACGTGGCACCCAGTTGACCTTGCCCCCGCACGCGTCGGCGAGAGCGGTCGCGGCGGTCAGGGTGCCGGCCCCGGCCCGTTCGCCGACCAGGATGACCGGCGGGGTGGTGGCGGCGCGCAGCTCGGCGGCGACCTCGGACAGCTCGGCGGACCCGTCACCGGTCAGCTCGGCCGTGAGGGCGTCGAGCGCGGCAGCGGCGGCACCCGGGCGGGTCCCGACCCGTCGCCAGGCGAGGTCCCACAGGGACCCGAGCGACGGCCCGACGGCGACGAGACGGGCCTTGCGGTCACGCCACGCCTTGCGGAGCCGCAGGTGCAGGATCGGCACCTCCTCCTCCGGGTCGAGGTCGACCACCAGGGTCACCGGCGAGGCCTCGACGTCGGCGTAGGTCGCACCGTCACGCCCGACCAGGGTCACCAGCTCGTCGGCCTCCGTCGGCGCCGCGAAGCGGGTGCGGAAGTCCAGATCGTCGCTGCCGAGGACCGTGCGCACGTACTTGGCGACCGCGTAGGCGTCCTCGTCCGCGAGGCGGCCTCCGGTCAGCACCGCGACGCGGCCGCTGCCGGCCTCGGCTGCCTCACCGATCGCGGTGGCGGTCGTCACGAGCGCCTCGGCCCAGCTGGCGTCCACGAGGTCTCCGCCGCGGCGGAGCTTCGGGGTGGTGACCCGGGTGGGCGCGGTCAGGTGGGTGAACCCGAACCGGCCACGGTCGCAGTTCCAGGCCTCGTTGACGGCGAGGTTGGTGCGTGCCAGCTGGCGCTGGATGTCACCTCGGCGCGACTGCACGGTCAGCGAGCAGCCGGCCGAACAGTGGTCGCAGACCGACGGGGTGGTGACCACGTCGAACGGCCGCGCCTTGAACCGGTAGGACGCCGACGTCAGGGCACCGACGGGGCAGATCTGGATGACGTTGCCCGAGAAGTAGCTCTCGTACGGCTCGTCCTCGTAGATGGCGACCTGCTCGAGGGCACCGCGCTCGAACAGCTCGATGAACGGGTCACCGGAGATCTGCTCGGAGAAGCGGGTGCAGCGGGCACACAGGACGCAGCGTTCGCGGTCGAGCAGCACCTGGGCGCTGACGGCGACGGGCTTCTGGTAGCGACGCTTCTGGTCGACGAACCGCGAGGTGTTCGCGCCGTGGGCGAGCGCTTGGTCCTGCAGCGGGCACTCGCCGCCCTTGTCGCACATCGGACAGTCGAGCGGGTGGTTGATCAGGAGGAACTCAAGGGTCCCCTCCTGTCCCTTGCGCGCCACCTCGGAGGTCAGGTGGGTACTGACGACCATGTCGGGGGCCACCGGCATCGTGCACGACATGACGGGCTTGCGCTGCCCCTCGACCTCGACCACGCACTGGCGGCACGCACCGACCGGGTCGAGGAGGGGGTGGTCACAGAAGCGCGGCACGATCGTGCCGAGCTGCTCGGCGGCGCGGATGATCAGCGTGCCCTTCGGCACGCGGACCTCCTGGCCGTCGATGGTCAGGCTGACGAGGTCGTCGGGCTGCTCAGACATCACTCACGCCTGCCCTGCGGGAGCCGGGCTCGCCGCGGTCGTCGTCGGGGCCGGGGTGGCGACCGGGATCTCGGTACCCCGCGCCGGTGGCAGCACGGTGCCGTGCTCGTCGCTGCGCGCGTCGAGGGTCGCGATGTCGCGCCGCGGCGGTGTCGTACCGAGGGGGCACCGTCCCTGGCGGAGGTGCTCGAGGTACTCCTCGCGGAAGTGCTGGAGGGACGCGACGATCGGCGAGGTCATCCCGTCACCGAGGGCGCAGAAGCTGCGCCCGAAGATGTTGTCGCAGATGTCCTGGAGCAGGTCGAGGTCCTCGAGGCGACCGCTGCCGGTCTCGATGCGGTGCAGGATCTGGCTCAGCCAGTAGCCGCCCTCGCGGCACGGCGTGCACTTGCCGCAGGACTCGTGCTCGTAGAAGCGGGTCCAGCCGAGGACCATGTCGACCACGCAGGTGGCGTCCGAGTACAACATGAGGGCGCCGGTACCGAGCATGGACCCGGCCTCCATCACGTCCTCGTAGGTGTAGGGCGTGGATGCGGCCGACGCGGGCAGCAGGGGCGTCGACGATCCACCGGGGCAGAAGAACTTCAGCTCGCGGCCGTCCTTCATGCCGCCCACCGCCTCGAGCATCTCGGCCACGGTGGTCCCGAGGGCGAACTCGTAGTTGCCCGGGCGTTCGATCTCGCCCGAGATGCACATCAGCTTCGGCCCGGCGCTCTTCTCGGTCCCCCACTGGCGGTACCAGTCGACCCCGTGGCGCAGGATGAACGGCACCGACGAGATCGACTCGACGTTGTTGACCGTGGTCGGGCAGCCGAACAGCCCGTGGGTGGCCGGGAACGGCGGCCGCAGCCGCGGTTGGCCGCGCCGGCCCTCGAGCGAGTCGAGGAGGGCGGTCTCCTCGCCGCAGATGTAGGCGCCCGCACCGCGGTGCAGGGTGAGGTCGAACCGCTTGCCCGAGCCCATCACGTCCGGCCCGAGGTAGCCGCGCTCGTAGGCCTGACGGATGGCCCGGGTCAGCTGTCGTCCCGCGTACGCGAACTCGCCCCGCAGGTAGATGTAGCCCTGCTCGGAGTTGAGCGCGAGCCCACCCACGATCATGCCCTCGACCAACTGGTGGGGGTCGAGCTCCATGACCTCGCGGTCCTTGAAGGTGCCCGGCTCGCCCTCGTCGGCGTTGCAGACGATGTAGATCGGCTTGCCGGTGTCCTGGGCGACGAAGGACCACTTCATGCCGGTCGGGAAGCCGGCGCCCCCGCGTCCACGGACGCCCGCGGTCTTCACGGTCTCGATGATGTCCTTCGGGTCCATCTCGAGCGCCGTACGGAGGCCGACGTAGCCGCCGTGCTGCTCGTAGACGTCGATGTCCCCGGCGTTCGGGACGCTGTAGCGCTCGGTCAGCGCGACGGCGGCACCGGCTGCCGTGTGGGCGAGGTGCCGGTCGGTCCCCCCGGTCGAGGTGGGCTGCTCGGCCCCGTCCGCGGACGTGGTCTGGTCGCTCACCGGTCACCTTCCTCGGGCTCGTCGGTCGGTGGCGGCTGGGGCGTGCCCGGCTCGGGCGCGTCCGCCGGGATGCCCGTCCGCGCCAAGGGCTGCGGCTTGCCAGCCTCCTCGTCCATGGTCTCCTCGGCGCCGACCGAGGCGTCGCCGGGGGGCGTCGGGGTCGGATCGGTCACCTGCTCGCCGAGCTCCTGCGCCTCGCTGTAGGCCCCCTCGTCACGGGTCGCCTCGGCCGCGGCCACGTCCTCGGGTGCGGCACGGTCCTCGGGCCCCGCGACGTCCTGCTGCTCGGTGGCCGCAGCGGCGTCGGTCGCGACGGCGTCCGGTGCGCGGTCGGTGGGCGACGGCACCTCGCCGAAGCCGGCGGCGGCCGCGAAGGCCTGCCCCCCGTGACCGGTCGGGTCGCCACCGGGGTGGGTGACGGGGATGTCGGTCTCACCCGACCGGTACGCCGGCGGCACGGGGCTGGTGGCCTGCACCCGCGCCGCGTCCACGAGCTGGGCGTGGACCCCGTCGTCGATGCCCGACAGCTCGCGTTCGACGGCCGTGAAGGTCGGCGGGACCTGCCCGGACCGGTTCGAGGCGGGCGGGTCGCCCGCCTTGGCCTTCTTCAGCAGGTCCATCGCCTCGTCCTGGGTGACCGGCCCGAACATCTCGTAGTTGATCTGCACCACCGGGGCGGCGTCGCAGATCCCGAGGCACTCGGCGTGCTCGACCATCACCCCGGCCCCGTCGGGGTCGACGTGGGCACCGCCGCACGCCTCGACGTACGACTCGTAGATGGCCTGGCCGCCGGCGATCTTGCAGGTGGGGTTGGTGCAGACGCTCAGCAGGTAGTCCCCGACCGGCTCGCGCTTGTACATGGTGTAGAAGGTCGCCACGGCGCCGACCTCGGCCTTGGTCAGCCCGAGCACGTCCGCGCACATCGCCACGCCGTCCTCGCTGACGTAGCCCTCGTGGGCCTGCACGAGGTGCAGCATCGGCAGCAGCGCAGCGCGCGCGACGGGGTACTTCTGCGTCAGCGCACGCAGCTCGTCGCGCGTGGTCTCGGTGAGGGGCACGGGTCTGGACCTCAGGGGCGTCGGATGGGGCGGGGTCGAGCGGGGTCGTACGGGTCGTGCGGGGTCGTGCGGGGTCGTGCGGGGTCGTGCGGGGTCGAGCGGGGTCGTGCTGGTACGGGGTCGAGCGGGGTGCGGGCTAGCGGTCGACGCCGCCCATGATCGGGTCGAGCGAGGCCACCACGACGATGACGTCGGACACCGACCCGCCGCGGCTCATGACGTCCGCCGCCTGCAGGTTGACGAACGAGGGCTCGCGGACGTGGACGCGGTAGGGCTTGTTGGTCCCCGACGAGGTCACCGCGTAGCCGAGCTCACCGCGGGGCGATTCGACCGTCTGGTAGACCTGGCCCGCCGGGACCGTGAAGCCCTGGGTGACGAGCTTGAAGTGGTTGATCAGGGCCTCCATCGACTCGCCCATGATGTGGCGGATGTACTCGGGGTCGTTGCCGACGCCGTCGGCGCCGACCGACTGCTGCGACGGCCAGGCGATGTGCTTGTCCTCGACCATCACGGGGCCGCCGGGCAGCTGATCGAGGGCCTGGCGGATGATGCGCATCGACTCGTCGATCTCGGCCATGCGGACCTCGAACCGGCCCCAGCAGTCGGCCAGGTCCGAGGTCGGCACGTCGAAGTCGTAGCGCTCGTAGCCCGAGTACGGCTGGTGCTTGCGCAGGTCCCACGGCACGCCGGCGGCACGCAGCAGCGGGCCGGTGATGCCGTACGCGTGACACGTCTCCGCGTCGATGATCCCGACGTCGCGGAGGCGATCGTTGAAGATGGGGTTGCGCCGCAGCAGGTCCTCGAAGTCCCGCATCTTGCCGGGGATCATGTCCAGCAGCGCCTCGCAGCGGGCCGCGAAGTCGTCGGTGAGGTCGTGCGCGAGACCACCGGGGCGGATGTAGGCGTGGTTCATCCGCAGGCCCGACTGCGACTCGAACAGGTCGAGGATGTGCTCGCGCAGCCCGAAGCCCATCGTCATGACGGTCGTCGCGCCGAGCTCCATGCCTCCCGTCGCCAGCCAGATCAGGTGCGAGCTGATGCGGTTGAACTCGAGGAGGATGACCCGGGCGACCTCGGCGCGTTCGGGGACGCGCACGTCGAGCAGCTTCTCCACCGCCAGGCAGAAGGCCATCTCGTGGTAGAGCGGGGCGACGTAGTCCATGCGGGTGAAGAACGTCGGCCCCTGGTGCCAGGCGCGGAACTCGGCGTTCTTCTCGATCCCGGTGTGCAGGTAGCCGATGATGGGCTGCAGCTTGGTGATGGTCTCACCGTCGAGCTCGAGCAGCAGCCGCAGCACGCCGTGCGTCGACGGGTGCTGGGGGCCCATGTTGACCGTGAGGAGGTCGTCCTCGACGGCGTCGACCACCGACTCCCAGTCCGCACCCTCGACCCACAGCTCACCCGTGGTGTCCGCACTCCCGCGCTCTGAGACACTCATGCCTCCACCTCCGACGCCGCTCATTCCACGATCTCCCGGAGGTCGCGCTGGTCCGGCGGGGGGATGAACTTGTCGTTCTTGTAGGTGATGTCCACGCCCCCGAGCGGGTAGTCCTTGCGCTGCGGGTGCCCGAGCCAGTCATCGGGCATCAGGATGCGCTCCAGGTTCGGGTGGCCCTCGAAGACGACCCCGAACATGTCGAAGACCTCGCGCTCGTGGAAGTTCGCCGTCGGGAACAGGTGGGTCACCGTCGGCAGCGTGCTGCTGCCCTCCTCGTCGGACACCCCGACCGACAGACGCAACCAGTGGTTGAAGGCGATCGACCGCAGGACGTAGAGCACCTCGACCACGCCCTCGTCGCGTGAGATGCGGTACTCCGGCCACCCGGTGGTCGACTGCTGGCGCTCGATGACGTGCTCACCGGCGGGCCAGTGCACGGCTGACAGATCGGCGAGCAGCGCGCACGCGAGGGCTTCATCGTCGCGGCAGAAGGTGATGACGTCGACGAGTTGCGTGGGGCTCACGAAGAGCGTCAGTTCGCCCCGGAACTCGAGGGAACGCACGCCCTCGAAGCGCTCCTGGACCCGCGCGACGAGCCGCTCGTTGGCGAGCGGCGGGCCGTCGGTGCCGGGGATGGGCGTCGCGGCCTGGTCGCCCGTGGCCGGTTCGCGACCCGGGGTGATGGTGGGTTCGCTCACGCCTGATCCGCCAGCTCGCTGAAGGTGGACGTGCGGACCTGCTCACGGAGCTTGAGGATGCCGTCGAGCAGCATCTCAGGGCGCGGGGGGCAGCCCGGGACGTACATGTCGACCGGCACGATGTGGTCCACGCCCTGCACCAGCGCGTAGTTGTTGAACATCCCACCCGACGTGGCGCAGACCCCCATCGACAGGACCCACTTGGGCTCGGACATCTGGTCGTAGATGCGGCGCAGGACCGGCGCCATCTTCTGGCTCACCCGGCCCGCGACGATCATCAGGTCCGCCTGGCGCGGCGAGGCGCGGAAGACCTCCATGCCGAAGCGGGCGATGTCGTGGCGGGGGCCACCCACGGCCATCATCTCGATGGCGCAGCAGGCCAGGCCGAACGTCGCCGGCCACATCGACGTGGAACGCGAGTAGTTGACGAACCGTTCCAGGTTCGTCAGCAGGACGCCGTTGGGGAGCTTGCTCTCTAGTCCCACTCGAGGCCTCCTCGGCCGATCTCGTAGATGAAGGCCACACCGAGGACACCCAGGAAGATCGCCATCTGGGCCAGACCGAACCACCCGAGCGAGCGGAACACGACGGCCCACGGGTACAGGAAGACGGCTTCGACGTCGAAGATCAGGAACAGCATCGCGACCATGTAGAACTTCACCGAGAACCGTGACCCGATGATCTTCGCCTGGGGCACGTTGCCCGACTCGTAGGCGGCGAGCTTGGTCGGGTTGGGTACCCGCGGGCCCACCAGCGAGCTGACCGCCAGGGACCCGACCGCGAAGGCGGTGGCGAGGCCGGCGAGCAGCAGGATCGGCAGGTACTCGGACAGCATCGGGCGTCTTCCTCGGTGGTCGCTCGAGGTGGGGTGCGGTCGGTCGTGCCGTCCGCGCTGCACGCGGGGGCGCGTGGCCGGGGGTGCTGCCGCCGCACGTGGTGCGCGCAACGGTAGGGGCGGGCTGTCACGGGCCGCAAGGCGCGCGGACCCGTGCGGTCGGGTGGGTCAGGTGAGACGGACGGTCAGTGGTCGGGGCGGATCGGGATCAGGCGGCCGGCGCCAGGCGCGACAGGGTGTTGATGACGACGTCCTTGGTGTCCGACGGGTGGCGGTCGGTCAGGTGCGCCATCAGCTTGAACACCAGCTCCATCAGGGGCCGGACCGGCATGCCGTAGGTGGTGCAGACGTGCATCACGGCGGGGTGGCCCACCAGCTCGGCGAAGACCTTGCCGAGCGTGTAGTACCCGCCCCACCGCTGACGAAGCTCGCGGTCGTAGGCGTCGAGGTCGGCGGTGCGCTTGCTGGTGAAGGCACCGTCGACCACCTCGGCGGCGAGGCGAGCCGCCTCCATGGCGTACGAGATGCCCTCGCCGTTGAACGGGTTGACCATCCCCCCGCTGTCGCCGACGAGCAGCACCCCGCGCTGGTGCAGCGGGGTGCGGTTGAAGCCCATGGGGATGGGGCCGGAACGGATCGCGTCGGTGCGGTTGTCCTCGGTGGTGTGCCACTCGTCGGCCATGCCCCCGGCCCAGGACTGCAGGAGCCGCCGGTAGCTGACCGCGCGGAAGTCCTTCGAGGTCGACAACAGGCCGAGCCCGACGTTGATGGTGCCGTCGTCGAGCGGGAAGACCCAGCCGTAGCCCGACAGCAGGTCACCGTCGGCGTCGGTCAGGTCGAGGAACGAACTGATCCACTCGTCGTCGGCCCGCGGCGAGCGGTAGTAGGTGCGCGCGGCGACGGCCATCGGCCGATCGGTGCGCCGGGTGACCCCGAGGCGCTTGCTCAGGCCGCCCGAGGCACCGTCGGCCGCGATGACGACGGGGGCCCGGACCTCACCCTCGCGGCCGTCCTCGTCCCGCCAGGTGACGCCGGCGACGCGACTCTCGCTGCCGTCGCGCCACCGTGGTCCGGTGACCGCGACACCCTCGTGGAGGACTGCCCCGAACGACTGTGCCCGCCGAGCGACGGCCTCGTCGAAGACCTTGCGGGTCGCGGTCGCGCCCCAGGACGGCCAGTCGTCGAGCTGCGGCCAGGGCAGCTCCATCGCGGTCGAACCACCGTGGATGCGCAGGCCCTTCTGGGTCGCCCACCCGTCGACCCGGCCGTGGGCCTCGTCGACCATGCCGAGCTCGAGCAGTTCGCCGACCACACGGGGGGTCAGCCCGTCGCCGCAGACCTTGTCGCGAGGGAAGCGGTCCTTCTCGAGCAGCACCACGTCGTGCCCGCGCGCAGCGAGGTGCGCGGCCGCGGCCGCACCACCGGGACCGGCACCGGCGACGACGACGTCGGCGTCCGTCACGGCACCGAGCGTGGCGGCCATCGTCGGACTCCTCGATCACGCGGGGAGCGCTCGTGAAATCCTTCACGAGCGCCCGCGCAGTCTACCCACTCCGGCCAGCGGTCCAGACGGGCGTGCGAGGGAGAGCGGCACGGGCGCGGGGGCGGCTCACGGGGCGGGCGGGGTGGTCGCCGTCTGCAGCCGATCGACGAGGTCCAGCAGCTGCCCGGCTGTCAGCGAAGCACCCGGCTCGGGACGCTCGACGACCGCATGACCGTCGTCGGCGCTGCTGATCCGCAGCACCAGCTCCACCACGCCGGCCGCCTCCGAGCTCGCGCCGCTCGTGCCCGGCCCGTCGGCACCGAGGTCCCCACCCGACAGCTCCAGGCGCACCTCCAGGACCTGCCCGTCGCGCAGGTCGAGGGTGCCCGGAAGCGCGCGGTCGCTTCCGCCCAGACCGCCATCGATCCCGCCCAACCCGCCATCGATCCCGCCCAACCCGAGGACAGCGAGCAGGGCGGCGGCGCGCACCTCGACGTCCAGTCGCCGCACCTCGCCGGCATCGCGCGCGCCGGTGACCGTCACCTCCTCGAGCAGGGAGGCGAGCCCCTCCGAGGCCGGGGCCGGGTCTCCACCGTCGTCCGTCGTGGCGCCGAGCAGCTCCCCGAGGTCCCCGACGTCGGTCAGCGCCACCCAGCCGCCGGCGAAGGAGGTCGCCAGCGCCTCCCGACCCGCGGCATCGACGCCGAGCTCCTCGAGGGCGGGGCCGAGCGCCTCGGCGGGATCGCGCCTCTCGAGGCCGAGGAGTTCACCGAGGCCGGTCCGCAGCAGCAGTCCCTCGCCGTCCCCCTGGGAGATGGCTTCGAGCAGCGGCACGTCCCCACCGAGCGTGAAGGCGACCTGGAGCCGCCCGTCGGGCTCCCGTGCCCCGGTCAGACCGGCACCGTCGAGGAAGGCGGCGGCCTCGACCGCGTCACCCCCGAGCTGGTCGAGCGCCGCCCGGTCCGCCTGAGCGGACAGGCTGAAGGTGAACGGGGATGCCGCCGTGGCGGCCACCGCGGCCTCGAGCTCGGCCTGCGGATCGAGTGCCGCGCGGCAGCCGAGCAGGCCGAGCAGCACCACCAGCACGGGGACGAGCGTCACCCCGGTGCGCCGCCGACGGCGGTTCACCGGCGGAACCCACGGTGCACGGCGACGATCCCCCCGGCGAGGTCCTTGACCTGCAGCTCGGCGAACCCGGCGGCCTCGAACCAGCCCGCGACGACACGGCGGTCGGGCCAGGCCAGGATGGACTCGGCCAGGTAGACGTAGGCATCGGGCGAGGAGGAGACCACTCGTGCGACGGTAGGCACCGCTCCGACCAGGTAGCGCCGGTAGAGCTCACGGAACGGCCGCCACGTCGGCGCGGCGAACTCGCACACCACGACGCGTCCCCCCGGCCGCAGGACGCGGGCGAACTCCCGAGCCGCAGCCTCGGGGTCGGGGACGTTGCGCAGACCGAACGAGATCGTCAGCGCGTCGAAGCTCTCGTCGGGGAACGGCAGCGCGAGCGCGTCGCCGTTGACCCAGACGATGCCGTCGTGACCGCGCTCGTAGCCCACCCGGAGCATCTGCTCGGACAGGTCGAGGGCAACCACCGACCGGGCCCCTCGCGCGACGAGTTCGGTCGCGACGTTGCCGGGTCCGGCGGCGACGTCGAGCACGTCGGCGTCGTCCGGTCGGGCCGCACGGGCCACGACCCGCCGCCAGTGGGCGTCCTGCCCGAGCGACAGCGCGGCGTTGGCCAGGTCGTAGCGGGGGGCGACCCGGTCGAACATGGCCTGGACGAGGGCGGCGTCCTTGCCCTCGCGGCCAGCGGCGGGCAGGACACCTGGATCGGCGGAGGGGTTCGAGGTCACGACAACCATCCGGTCGAGACGTGCGGGGCGGGGGACGGCGGGATGGCGTACAGCAGGGGCGGGACCACGGAGCCCGGGTGCGGGCTGCGGACAGCCTCGCGGGACCGCTCAACGCGGGCCACCCACCTGCCGATGACCTGACGACGGGGTACCGCGGTACGAGGCTACCCCCGGCCACGGCGCCCGGACGCGCGGTGGACGCGGCACCCGGTGACCACCGAGGAGACACGACGTGCCCTTCGCACACTGCACCGACTGCGGCGCCCCGGCGCTGATCGACCCCTCCGGCCGCTGCCCCGAGGGGCACGAGGTCGGGCACGCGGGCGCCCGGGTCGCGGCCGGCATCGGCACCAGCGTCCCGCACCCGGACGAGCCCAAGCCCTGGGTCGGCGTCGTGGACATCGACCCGATCCTGATCGACAGCCAGCCGCCCCAGCCCCGCGTGGCCCTGCCTCCGTCACTGCCCGCCTCGCGGGACACGACCCCCGCCGCCGCCACGGAGGCCGTGGCCCCGGCTGCCGAGAGCAGCGACGACCTCCTCCGGGTGCTGCACGACCTCGGGGATCTCGGCGGCCTCGGCTCCGACGGTCCCGCCGTGGCGCCGCCTCGGCCCACACCGGCCCCGGCCTCCCAGGACCCCGTCCCGCCGGTCCCACCGGCGAACCTCGCCGTGACGCCCGGCTCACCGGCGCCCCCGAGCTCGCCCGAGGAGGCCACCGGCCTCGACGAGCTCGCCAGCCTCGCAGCGGCCATCGGATCGCTCGACGACCGCGACGCCAGCGCCGCCAGGCCGGTGTCACCACCTCCCACCGCGCACCCGGTCGCCGCGCCCGCGCCGACACCGTCGGCCAGCATGCTCGACGAGCTCTGGGTCGCAGCCGAGCCGTCACCCCCGATGCCGCCGGCCGCCGCAGCGCCGCCAGCCCCTGCAGCGCCACCGGCCCATGCGATGCCACCTCCCGCACCAGCACCCACCGTCACCTCGTTCGGGGCGGCCCTACCGCCGGCCCCGGTGCCGGTGGCCGCGCCCCCCGGCCCGCCGCCGACCGCCGACGCGGCGAACTCGCCGTTCGACGGCTCGTTCACCGCCCGCGGGGTCGGCCGACGCACCCAGCGTCGCCTGGACGAGAAGGCCGCCAAGAAGGGCCTGTTCCGCCGCTGACGGGGAGGCACCCCGCTGGGTGCCGTAGCCTCGCGCACGTGCCCCCGTCGAACCCGCCCCACGACCCCGCGCCGTCGCCCACCGACGGCGCGCTGTCGCGTCCGGACGCGGCCCTCGCCGCAGCCGTCTCCGACGACGAGGACGCACCCTTCGACCTCGACGGGCTCGCCGCCGAGGTCGGGGCCACCAGCGCCCTCCTCGGCTCGATCGCTCGGGCCGGCCTGCTGCTGCCGCACCACGTCGATGCCTCCGGCGTGGCCCGGTACTCGCGCGCCGACGCCGAGGCGGTGCGTGGTGGGCTCGCCCTGGTCGAGGCCGGGCTGCCCCTCGGTGAGCTGCTCGACCTCGGTCGACGAACCGATGCTGCCGTACGCGAGATCGCCGACCACGCCGTCGACGCCTTCCTCCGGTTCGTGCGCGACCCGGTCCGCGGCACCGTCGACGACGAGTCCGAGGCGAGCGAGCGACTCGTGACCGCCTACCGCGTCATGCTGCCCGCGACCGAGCGGCTCGTGGCCCACCACACGCGGCGCCGGCTGCTGGCTGCCGCCGCGGAGCGTGTCGCCCGCGAGGTGGAAGGTCCGGACGGCGCCCGCGAGGACGGAGCCGGCGCGTGAGCCTGCGCGTCGTGACACGGCGGCTCGACGACGACCGTCCGCTCCTCGACCTGTCCCCCGCGTCCCACGACCCGGTGGCGTGGGTGCGGCGCGGCGAAGGACTGGTCGGCTGGGGGGTGGCTGCCCGCCTCGATCCTGGTCCCGGTGACGAGCGCTTCGCCCGCGCGGAGACCCAGCTCCACGACCTCGGCAGGGACGCCGAGGTCGACGACGAGGTCGGGCTCCCGGGCACGGGCCTGGTGGCGCTCGGGGCGTTCACCTTCGATGCCGGTGCGGCCGGGTCGGCGCTGATCGTCCCGCGCGTGGTGGTCGGCCGTCGCGGTGGGACCACGTGGCTGACCACCCTCGATCCCGACGGTGCGGCCACCGTCCCCGGTCCGGCGACCACGCCACCCCTCACACCGCCCCGCGACCGGCCGCGGTTCGCCGGCTCGTCCAAGCCGGACCTGCGCTGGCTGGAGGCCGTGGCGATCGCGGTGGACCGCCTGCAGGCCGGCGACCTCGACAAGGTCGTCCTCGCCCGCGACCACGCGGTCTGGTCGCAGGAGACCTTCGACCCGCTCGACCTCGCACGCCGCCTGACGGCACGCTTCCCGAGCTGCCACACCTTCGTGGTCGAGGGCCTCGTCGGCGCCACGCCCGAGCTCCTCCTCGCCCGCGACGGTGACCGGGTCACCTCCCGCGTGCTGGCCGGCACGACCGGCCGGTCCACCGACGAGGCCGAGGATGCCGCCCTCGGCGCCGCCCTCCTCGCATCGGACAAGGACCGTCACGAGCACCAGCTGGCCGCCGACTCGGTCCGGGAGGTCCTGGCGGCCCGCTGCGCCGACCTGCAGCACGACCCCGAACCGCGGCTGCTTCGCCTCGACAACGTCCAGCACCTCGCCACGCTCTTCGGTGGCCACCTCGACCGGTCCGCTTCCGTCCTGGAGGTCGTCGCCGAGTTGCATCCGACCGCGGCCGTCGGTGGCACCCCGAGGGACCGGGCGCTCGAGGTCATCGCCGAGCTCGAGGGCATGGACCGGGGACGCTACGCCGCACCGGTCGGCTGGATCGACGCAGCGGGCGACGGCGAGTGGGCCATCGCGCTGCGCTGCGCCGAGCTGGCGGGCGCACGGGCGCGGCTCTTCGCCGGCGTCGGGATCGTCGCCGCTTCTCTGCCGGAGGACGAGCTCGAGGAGACCCGCTTGAAGCTCCTCGCGATGCAGGCCGCCCTCGAACCGTGACCCAGCCGCCTCCCCTCCGCTCCGCGGGGGACGGCCGCCGACCGAGGTCGGAACACGGATCACGATCCGCCCGCCGGAGAAGCGTCCTGGGATCCGAGCATCGAAGACGCCATCATCCGGCCGTAGCAAGCGGAGCGAGGCACTACGGCCGCAGCATCTAGGTCAAGCGGCAGCCCGTCAGGGCCAGAGCGGTTGCCCGTCATCCGGGTCGACGACCCCTCGGACGTCGTGAGTGAAGAACACGTCCATCGGTTCGCCCTCGATCGCGGGGCTGCAGTTGGTCGTCACGTGGGCGTGTGTGTCCCCGATGTCGTAGCCCCACGCGATGTTCACGACCGGTGGCTGAACGATGTCCGGCCCGTCTCGACGGGTCCGCCTCGCACAACGCAGCCATGAGCCAGATCCGGTCTCGGTGTCCCAGGCGCGACGCAGCAGTTCGTTCGCGACCGCTACCGGGTCGTCGGGCGCGCTGACGAGCTCGTAGCGGCGCACGAGCGCCGCCAGCCGCTCGTGGTAGCTGGCGAGATCCCGCTGCTCGGAGACGCGCAGCGTCACCCGGTCGTCGACGACCCGAGCCTCGGCCACGTGACCATCGAGCGCCCTCGTCCGGTGACGCCAGGCTTCGACCGTGACGCCGGAACGGCGTTGGACCGCCGTCTGCCGTCACCGTCGTCTTCTCACGTCACCGAGCACCCCGACGACCGGTGGGACACGCCCGGCGTCGCGAGCTCGTCGAGGCGGTTCGCGGCCGGGCCGGGGACCGCCCAGGCACGACGCCGTGACCCCGATGCTCAGATGCAGTCTGATGACTGCATCCGCGTCGCCGCTCGCCGGTCGACACGGCCGGCCCGGAGGTGGAGCGGGTGGGCGCGGCCGGGACCGCATCCATCTGCTCCACCTGCGGCCAGCGGCGCCCCGGCGGACGGGGCACCACGCCCGTACGAGCTATGCGTCCCGGCGGTTCTGCACCGGTCGGTTGCCCCTGGTTCCGGAGCGATGCCGCGGCATCGCTCCAGTGGGAGACCACGAGCACGTCGAGGTGCGCTTCGTCACCCGCTGAGCTCGTCAGCGCCCGCGACCGCGACCCGGCCGCCACGCTCGTAGCCGCACGTGCGGTTGCAACCGGTAGCCAACGCCCACCTCAGCACGTGCGGTTGCAACCGGTAGCGAACGCCCGTTGCTGCGCATCCCTTCGGGCCCATCCATCAACACCCGCTGCCGAACTCAGGCGACCCTCCCGCCGGAGGCGCGGACGAGATCCCTCAGGGATCGAGGAGCACGCACGGCGCCGGGAGACCGCAGGTCGCCCAGCGACCGAGGACGACCCTCCCGCCGGAGGCGCGGACGAGATCCCTCAGGGATCGAGGAGCACGCACGGCACAGGGAGACCGCAGGTCGCCCAGCGACCGAGGACGACCCTCCCGCCGGAGGCGCGGACGAGATCCCTCAGGGATCGAGGAGCACGCACGGCGCCGGGAGACCGCAGGTCGCCCAGCGACCGAGGACGACCCTCCCGCCGGAGGCGCGGACGAGACCCTCAGGGATCGAGGAGCACGCACGGCGCCGGGAGACCGCAGGTCGCCCAGCGACCGAGGACGACCCTCCCGCCGGAGGCGCGGACGAGACCCTCAGGGATCGAGGAGCACGCACGGCGCCGGGAGACCGCAGGTCGCCCAGCGACCGAGGACGACCCTGGATCGGACCCTCAGCCGAGTGCGTCGTGGACGGCGCGGGTGAGGCGGTCGTGGAGCTGGCGGTTGGCTTCGCGGTCGGTCCGCACGTGGACCAGGTGGATGCCGCCGGCCAGGCGGGTGCGGGTCAGGACGGTGGGCAGGTCGCTGGCGAGGTCGATCCGGTGGTAGCCGAGCTCATGGAACGCGGCGAGGTGCGACAGGTCGCGACCGTGCGGGGTTCCGAAGACGCGCTCGAAGGACGCCGGGTAGGCGGCCTGCGGCAGGAAGGAGAAGATGCCGCCGCCGTCGTTGTCGAGCACCACGAAGGTGCAGTCGACGCGCTCGAGGTCGGGTGACAGCAGGAAGCCGTTGCTGTCGTGCAAGAGGGTCAGGTCGCCGACCAACGCGACGGTCGGCTGCCGCCGGGCCCCGTCGCTGGTCGCGTCCGCGATGGCGATCCCGAGCGCCGTCGACACCGTCCCGTCGATCCCGGAGGCTCCTCGGCTGGCGAGGACGCGCAGGCCCTCGCGGGGGCACATCACCTGGTCGAGGTCGCGGATCGGCATCGACGACCCGACGACCAGGGTGGTCCCGTCGGGCAGCGCCGCGGCGAGGTCGCGTGCGGTCCGCGGCTCGGAGGGGAGGTCGCCGTCGTCGAGCACCGCGGCCACGGCATCGGCAGCGGCCGCGTCGGCGGCGGCCCACCCGTCGGCCCACTCCGACGAGGCAGGTACGGCGAGCTCGTCGACCAGCTCGGTGCAGGTGGCGGCGACGTCGGCGACCAGCAGGTGGCTGACGGCGCGGTCGGGGTCGTGCCACCCGCCGTCGGGGTCGATCAGCACCTGCGGCACGTCGGGTCCGAGCAGTGACGCGACGTTGCGCGACACCCCCGTGCGGCCGATGCGGATCACGAGGTCGGGTCGGTGCGCCCGGGCGAAGCCAGCGTGGCCGAGCAGGTGGTGGGCGTGGGCCAGCGCGCCGGGCAGCCGGGCGCCCGAGGGCGGTTCGGCGATCACGGGGTAGCCGGTGGCGCGGGAGAGCGCGTGGATCGGACCCGCGGGGGCGGTGGTCTGCCCGACCACGATCAGCCCGCGTTCGGTCGCCACCAGCCGTCCGGCGAGGACGGCGAGCTCGCCCGGCGCCGCGTGGCGTGGCGTTCGGGTGATGCTGACCCACGGGCGACGTTCGGGTCGGCCGTCCAGCGACGCCGAGAACGGCTCCGCCCGCGTCCGGCCGTCATCGCTCGCCGGGACGGTGGGCTCACGGAACGGCAGGTTCAGGTGCACCGGACCGGCCGGGCCGGCGAGGCCGAGTGCCTCGCCGACGGCACGTGCCGCCATCGACCGCCAGTGCGCCACCGCCCCCGGGTGGTCGTCGGCAGCACCGGCCTCGTGGAACCAACGCACGCTACGCCCGAACAGGTGGAGCTGGTCGATGGCCTGGTTGGCTCCCGTCCCGCGCAGCTCGGGTGGGCGGTCGGCGGTCAGCAGCAGCAGCGGGACGGCACCAGTGTGGGCCTCGACCACGGCCGGGTGGAGGTTGGCGACCGCCGAGCCGGAGGTGACCACGACCGCGGCGGGTCGTCCGGTGGCGCGGCCGAGGCCGACGGCGAGGAAGCCGGCCGAGCGCTCGTCGACCTGGACGTGCAGGCGCAGCCGAGGGTCGTCGTGCAGCGCCATCGCGAGGGCGGCGGACCGCGAGCCGGGCGCGAGGACCGCGTCGGTGACACCGCAGCGCGCCAGCTCGTCCACGAGGACCAGCGCCAGGGCGTGGGACGGGTTCTGGGCCTGCAAGCGGGTCCCTCCGGGATCAGGTGTGCAGGTGCGCGGACGCTGCGGCGAGGCGCTCGAGCAGGGCCATCGAGACGTCCGGCTCGGGGGTCGCCTGGTCGAGCGAGGCCCGGTCCGGGGTGACCCGACGGACCTCGAGGTGACCGTCGAGCGGGGTGAGCGGCTGGTCGGTGACGTCGGCGGACAGCAGCGTCGCGGTCCCGAGGCCACAGGCGTAGGGCAGCTCGGGCAGGGCCGCTGCCAACGCGACCCCGGCAGCGAGGCCGACCGAGGTCTCCAGCGCCGAGGACACGACGGCGGGCAAGCCGGCCGCGTCGACGACCTCGAGGGCGCGGACCACCCCGCCGAGCGGCTGCACCTTGACGACGAGGACGTCAGCGGCGTCGAGCCCCGCGATCCGGAGGGGGTCCTCGGCGGTCCGCACGGATTCGTCCGCTGCCAGCGGTACCGCGACCCGCGACCGGACCTCCGCCATCTCCCCGAGGGTGGCGCACGGCTGCTCGACGTACTCGAGGCCGGCCGCGGCCGTGTCCAGACGCCCGATGGCGAGCACGGCGGTCTCCACGTCCCAGGCGGCGTTCGCATCGACGCGCAGGGCACCGGTGGGGCCGAGCGCATCCCGGACCGCGGCGACCCGCTCGACGTCGAGGGCGAGGTCCTGACCGGCCTCCCCGACCTTGACCTTCGCGGTCGTGCACCCGCTGCGGGCCACGAGGTCGTACGCGGTCGCCGGGTCGACGGCCGGGACGGTGGTGTTGACCGGGACGCGGTCGCGCACGGGTGTCGGGAACGGGGTGCAGGCCGCCTCGCGGGCGGCGGCCAGCCACCTGGCGGCGTACGCGGGGCCGTACTCCTCGAACGGCGAGAACTCCCCCCACCCGGCGGGGCCGCGCAGTAGGACACCGCTGCGCGAGGTCACCCCCCGGAACCGCAGGCGCATCGGGAGCTCGAACGGCGCCAGCTCGGCGACCTCGCCCCGGCCTCCCGTCACCGGCCACCCCCGGTCAACAGCAGGGAAGCGGTCAACAGCAGGGCGAACACCAACTGCGCCTGCGCCGTGTGCCCGAGCGCGGCGATCAGGCGCGGGCCGAGCGGCGCATGGCGGACCAGCTCGACACCTCGCCAGACGACCACGATCGCCAGGAGGGGAGCCAGCAGCCAACCCTCCCCCGTCACCAGCACCAACGGCACGAGCCCGGTGAACGCCACCGCCACGAGGACGACGTACAGCAGGCGGGTCCGGGGCTCGCCGAGACGGACCGCCAACGTGCGCTTGCCCACCTCGGTGTCCGACGGGATGTCACGCAGGTTGTTGACCACCAGCAGCGCGGTCGCCAGGCACCCCATCGGCAGCGATGCGAGCACCGCCACCATCGTCACGCCGCCGTCCTGGACGTAGGCCGACCCGACCGTCGCGACCACGCCGAAGAAGACGAAGACGAAGACCTCACCGAGCCCGGCGGAGGCGTACGGGCGCGACCCGCCCGAGTAACCGAGGGTGGCGAGGACCGCGGCCACGCCGACGAGCAGCAGCTCCCACCCGACGAGGGCCGCCAGCGCCAGGCCGGCGAGGGCAGCGACGACGAGCGTGAGCGCGATCGCACGCTTCATCGCGGACGGCGCGACGAGGCCGGCAGCGACCACCCGGCGCGGGCCGGTCCGGGCCTCGGTGTCGACGCCCTTGACCCCGTCGAAGTAGTCGTTGGCGAAGTTGACCGCCACCTGGAGGGTCAGCGCCACGGTCAGCGCCAGCAGGAACCGCACGACCGACAGGCCACCGGGGGCCACCTCCGCCGCTGCGGTCCCCACGAGCACGGGCGCGACGGCAGCGGGCAGCGTCCGGGGACGCGCTGCCTCGATCCAGATCCGCGCGCCCGGAGCGCCGCTCGTGGTCGTCATCCCCACCAGCGTAGAGGTCCACCGGGCGCCGCCGACACCACGGCCACGTCTACCCTCCACGCATGCAACTCGACGACGTGCTCGCGGTCCTGGAGGCTCTCGAAGCCCAGGGGGTGGACTACGCGGTCATCGGGGCGATGGCACTGGCCGCGCACGGCCTGGACCGAGCCACGCGTGACCTCGACCTGTTCGTCGCGCCCGACGAGGAGAACGTCGCCCGGCTCCGCCGAGCGCTGCACAGCGTCTTCGAGGACCCGTCCATCGACGAGATCACCTCGGTCGACCTCGCCGGCGAGTACCCGGTGATGCAGTACGGCCCCCCTGACGTGGACTACAGCATCGACCTCGTGAGCCGGCTCGGTGACACGTTCGCGTTCGCGGACCTCGAGGTGATGGAGGTGGACGTCCGGGGTCGCACGATGCGCGTCGTCACACCGGCCACGCTGTACCGCATGAAGCGGGACACCGTCCGTGGCCGTGACCGGGACGACGCCGAACGTCTCCGTGACGCGTTCGACCTGGAGGCCTAGCCGTGCCGGTCCGTCGGTACCGCAGCATCGAGGAGGTGCCGGCAGCCCCGCGCGCCGCGACGCCAGAGGACGGCATCGCCGCCGCCTGTGCCGTCTCGGCGATCGCCGGGGCACTCGGTCCGAGCGCTCGCGCTCCCCGCGGGGTACGGCGGTTCCGCTCCGTCGAGGAAGCGGACGCCCACCGGCGCACCTGGGAGCTCCCGCGTCTCGGCAGGCAACGACCCGGCCCGGATCAGCCGAGCCGCAGCCGCGGGTCCGGTCGGTCATCGTCCGGTCAGTAGTGGTACGGGTAGGCCGACCAGTCGGGGTCGCGCTTCTGAAGGAAGCTGTCGCGACCCTCCTGCGCCTCGTCGGTGCCGTAGATCAGGCGCGTCGCCTCACCGGCGAAGACCTGCTGGCCGATCAGCCCGTCGTCGGGGAGGTTCATCGCGAACTTGAACATGCGCAGGGCCGTCGGCGACTTGCCCCCGATGCGGGCTGCCCAGTCGAGCGCGGTCGCCTCGAGCTGGGCGTGGTCGACCACGCGGTTGACCATGCCCATCCGGTGGGCGTCCTCGGCCGAGTACTCGTCACCGAGCAGGAAGATCTCGCGGGCGAACTTCTGGCCGACCTGCGTGGCGAGGTAGGCCGACCCGAACCCACCGTCCACCGACGCGACGTCGAGGTCCGTCTGCTTGAACCGGGCGTGCTCGCGCGAGGCGATGGTCAGGTCGCAGGTGACGTGCAGCGAGTGACCGCCACCGGCCGCCCACCCGGGGACGACCGCGATGACCGCCTTCGGCGAGAACCGGATCAGCCGCTGCACCTCGAGGATGTGCAGCCTTCCGGACCGCCCCGGATCGACCGACTCGGCGGTGTCGCCGGCCGCGTACTGGTAGCCGTCCCTGCCGCGGATGCGCTGGTCACCACCGGAGCAGAACGCCCACCCACCGTCCTTCGGCGAGGGGCCGTTGCCCGTCAGCAGCACGCACGCCACATCCGACGAGGTCCGCGCGTGCTCGAGCACCCGGTACAGCTCGTCGACGGTGTGCGGCCGGAACGCGTTGCGTACCTCGGGCCGGTCGAACGCGACCCGGACCGTGCCCTGGTCGACCGCCCGGTGGTAGGTGATGTCGGTCAGGTCCTCGAACCCGGGGACCTCGCGCCACCGGTCGGCGTCGAACAGCTCGGAGACCACGTCGCACGTCCTCCCATCGGGACCGCGCTGCGCCACCCGGCGCCCGCGTCCCGGAGCCTACGCTGGCGGTCCGCCGAGGCCGTCGGCGGCGACCGACCAGGCCAGGAGCGAGGGTGGCACGGCTGATCGCCCTCGAGGTGTCGGCGGACCCGCGTGCCGCGGGAGCGGTCCGCGACCGCTGGGAGGCGGGGGACGCGATCTTGCCCCTCGATCCGACTGCGCCGCGAACGGAGCTGGACGCCCTGCTGTCCGCCCTCCGTCCCGACCGGATCGCCACGCTCGACGACCCGGCGGGTCGGTCCCTGCCCGCACCGCTGCCGACGGCCGACGGCACCGCGCTGGTGGTCGCGACCTCCGGGTCGACGGGGACCCCGAAGGGCGTCGAACTGACCGACGCCGCGCTCGCCGCCTCGACGAGTGGCTCGCTGGCACGATTGCGGTGCCAGGACGGCGAGATCTGGCGGGTCCCGCTCCCCCTCCACCACGTCGCCGGCCTCACCGCCCTCCGGCGTGGGTGGGCCCTCGGGACGGATCCGGACGCGGTCGCCCCGGGCGACCTCGATGCCCTCCTCGCGCCGGGGGCCGACCGGGTCGCCGTCGTGCCGACCCAGCTGCACCGGTGGCTCGACCGTGACGCCGCAGCGGGACCACGGCGGGTGCTCCTCGGCGGCGCGGCAGCCAGCACGGAACTGCTCGCCCGCGCAGCCGCGGCGGGCATCGAGGTGACCACCAGCTACGGCATGACCGAGACCTGCGGTGGGTGCGTCTACGACGGACGGGCGCTCGACGGCGTCGAGGTCGAGGTCGCCGAGGACGGCCGGATCCGGGTGCGTGGCGCCGTCCGCTTCGCGGGCTACCGGGGCGACCCGGCGGCGAGCGCTGCCGTGCTCGACGACGAGGGATGGTTCACCTCCGGCGACCTCGGCCGGCTCGAGGCGGACGGCCGACTGACCGTCCTCGGCCGCATCGACGACGTGGTGATCAGCGGCGGCGAGAACGTGCCCCTGTCCGTGGTGGTCACCGCCCTGCGCAGCCACCCGGACGTCGCGGACGCCGCTGCCATCGGCCGACCGGACCCCGAGTGGGGGGAGGTCGTCCACGCGGTGGTGGTGCCACGTGACGGCGCTCACCCGCCGACCCTGGCGGCGCTGCGGGCGCACGTGCGTGGGCGGCACCCGGCGGCGTTCGCCCCCCGGGCCGTGACCGTGGTGGATGCGCTGCCCCGCGACGCGATGGGCAAGGCCACGCGAGCCGCCCTGCGAGCGGCCCTCGGTGAGCCCGGCTGACCCGGCTCAGGTGGTCGGCATCTCGACCACCATCAGCGGATCGGACGTCGGCACGGTGACCGGCTGACCGTCGGGTTCGATGGTCACCCCGAGCGCGGCCGTGGCGGCCAGGTCTCCCGCGACCACCCGGGTGGCACGGCCACGGTCGTCGACGTCGAAGGTGCCGGCCGGCTCGGCCGTGCCCTCGCCGTCGATGAGCCAGATGACGAAGTTGTGGTCCTCGGGCGCCGCCGCCATCCCGTTGACCAGGAGCACCGCCTCGCTGCGCGACGGCGACATGATCAGGCGCGCCACCTCGCTACCACGGGTCTCGATCTCGATGGTCTGCGCGTCGGCGGCCGCGATCACGTTGGTCACCTGGGAGGTCGTCGTCTCGATCTGGTCGATGCGGCTGCTGAGGTTGGCCACGATCGCCGACAGCCCGAGGATGGCGATGACAACCACCGCCGCGGCCGGGGCGATCACCGAGGACATCCACCGGCGCGACGGCGAGATGCGCGGCAGCTCCGGGCCTGACGGCACCCGCGACGGTGCCTCCTGGCGAACGTCGGCGATCTCGGCCATCACCGCGTCGCGGAGACCGGCAGGTGGCGTCACCGCCGAGGCCGCACCGAGGCGTGCCGCGGTGGCCTGCAGCTCGGCGACCTCCTGGGTGCACGCGTCGCAGGCGGCCAGGTGCGCCTCGAAAGCGCGCCGCTCGTCGTCGGGCAGGGCGTTGACGGCGTAGGCACCGGTCAGCGTGTGGATGTCGGGGCTCATGGGCGATCCTCCGAGGTAGCTCACGATGCCACCCCCATCGCGTCGCGAAGGCGGATCAGGCCGTCACGCATCCGGGTCTTGATGGTGCCGAGGGGTGTGTCGAGGAGCTCCGCTACCTCGCGGTAGGTGTACCCGCCGTAGTAGGCGAGCTCCACCGCTTCGCGCTGCAGGTCGGTGAGCGCCGAGAGCGCGCCGCGCACCTGCTCGTGCTCGAAGCGCAGCTCGACCTCCTCCGCGACCTCGTCGAAGGCGCGGACCTGGTCACGCTGTCCGATGCGATCGGTGCGGTCGCGGCTGGCCTGTTCGCTGCGGACCCGGTCGATGGCACGGCGGTGCGCCATCGTCAGGATCCAGGTCTGGGCCGAGCCGCGATCGGGGTCGAAACGTGTCGCCGTGCGCCACACCTCGACGAGGACCTCCTGAGCGACCTCCTCCGACTGCGAAGGGTCGCGGAGCATGCGCTTGACCACCCCGAAGACCAACCCCGAGAACCGGTCGAACAACGACCCGAACGCGGTCTGGTCCCCACGTGCGACCCGCAGCAACAGGTCCTCGTCGGTGATCGCCGGCTTCCCACCCGTCAGGGCGGTGAAGCGGCGTTTCCTGTCGGGTTCCACGCGGTGCCCTTCCGGGAGTGCGGGTGGCTAGCTGGGGGCGCGCTGACGGGGGGAGGCCGCGGCGCAGATGCTCGCGAGCGCGGCGGTGGCCAGGTGCAGGGCGTTGGACGGCGGGTTCAGGGCCAGCACGTTCGCCTCGGTCCCGACGAGCGCCATCCCGAGGAGGCCGGTGACGCCGAGCGCGGTGGCGGTGAGCATCGTCGCGACGCGGGCGGCCCCCGGCGAGGATCCCGAGGAACTCACGAGCGCGATGCCGATCAGCAGGTGCAGCAGGTTCTGGAGCGCGTTGACCTCGAACACCCACAGCATCGCGCCCGAGGTGCTGGTGAGGTCGACCAGACCGGTGAGGGCCAGCCCGATGATGCCGGCCGAGGCGTACAGGACACCTCCCCACCGCGCGAAGCGGACCGCCGGGCTCTGTCCCGTCTCAGGTGCGGTCCCCCCCACCAGCTGGCTGATGATCATCGTGGGTTCTTCTTCGCTCGCTCCGTCGGCGCCGGTTCCCCGGTGGCCTGCTCGACACCCTGCGGCTACGAGCACGGGAGTGGTTCGCAGTCGACGCCCCGACGGTTGCCTCGCAGGTGCGAGGACCACGACGACGCCACACGACCGCGTCCCGAGCGGTGGAGGAGGTCAGAGCCCCGCGTACGAGTGCAACCCGACGATCACCAGGTTCACACCCTGGTAGGCGAACATCAGCACCGCGAACGCCCACAGACCGATCCAACCGGCCGACCGGCCGCGAGCGCCGCGCGTGGCCCGGGCGTGCAGGTAGGCGGCGTAGGCGACCCAGGTCAGGAACGAGCCGGTCTCCTTGGGGTCCCAGCCCCAGAACCGGCCCCAGGACTGCTCGGCCCACATCGCGCCGGCGATGACGCCGAAGGTCCAGGCGAAGAACCCGAGCGCGATCGTGCGGTAGGCGAGGTTGTCGAGGGTGGCAGCGGGCGGCAGGAAGCCGACGAACCAGCGCGACAGCAGGGCCGCGGCCACGAGGGTGAGGTTGATCGTCAGGAAGCGCTGGATGCCCGTCGACAGGTCCAACGTCGGCGTGGCGATGTAGATCCACGAGACGGTGGAGGTGCCGAGGAAGGTGCCGATCGCCAGCTTCGGTGCCGAGATCCCGCGGCGGAGGGCCACGCGGTAGGCGGCCGCGTCGCTCGTCTGGACGACGGTGTCGCCGGGAGCAGCGTCCCCGAGCGTGTCCGGCGCGACCCGCTCGTCGACCGAGCTGGCATCGTCGGCCGACGTCAGGTCCGACACGTGCGCGGCGCCGACGGTCGAGCCCGAGGTGACCGCCGAGCGCCCTTCGGCGACGTACCGCTCCGCGGTGTCACGCAGCAGGTAGAGGGCCGTGAAGACGAACCCGACGGTCAGGATGCCTGCGGCGGCCACGATGATGCTCACGTGGAACGAACGCCACCAGGTGTCGAGGATCGGCTGGAGCGGGCCCGGGTCGCTGTAGGCGAGCATCGCCGAACCCACCACGAGCGTGGCCCCGAGCATCACGAAACCGAGGAGCTCGGGACGCTTGCGGATCACCACGAGGTAGACGATGCCGGCGATCGCGCCGGTCAGGGCCATCGCCGAGCTGAACTCGAACATGTTGCCGAGCGGCAGGCGCTGCTGGGCGATGCCGCGGACCACCTCGTGCGCGATGTGCGCGACCACGGCGAGCACGGCGAGCACGATCCCGAGCTGCTGGGCCCGCGTGCCCGGCAGCACCCGGCCGCTGCGCGAGCCCTCCGGGGCGGCCCGGGCGGTGAGCGCGTAGAGGTTCGCCCCCGTCGCGGCTACGTACAACAGCAGCGTGACGGGCGAGTACAGGAACCGTGACAGCTCGGCGAGGTCCTGTGGCACGTTCGGGCTCCCGGGTCAGGCGCGGCCGGAGGGGCGGCGGGCGGGTGGGCTACCGACAGTGGGCGTCGTCGCGTCCGGCGTCGAGCGCGGTGCGGGGTCGACCGGTGAGGCGTCGGTCGCGTCGGCGAGGGCACGCACGAGCTGCTCGTGCTCCTCCTCGAAGGCTTGTGGGCGCTGGAAGGCCCGGCCGCCGACGGTCACCAGGGTACGTCCCGACGCCGGGTCCGTGGACGCCGCTACCCACAGGCGGCGGCGGTAGGCGTACAGGGCCGGCCAGAGCCCGCCGAGCAGCATGACGGACGCCAACAGCAGCCACGGCAGCTGCGGACGGTTGGAGACCTGGAAGCCCACCCAGCGGCGCATCTCGTGGAACCGGATGGTCACGTCACCGTCGAGGGTGACCTCGCTGCCTGGCCGTAGGAACGCACCACCGCTCGACTCGAGCGCCGAGGTGTCGAGCTGCCAGACCGACTGCTGGGTGCGGCCGAGCTGGAGGTCGCCGCGGTAGTTGCGGACGATGGCGACCGGGGCCTCGTCCCACGGTGCGCCGGTCAGCTCGGGGCTGCCGCTGTCACCGTCGGGCGCGAACGGGTAGATGAAGACGTCGAGGCCGAGGTCCGGATCGGCGGAGGGGGCCTTGACCGCGGTGCGGAACGGCGGCAGCCCCCCGCTCTCGGCGCGGGCGACCACGAAGCCGTCGTGGACCACCTCGCCGTCGACCACGACCTCGATCCGCGGCGCGTACCCCCAGTCGAGCTGGGTGACCTTCATGCCCTCGAAGGTGACGGGCGCGTTGCCCTCGATGGTGGTGGTGGTCACCTCGCCGTCCCGGGACGTGACGGTCACGTCCGAGGCGAACGTGGTCGGCTGCCCCGCGCCGGGGGCGAGGGGGTCGCGGACCCAGTCGACGGTGAACGCGTCGAGCTCGAGGGTCCAACCCGCGTGGTCGTCCTCGCTCCACAGCCGTCCGGGATCACGGGTCCAGTACAGGGCTTGCGCGTCCGCGAAACCGGGTTCGCCCTCGACGACGCCGACCTGACCGGTGAAGCCCGACAGCTGACCGAAGACGACCGCGGCGAGGAGCACGTAGAACGACAGGTGGAACAGCAGCGAGCCACCCTCGCGCGACCAGAGGCCCTTCTCGGCGGCCACCTGCGGTGGGCCGCTCGGGCCGTCGTCACCTGGCCGGACCCGCCAGCGACGATCATCGAGCAACTCGCGCGCCGCGGCGTGGACCTCGTCCGGGGTGCGGTCGGTCACCCCGGTGGTGGCGAGCTCGGACCGGTCCGGGTAGCGGCTGCGCGGTGGGACCGACCGACGCACGAGGCGGACCCACGCCCGCACGCGCGGGATCATGCACGCCGTCAGCGACAGGTACAGCAGGAAGAGGGTGGCGAGGAACAGCGTCGACCCGTAGACGTCGAACAGGCCGAAGGTGTCGATGAGCGCGGCGACGGTCGCGCCGGGACCCTCCTCACCGGCGAGCCACCCGCGGACGGTCCCGGGGACGTTCGGCTCCTGCGGGATGACCGTGGCGAGCAGGGTCTCGATCGCGAGGACACCGAGCAGGTAGAGAGCCGTGCGCATGCGCACCAGCCACCGCCACCCCATGACCGTCGACTGCCAGACGAAGCCGAGCGGCCCGCGGGGGGCACCGGGCACCGATCGGCGCACGGCCGGGTTGGCCTCGGGCGGTGCCTGCGACTCCAGGTCGTCGAGCTGGCTCACAGGGGGGCCTCGAAGCCGCTGATCAGGGGCCGCAGGACGAAGATGAACCGGTCCCACAGGCCCGTGGCGATGGCCACGCCGACCAGGCTGATGAAGACACCGCCGCCGATCTGCAACCCCCGGGCGTTGCGCTTGAGGACGTCGAGGGTCCCCGACAGCCGGCGGAACAGCAGCCCGAAGAGGATGAAGGGGACCCCGAGGCCGAAGGCGTACACGAACCCGAGCGCGGCGCCGCGTCCGGAGGTGCCGCCGGACACCGAGGCCGACAGGGTGAGGATCGCGCCCGCTGCCGGCCCGAGGCACGGGGTCCAGCCGATCCCGAAGACGAACCCGAGGACGGGAGCGGTGGCCAACCCACGGGTCGGCGCCGTGTCGGCGAAGCGGGCCTCGCGGACCAGCCGTCCGGAGGCCATGAGCAGCCCGAGGACGGCCACGAGGGTGCCGAGGGCGATCCGGGCGCCGAGGTTGCGTTCGAGGAAGCTCAACGTGCCGGCGGCGAACCCGAGCATCACGAACGGGATCGCGAAGCCGGTCACGAACAGGATCGAGCCGACCAGCACCCGGCCGCGGGCGCGGGCACCACCGGCCTGGAGGTCCTGGCCGGACAGGCCCGTCATGTAGGACAGGTAGCCGGGGACCAGGGGCAGCACGCAGGGCGAGGCGAACGAGAGCAGGCCCGCCGTGAACGCGACCGCCGCCGCGACCAGGAGGTTCGCGTCGGAGATCAGCAGCTGCACCTGTTCGGCCACGTCAGCCCCCGTCGAGCAGATGCGAGGTGAGGACGGTCAGCTCGGTCGCGGTGGTGGCACCGAAGAGACGCGCTGCCACCCGCCCCTCGGCGTCGATGAGGATCGTCGACGGCATCGTGTTCGGACCGACGCCCTCGAAGGAGGCGGCGTAGGTGCCGGCGGGGTCGTGGATGGAGGGGTAGGGCGGCTCGAACTCGCGGACGTAGGCCAGCGCGTTGGCGGCCGGGTCGTTGACGTTGACCCCGAGGAAGGTGACCTCGCCGTCGAACCGCTCGGCCACCTCGTTGAGCTCGGGCTGCTCCACCCGGCACGGCCCGCACCACGAGCCCCAGAAGTTGACCACGACGGGCTGGCCCGCCCGCTCACTGAGCGACGTGGTCAGATCCTCGTCGCCGAGCACCGGTCCCTGCCCCGACGGCGCCGGCAGCCGGGCGTCCGGCGGGGTCAGGCACAGGCCCGGACGCACGCCGGGGATGCGTTCGCAGTCAGCGGCCGCGCTGCCGCCCCCCGACGTGCACCCGGCGGCGGCCAGGGCGAGGACGAGGACGAGGGCGACCAGGCGGGACACGGACGGTCCTGTCGAACCAACGGGAGGGTGGGGCACGGAGGAGGGTGGGCCGCGCGTGGCCGCGCCATCCGGGCGACCAGGGTGCCGAGCGATGGGGTCGGGTGCCAACCTGGGTGCGGTGGCGGCCCCGCCGACAGCCGACGGGCGCCGGCCCGGAGGGGCCGACGCCCGCGGGGTGCGTCAGGGGTGAGCAGTTGTCACTGCGCGATCGGGACGGCGAGGTCCTCGGGCTCTTCAGCGAGCTCGAGCGCGAGGCGCTTGTCCCGCAGCTCGAGCCGATCGAGCCAGAACAGGCTGCCGGCGAACCCTATGAGGCTGATGACGGTCCACAGCATGGACGGGAACCACTCGGCGCCGGGGTCGCGGAAGGCGAACCAGTCGGTCTCCTCGCCCACCGGCCACGCGGTCTCGATCTCCTCGCCGTCCTCGTCGGTGGTGGTCCGCAGGATCGGAACGCCGTCGGGGTCGACGAAGTTCGCCATGGTGCGGAAGCGCTGCGTGGCGACCGGGACGCCCTGGTCGTCGGTGATCCGTGGGTCCCCGACCGTGTCGGCGGTGTAGAAGGTCGGTGCCCGGCGCACGCCGTCGGCCTGGAGGGCAGGCTCCGACTCGATGAGGGCGGCGACGTCCTCCTCGAGGGCGGCGCGCGTCTCGGCACCGATCTGGGCGATGCCGTTCTCGTCCACCGGCAGGTACTGGTTGCTCATGACGTCGACGGCCGAGCCGACCGAACCGACCGTGTTGGCGTGGAGCGGGTCGGCCTGGAGACGCTCGGGGCTGAGGTCCTCGCGCCCGGTGTAGGCGACCACGTCCTGGAACGAGTCGGGGTCGTTGGAGGCCGGGTAGAACGACGCGCGCTCCGAGCCCTGCTCGAAGCCGTACCACTGGGCGTTGTAGTGCGAGGAGGTCTGGCCCGGCAGGTGGGTGATCCCGAGCGATGCGGGGATGCCCGGGCCCCCGAACCAGAAGAACACCCCGAGCAGGAAGCTGAACCCGAAGAAGGCGCAGCCGTACATGGCGGTCGCCTTCCTGAGCCCGTAGTTGGACCACAGGAGCAGGATGACCGAGCCGCCGAAGAACAGCAGACCGAGGGGGATGGAGAGGATCGATGCCGGGTGGTTCGCCGGGATGACCGTCTCGACCGCGAGGAACAGGGTGTCGCTCACTGGTCACCTTCCGGGTCGAGGGGGTGCGGTCCGAGCTGGCCGAAGCGGGGACCGCCGGTGGTCTGGATCGACTCGATGTGGTCGATGATCGCGTCGATCGCGTCGTCGGTCAGCTTGCCCTCGAACGGGGGCATCGGCGCCTTGCCGGGCACCATGCGTCCTTGGAGGATCGCCTGGCGGATGACCGCACGGGCCTGTTCGGCATCGTCGTCGGGGCCGACCCCGTACCGCTCGAAGACGTTGAGCAGGTTCGGGCCGACCACACCCTGCCCCTCGGCGCCGTGGCACCGGGCGCAGTTGTCGCCGAAGAGGTCCTCGCCGGAGCGACCGACGAACGCCTGGGCATCGATCGGTGCGACCTCACCGGTCTGCACCGACAGGATGTAGGTCGCGATCTGGTTGAGCTCGTTGTCGGAGTACTGGCCACCGGCGCCCACGCCGAACGCGGGCATCGGCGTCCCGGGACGACCGTTCTCGAGCGTCATGATGATCAGCTGGTAGGGGTCCTCGACGATCTCGGACCCCTCGTAGCGCGCGACGATGTTGTCCAGCGCCGGCGCGGGCCACGGGGCGGTGATGTCCGCGTCCGGGTTCGGGGCGCTGCCGCCGTCGAGGTTGACGCCGTGGCACGAGGCGCAGGCGGCCTGGAACAGCTCGCGACCCTTGGCGACGTCGGCGTTGTAGAACTCCTCGTTGCGGTCCGCGATGCGCGTCGGCTCGATGACCCAGTAGAGCGGCAGGAACAGCGCGGAGAAGACCGCGAAGGCCACCCCCCACGCCATCGCGCGCTCCATCCCGGTGGTCTCCAGCTCCTCGTCGGAGTGGTAGGGACGCATGGACAGCGGGATGTCACCGTGACGCTTGGGACCCCGCCGGTCCTTGCCCGGGCCCACCAGGAAGTAGGCGACGCCGAAGCCGACCAGCGCGACCACCAGGATGATGATCGGGGCGGCCCCGCCGCTGCCGCCGCCCTCGGCGGCCAGGAACAGGTTGGACATGTCGGTGGTTCCCCTCGCTGACGGACGGTCAGGCGTCGACGCAGTTCGGCCCCTCCTGGGGCTGTTCCAGCGCGTTGGCCGTGCGGGCGGGCCCGGTGATCATGTCGCCGAGGTCGACCACGAACATGCCGGTCCCCTCGTCGACGAAGGAGCTGTACCGGTCGAGGCCACGCGGTGCGGGACCGCCGGTGTACTCGCCCCACCGGTTGTACCGCGAACCGTGGCACGGGCACTCGAACCACTGGGAGGTCTGGCACCAGGGCACCGCGCACCCGAGGTGCACACACTGCTGGGAGTTGAGCGCCATCAGGCCGACCGAACCGTTGACGATCGCGTGGTCCTCGCCGTACAGGTTCATCGCCGTCTCGTTCGACGGGTCCCAGGTCACGATCGAGATACCACCGGCGGGCACGCGGACCGGCGTCCGGGTCGACTGGATCTCGGCAGCGAGCTGCTCGGCGTCCTCGAGCGGCACCTGGCCGGTGAGCTCGTCACCGGGACGCGGGTAGAGGAAGCCCAGGGAGGCCAGCCCGAAGCCGCCGAGCCCCGCGCTGACGGCACCGAACATGCCGTAGCGCAAGAAGGCACGGCGCTCGACGCGCGGGAGGTCGAGGCGACGGGTGCTCTTGGCGTCGTCTGCCATGGTCAGGTGCTCCTCACGGGGTCGCGGGCGACCCCGGGTCGGGAGGGTCAGAGCGTGAAGCCGAGGCCCTGCGTGAACGGCCAGGCCCACTCGTAGCCGGCGCCGCGCAGGAACGAGCCGATGATGACGAGGATGCCCCAGAAGGCCATGAAGAAGGTGAACGCCATGTTGGCGGTCTTGCGGTTCTCGGGCCGTGCGGAGGGGTTCTTGTCGACGTACGGGGCGGCCATGAGCCCGACGAGGAAGACGCCCGGCAGGGTGACGCCGGCGATCATCGGGTGGAAGTAGCGCAGCAGCTCCTGGAGGCCCATGAAGTACCACGGCGCCTTGTTGATGGCCGGGACCTCGTTGGGGTTGGCGAGCGAGCCGAGCGGGGCGTCGAGGAAGAAGGAGACCACCAGCAGCAGGGAGCCGACCGCCAGCAGGGCGACGAACTCCACCAGCAGCAGGTGCGGCCAGGTGTAGACCTTGTCCATCTGCTTGGACTGGACCTGCTGGATACCGGCCGGGGGCACGAGGGCGAGCATGCGGTGGGTGTGCTGGCTGGCGGCGGGGACGCCGATCGAACCCGAGTCGCCGTTGCCGAGCGACGCGGCCACCCGGGCGGCACGTTCCTCGGGGGTCAGACGCCCGCCGCCCCCGCCGGCGTCGGCCGGTGCGGCGGTCTTGGTGGCCACGCCACCGCCACCCTGGTTGGAACGGAACGCCTCGAGCTTGGCAGCGGCCTCGTCGGCCGGACGCGGCCCGAGGGTCTGACCGTCGCCGATCTTCGCTGCGCGGACGGTGGCGGCCTTGGCCTTCGCGCGGGCCATCCGCTCCGACATGCCCTCGCCGATCAGACGGTCGTAGACCGCCTGATCCATCTGGACCTCTTCCGACATCGCTCTACCTCTCGTCACCTACGGGTTCGGGCCGGGCGGGCCCGGTGGCCGGCAGGTGCGTCACAGGGGTCCGGAGATGCCGCCGTCCTTGCGGATCCGCCAGAAGTGGACCGCGAGGAAGACGACGGTGACGAACGGGATGAAGAGCACGTGCAGCACGTACCACCGCAGCAGGGTCGCGGGGCCGATCGACACGCCGCCGAGGAGCACGAACTGGACCTGGTCCCCGAACACCGGGGTGTAGCCCATCATGTTGGTGCCGACGGTGACCGCCCAGAGCGCGAGCTGGTCCCACGGCAGCAGGTAGCCGGTGAAGGACAGCAGCAGCGTCAGCAGCAGGAGGATGACGCCGACCACCCAGTTGAACTCGCGCGGCGGCTTGTAAGCACCGTGGTAGAAGACCCGCGCCATGTGCAGGAACACGGTGAAGACCATGGCGTGGGCACCCCACCGGTGCATGTTGCGCACCAGGTTGCCGAAGGTGACCGACGCCGACAGCTCGCGCATGTTGAGGTAGGCGAGCTCGGTGCCGGCACCGGCAGCGGGGGTGTAGAAGAACATCAGGAAGATGCCGGTGATGGTCAGCAGGATGAACAGGAAGAAGCTGAGGCCACCGAGGCAGTAGGTGTAGGTGAGCTTGAGACCGTGCCGCTTCACCTTCACCGGGTGCAGGTGGTAGAGCACGTTGTTCATCGCCGCGAGGGCGCGGTCCCGCGACGTGTCGCGGTAGCCCTTGCGGTAGATGGAGCCCGGCCGGAAGATCGACTTCCAGATGACGTTGTCCTGGACGCTCGCCTTCGCGTCCCCGTAGCTCGGCAAGCTCGGTCGCTTGGCCACTTGTACGTGCTCCTAGTTGTCGGTCCGCCCGAGCCACAGCGCGTCGGAGGGGCAGCGCTCCACGCAGATGGCGCAGCGGGTGCACTCGTTGTCGTCGATGATGAAGACCGCGTGGGACTGCGACGCCAGCGTCACCAGTTCAGGGTTGTCCGCATCGCGGATGATCCCGGGCGACATCATGTAGATGCACTCCCAGGGACAGACGTCCTCACAGGCGCGGCACAGGATGCACAGCTCGGCCGTGAGTCCGATGTGACGCTTCGGCTTGACACGCTCCTGGAGCCACTGCGCGTCGACCTGCTGGACGACGTAGTCGTCGAACATCAGGGGGTGCTCACCCTTGTCGGTCTTCCCCACGTCGTCCCTCCTTCCGGTGCTCGGTGCGTCGTCGCCGACGCGTGGTGGTCAGCGGCTCACTTGTAGCCGCCGGCCTCCGGCTTGACCTCGCCGGCGGCGAGGGTCTTGGGGTAGCTCTTCTGCACCCGCAGGAACAGCCACAGGCTCAGGACGATGCCGCCGATCATCAGGACCGCGACGACCGAGTCCGCGATGACCCCGTAGAGGTTCGAGGCGATCTCGACGCGGTAGTCCTCACCCACGTCGAAGCCCGCGGACGCCGGGATGATGCGGTCCGACAGGACGTTCTCGTTGGCCTCGACGAACTGGATCCAGGCGTGCGGGAGGACGCCGTGGACCCACCAGACGAAGGTCGAGGCGCCCATGACGCCCATGGTGGCCGAGAACCACTCGCGCCGTCCGTGGGTGATCTTCGCCAGGTACAGGGGGAGCGCCATCAGCGGTCCGAGCCACAGGATCATGATGGCGGCACCGACCCAACCGCGGCCGAGGCCGGCGGGGTCGCCGAACTGGTAGAGCGCACGCAGGGCCTCGGGCGCGGCAGCGCCGAACTCGCGGAACCACTCCAGCACGCGAACTGCCTCTCATCGAGCCGGTGGAGGGGCCACCGATCCGGGTTCGATCCGCTTCGCTCCGGGGGGAGCGGCGGTCCTGCGCCACCGCCAGGGCCGGAAGGCACGGGCGGTGGCCGGGAGGGTACCGAAGGGCCCCGAACGCGACCAAAAGGCCCGTGGCCCTGAGCGGTCCCCGGCACGCGCCCTCAGCGGGCGAGCTCGGCTGCTGCGCCGGCTGCGGCCTCGGCGATGCGCTCCAGCGCCAGCTCGTCCAGCGCCAGCGACGTGAAGACGACCTCGTAGCCGGACGGAGCCAGGTAGACGCCGCGGTCCAGCATCGCGTGGAAGAACCGGCCGTAGGCGGCGTGGTCCGCCGCCGCGACGTCCTCGTAGCGGCGGGGCGGCGCCCCGGCGAAGACCACCCCGGCGAGCGTGCCGTGCTGGAGGACCTGGTGGGCCACCCCGGTCCCGGCGAAGGCGGCGCGCAGGTCCGCCACAACCCGGTCGGTGGTGCGCTGGAGCTGTGCGTAGACGTCCGGCTCGTCGATCAGGGTGAGCTGCGCGAGGCCGGCGGCCACGGCCACGGGGTTCCCCGACAGCGTCCCGGCTTGGTAGACCGGACCCACCGGCGCGAGGTGGTCCATGAGGTCGGCGCGTCCACCGAAGGCGGCCAGCGGGAAGCCGCCCCCGAGGACCTTGCCGAGGACGGTGAGGTCCGGCGTGACCCCGTGGAGCTCCTGCGCACCCCCGCGCGCGAGCCGGAAACCGGTGATGACCTCGTCGAAGACCAGGAGGGCGCCGCTGCGGTCGGCCTCGGCGCGCAGGAACGCGAGGAAGCCCTCGTCCGGCGGCACGAGGTTCATGTTCGCCGGGACCGGCTCGGCCAGGATCGCGGCCAGGTCGTCCCCGTGGGCGTCGACGGCGGCCGCGACGGCCTCACGGTCGTTCCAGGGCACGAGGACGGTGTCGGCGGCGGCGCCCACCGTGACCCCCGGGGAGCCGGGGATGCCGAGGGTGGCCACCCCCGACCCGGCGGCGACCAGCAGCGCATCAGCGTGGCCGTGGTAGTGGCCGACGAACTTCAGCAGCTTGCTCCGCCCGGTCGCCCCCCGGGCGAGCCGGACCGCGCTCATGCCGGCCTCGGTCCCCGAGCTGGTCAGCCGCAGCTTCTCGACCGACGGCACGGCGGCGGTGACCCGTTCGGCCAACTCGACCTCGGCCTCGGTGGGCGCCCCGAACGACGACCCGAGCTCGAGCGCCGCGCGGGCCGCCGCGATCACCTCGCGCCGAGCGTGCCCGAACAGCAGCGGGCCCCACGAGCTCACGAGGTCGACGTAGGTGCGCCCGTCGGCGTCCTCGATGGTCGCCCCGTGCCCCCGGCGGATGAAGCGGGGGGTACCACCGACCGAGTCGAACGCGCGGACCGGCGAGTTGACCCCGCCCGGGATGACGGCCTGGGCACGCGCGAAGAGGGCGGCGGACGCGGGGCTGTGCGACACGGTGACTCCGTGGACGGCGGTCGGTCTGGCAGGGTGCACCCGACGGGCGGCGGGACCCGTCGGGCGAGGAGCGAGCGTAGGTGGTCGTGAGGGGCGCGAGCAGCGGAGGCCAGGGTGGTCGGCGAGCCACCACCTGGCTCCCCCGGGCACGACGTCGACGGGTCCCCGCGACGGCGGCCATCACCGACCGGCGCCGCCGGGCCGCGACCCTCGCCGGCGGCGGGACGGCCGCCCTGCTCGCCGCAGCCGCCGGCGGTGCGACCTGGTACTACGCCGACCGCATCACCGAGCGCCCCGGCCGACGCCCGGTGGCGCCGCTGCCCGACGACGGCGTCCAGGTGCGCGACGTCGAGGGCGACGAGGTCGTCCTCGCGGGGCCGGCCGCGATGCGGCCCGGTTGGTGGGGCCTGCCCACCGCCAACGGGTGGGCGCGGATCGGGCCGCCCGCGGGCGAGGTCGTCCTGGATCCGTCCGAGCCCGAGCTCGCCGACGTCACCGTCGGGGTGCGCCGCCCCGTGGAGCTGCTGGTCGGCGAGGTGGGGCCGGGCGACACCGGCCAGCTGGACCCCGAGGCGATCCCGGACGACCCTCGCGACCTCGGCCTCGAGGTGGTCGACACCTCGGTATCCGGCCCGCTCGGCGAGCTGCCCGCGTGGTGGTTCCCCGCGCCCGACGTGCCGCCCCACAGCACGGTCGCGGTCCTCGTGCATGGCCGCAGCGGGTCGCGCCGCGAGGTCGTTCGGTGGGTCCCGACCTTCCTGGCGGCGGGCGTGTCGTGCCTCGCGCTGTCGTACCGCAACGCACCGGGGGCCCCGCGCTCCCCCGACGGGCGCAGCCACCTCGGTGCCACCGAGTGGGAGGACGTCGCCGCCGCGGTCGAGCTCGTGCTCACCGAGCACGGCGCCCGCGACGTGGTCCTCCTCGGCGTGTCCATGGGCGGCGCCTGCATCGCCGAGCTGCTGGCCCGCAGCGGGCTCGCGGCCCGGATCCGGGCCGTCGTCCTCGACGCGCCCGTCCGCCACTGGGGCCCGGTCCTGCGGGCTGCCGCCCGGCAGCGGGGCCTGCCTTCCGCGGTCGTGCCGGTGCTGCTGCCCCCGACCATGGCCCTCGCGGGTGCCCGCGGCCGGATCGACTGGCGCGGGCTCGACCACCTCGACGATCCCCGCCGCTACGCCCTCCCGACACTGCTGATCCACGGCGAGCTGGACGCGGTGGTGCCCGTCTCCCTCTCCGACGCCTTCGCGGCAGCCCGACCGGACGTGGTCACCTACCACCGGGTCCCCGGTGCCGGCCACGTGCGGACCTGGAACGTCGACCGGCCCGGCTGCGAGGCGGCGCTGGCCCGGTTCCTCGACGGGGTGCTGCGAGGTCAGCGCACCCCGCCCCTGCGGATCGTCAGGGGCGGACGCGCTCGAAGATGACGTTGTCCGCGAGCTCGCGGGCACGCTCGAGCTCGGAGGTGCTGGTGACCGTCCAGGTCACCAACGCGCCCCCGGCCTCTCGCCACCGGTCGGTCACCTCGCCGGGGAGCCCGCCCAGGTCGTAGCTGACCGCGTGGGGGGCGGACGCCTCGAGGTCGGCCAACCGGGCCAGCCGGCGACGCACCGACGAGGGCAGGGGGGAGCTGTCCAGCGGCCCCGCCGTGAGCACCCGGACCGCGCTCGGCCGGTGACGGCGGAACCACCGCGTCGTCGCCGGGTTGAACCCGGCGACGCACCACGGTCCGGCGTGGCCGTCGAGGACCTCGGCCACGGCCCGTTCCAGCGCGCCGCCCCGCAGCCTCGGTTGCTTGCACTCGACCATGACCGGGGTGTCCCCGAGCACGTCGAGCGTCTCGGCCAGGGTCGGGACGGTCTCCTGCGTGCCGAACACGGGCATGGTCGCCAGGTCGGCAGCGGTGACCCGCCCCACCCGCGCGCGGTGGCCGGTCGTGCGCTGCAGGTCACGGTCGTGGACCACCACCGGCACGCCATCGACGGTCAGGTGGACGTCCAGCTCGACGCCGTAGCCGGCGTCCCGTGCCGCGGCGAAGGCGGGCAGGGTGTTCTCGACCAGGTCGCCCCCGTGCAGCCCGCGGTGTGCCAGCGGGGTGTCGACGAGCCACGACGGGGCGACGGTCGGCGTCGTCAGCGGTCGACCGCCTGGGCGAGTTCCAGCGCCGCGTAGGTCAGGACCTGGTCGGCCCCGGCCCGGAGGATGGACGTGACCGCCTCGCTCATCGCCGGACCGCCCTCGAGCCACCCGCGCTCGGCGGCGGCCTGGATCATCGCGTACTCCCCCGACACCTGGTAGGCGGCCACCGGCAGGTCGCTGCGGCGGCGAGCCTCGGCGACCACGTCGAGGTAGGCCATCGCCGGCTTGACCATCAGCACGTCGGCACCCTCGGCGGCGTCCAGGTCGAGCTCGAGCCGGGCCTCACGACCGTTGCGCGGATCCATCTGGTGGCTCGAACGGTCCCCACCGTCGACGACCGCCGAGCCCGCCGCGTCACGGAACGGCCCGTAGAAGGCCGACGCGTACTTGGCGGCGTAGGCGACGACGCCGACGCGTTCGTGACCGGCACCGTCGAGCCCCGCACGGATGGCGGCCACCTGACCATCCATCATCCCGGAGGGAGCGACGAGGTCCACCCCGGCGTCGGCGTAGGCCACCGCGTCGCGCACGTAGCCGTCCACCGCCGGGTCGTTCAACACCTCGCCGTCCGGCGCGAGCGGACCGCAGTGACCGTGGTCGGTGTACTCGCACTGGCACACGTCGGCCCACACCACGAGGTCGTCGCCGACCCGCTGCTTGATGGCGCGCACCGCGGTGGGGACCGGGCCGTCCGGGTCCCAACCGGACGAGCCCACCGCGTCCTTGGTCGCGGGGATGCCGAACACGATCACGCCCCCGAGGCCAGCCTCGACCGCCTCGGTCGCGACCTCGACCACGGACCGGGTGGTGTGCTGCCGGACGCCCGGCATCGAGGCGATGGGCGTGGGCTCGTCGGCACCGCCCTGACGCACGAACACCGGCAGCACCAGTTGTGCCGGGTGGAGCCGGGTCTCGGCGAACGCCCGCCGGAGCGCGGGCGTGCGGCGGAGGCGACGCATCCGGGTCGTCGGGAAGGGCACGCGCACCTCGGGCATCTCGCGGCGACGGCGCGGCAGACGCGCCGAGCACCGAGTCTACGAGGCATCCGAGCCGCGCATCACGCGGTAGACCAGACCGATACCCGCCGCACCGACCACCAACGCGGCCACCTTGCGTCGATCGGCCGGTCCGAGAGCGCCGGGGAGGTCGGCTGGAGCCGTGGTCGGCCCGCCACGAGGCGGCGCCCCGGGGGCGGTCACGTACGTGGCGTCCGGCAGCGGGTCATCCACCCGCGCGAGGGACGAGGTCCCAGCGGGCAGCGGGATGGGTCCGTGGCGGCGCTCGTAGCGCACCGCGGCCAGCTCGGCGCCGTACAGGTAGAGGCGACCGGCGAGGTAGAGGACGAGCAGCAACGCCACGACGCCACCGACCGCGCCGTACAGGGCGTCGGCCGTGTCGACCTGACGGCTGACGTACGCCGATCCGGCCACCTTGAGCAGGGTCCAGCCCGCACCGGCGAGCAGCGCTCCCGGCAACAGGTCGCGGCCACGCACCCGGCTCCCCGGTGCCAGGAAGGTGTACGCGGTCCAGAACAGCAGCACGTCCAGCGCGAAGGTCGCGCCGAGCGAGACCACGTAGCGCACCGAGGTCGGCAGGCCCGCGAACCCGATGGCCGTCGAGGTTCCCACGGCCGCGAGCGCGACGGCACCGAGCATCAGCCCGGCCACGACCTGGCGCCCGCGCAGCCGCGCACCGATCGGGACCCGGCCGCGGAACACGGTCAACGTCGCCATCATCGCCGCGTTGACCGGGCGCAGCGCCGTCAACAGCACGCCGACGAGGCCGGTCGCCGTGATCGCCCCGCGGCGGTCGATGATGGTCTGGACGAACCCGTCGACGCCCTCCCCACCGCCGAGCGTCGCGCCGAGACCGGGCACGCTGCGGGTCAGGGCCTCGGCCAACGCGACCTGGTCGGCCTCCCCGGCGTACACGTGGCCGGCGATCGCGATGGCGAGGAGGAAGACCGGGATCAGGGCGATGAAGACGAACAGCCCGATGGCGGCGGCGAACTGGTCGGCGGCATCCAGCCGGTACCGGTCGAGCACGCGGAACAGCACCGCGAACACCGGCCACCGGGCGAGCCGTTCCTTCACGTCGTCCTCCCTCCGGTCACCTCCGCGGCCCGACCGAGCGCCACCAGCAGCCCGTCGAGGTCGTGGGGATCGGCCTGCTCGGCCACCGTCAGCCCGAGTTCGCGGCACGCGGCGGCGGTCACCGGGCCGATGGCGACCACCCGGCCCGACCACGGCCGGTCACCGACCAGTTCGACGAAGCCGCGCACGGTCGAGGCGCTGGTGAACGCCAGCAGGTCGACCTCGCCGGCCGCCAGCGCGGTGAGTACCCCGCCGGGCAGCGACGGCGCCGTGACCGTCCGGTAGGCGTCGACCCGCCGCGGGGTCCATCCCCGCCGCCGGAGCGCGCGGTCGAGGTCGTCAGCAGCGAGGTCGCCCCGCGGGAGCAGCACCTCGCCGCTCCCGGGGGGCACGGCCGCCCCGAGCGCTGCACCGGTCGAGGTGTCCGGGACGACGGTGGGGGCTCGACCGAACGTCTCGAGGACCAGCTCGGCGGTGCGGGGACCGACCGCGCCGACCAACGTCAGTCCGTCGAGCAGGCCGCGTCGATCGAGGCGCCCCTCGTCGCAGCCGCGGGCGAAGGCGTGGACGCCGTTGGCCGAGGTGAAGCAGGCCCCGGCCACCACCCCCGCCGCGAGGTCGTGGGCGGCCGCGATCAGCGCGTCGGTGTCACCCGGGACCGTCGCGATGGTGGGGGCCAGCACCGGCTCACCGCCGGCGAGGCGGATGCCCTGCACCAGCTCCGCGACCTGGTGCGGTGGGCGCGTCACGAGCACGCGCCGTCGCGCCAGCGGGCTGTGCGCGGACGTCGTGGCCACGCCGGTCAGGCGCCGTCGGCCGCGCGGAGCCGCTCGAGCACCCGGTCGCCACCTGCCTCGAGCAGCGTGGCGGCCATCACGCGACCGAGCAGGTGCGGCTCGGACGCGCCGGTCTCGTGCGAGGCGCGGTAGAGGCTGGTGCCGCTCGGGTCCGACAGCAGGCCGAGCAGCTCGATGCGCTTCTCGCCGGTGGGCCCGACCCGGACCTCGGCGTGGGCGCCGATCGGGGCGGTGCACCCCCCCTGGAGCTGGAGCAGCACCTCACGCTCGGCCGTCACGGCCGACCGGGTGTCCTCGTGGTCGAGCTTGCGCAGGGCCTTGCGGGTCGCCGCGTCGTCGACCCGGCACTCGAGGGCGAGCGCACCCTGCGCCGGCGCGTGCAACATCTCGCCGTGCTCGAGGGGGACCACCGTCAACCCCGGCACGTCGGGGCGCGCACGCAGGATGCCGGCGAGGGCGAGCACGACCCCGTCGACCTCGCCACGTGCGACCTTGCCGAGCCGGGTCTCGATGTTGCCCCGGATGGGCTGGACGAGCACGTCGCGGCGGTGCTTGGCGATCTGGGCCCTGCGACGGGGCGAGGAGGTCCCGATCACGACCTGGCGGTCGCGGGGCAGGTCCGCCAGGCGCCACCCCGCGCGGGTCACCAGGGCATCACGAGGGTCGACGCGTGCCGGGACCCCACCGATCGTCAGGTCCGGGTGCGCCTCGGTCGGCAGGTCCTTGTAGGAGTGCACCACGAGGTGGCAGTCCCCTGCGAGGACCGCGCCCCGCGTCCGGTCGACGAAGAGGCCCTTGGCGTCGAAGGCGTCGAGCGCGCGGTCGGGATGCTCGTCCCCGGTGGTCGCCATGGGGACCAGCTCGTAGGGGCGACCGGTCGCCGTCTCGAGCGCCTGGCCGACGTGGCCCGCCTGGACCTGGGCGAGGTGGGACCGACGCGTGGCGATGCGCCAGGGACCGGTCGTGGGGGCGACCGGGGGACGGTCGGTCACGACAGGTCCGGCTGGTCGAGCCCGAACAGTTCGCGGAGGGCATCGGCGTGTGGTTCGGCCGCGCCGTCGTCGGCGAGGCGCTTCAAGCGCACCGTCGGCTCGTGCAGGAGGGTGTTGACGATGCCGCGCGTCAACGCCTCGACCGCGGCGCGCTGCTTGTCGTCGAGGTCCCCGAGCTTGGTCGCGAGGCGGTCGAGTTCGGCGGTGCGGACCCGTTCGGCCTGGCCGCGCAGGTCGCGGATGGTCGGCTCGATCTCGGAGGCGGCCACCCAGGCGGCGAAGCGATCGGCCTCCTCGTCCACGACGGCACGCGCGCTGGCGATGACCTCGCCGGTCACCCCGCGGCCGGCCCGGTCCCGGACGTCGGCGATGTCGACCACGCTGACCCCACCGAGGGCCTCGCAGGCCGGCGCGACGTTGCGTGGCATGGCCAGGTCGAGCAGCACGAGCGGCGCCTGCCCGGCCGCACGCCCGGCGACCTCGCGGTCGGTCAGCGCCGCCGCGACCAGCACCTCGTCGAGGACCGGCTGTGGCGCGCCGGTGGTGCACACCGCGAGGTCGGCGGCGGCGAGCGCGGCGCGCAGGCCACCGGCGGGCACGACCTCGCCAGCGACCTTGGCAGCCAGGCGCTGGGCCTTGTCAGCGCTGCGGTTCCATACCAGCACCCGGCCGGCACCCTCGTCCATCAGGCGTGCCGCGGTCAGCGACCCGACCTTGCCGGCACCGACGATCAGGACGGTCCGGCCGGCGAGGTCGGCGCTCCCGAGGCGCTGGCGAGCGACGTCCAGCCCCACGTCGACCATCGACGATGCGCCCTGCGCGATGTCGGTGTCGCGGCGGATGCGGCGGCCGACGCGCACGCTCTGGCGGAACAGCCGCTGCAGGACGCGACGCGCGGTGCCCTCGACCCGAGCGGCCTCCATGGCGGCCTTGACCTGGACCGCGATCTGCTGCTCGCCGACGACCATGGAGTCGACGCCCCCGGCGACGGCGAACAGGTGCGCCGCGGCGCGGTCGTCGTGGTAGCTGTAGTGCAGCTCCTCGAGATCCTGCGGGTGGATGTCCCCGCGTTCGGCGAACCAGCTCCGGAGCTCGGCGAGCCCCGGGTGGAAGCGCGAGACCGAGGCGTAGACCTCGACCCGGTTGCAGGTCGACAGGATCGCAGCCTCGGTGACGTGCGGCAGGCGGGTCAGCGACGCCAGCGCCTTCGGCAGCTCCTCGGTCGGTACGGCCAACCGTTCCAACAGCGCGAGATCCGCGCTGCGGTGGTTGCAGCCGACGACCAGGACGGACAACGCGGAGGGCTCCCGGGACGGGCGGGCGACGGACGACGTACCAGGAGGGTATCGGCCGCCGGGGCCCGCTCCCAACGCTGCCGAGGAAGCCGTTCGGCCGACCGCGCCACCCCGCCGGGCGGGTCAGCCGGTGGCGGCCGACAGGTCGGTAGCGGCCATCTGCTGGTAGAAGCTGAGCAGCTGCAGCTCCGTCGACAGGTCGACGCTCCGGACGGTGACGTCGCCCGGGACCTCGAGCCGGACCGGGGCGAAGTTGAGCAGGCCGCGCACCCCGCAAGCCACGAGCTGGTTGGCGGCGGCCTGGGTGTGCTGGCTCGGGGTGGCGAGCACGCCGAGCTCCACCCCCCGCTCGGCGACGATGGTCGCCAACTGCGAGACCGGCTCGACCAGGTGCTCGCCCACGCGGGTCCCGATCACGTCCTCGGCGACGTCCACCAGGGCGACCGTCGTGAAGCCGCGGCGCGTGAACCCCCCGTACGTGGCGAGCGCCCGCCCGAGGTTGCCGATGCCGACGATCACCACGGGCCGGTCGACGGTGATGCCGAGGATGGCGGAGATCTCGGTGGCGAGGTCCGGCACCGCGTACCCGACCCCCCGCGTCCCTGCCGTCCCGAGGAAGGAGACGTCCTTGCGGACGATGGCGGAGTTGAGCCCGGCGGCGCGGGCGAGCCCGTCGGAGGAGATCGTCTCCTGACCGCGCTCGGCCGCCTCGACCAGGGCCTGCAGGTACCGCGGCAGACGCGAGGCGGTGGCCTGCGGGATACGCCGCTCGCCCACCGGCACCCTCCTCGACCGGCCTCGCCGGCCTCACCGGCTCGCACCGGCCTCGCACCGCCGACCGGTCCGGACCGGCCGTGCGTGCACCAGGCTAGCGACGTGGGTGCCGGGCCCGGACCATGGCCCGCCGTACATCGCCGGGCGCCACCTCGAGCTCGGCGACCTCGTGACCGTCGATGGTCACCACCGGCACGCGCACCGAGTACCGCGCCTGCAGCGCCGGATCCCCGTCGACGTCGACGAGCCGCACGTCGGCCCCGCGAGCCTCTCGCCGCACCAGTTCCTCGGCGCGACGACACAGTCCACAACCCTGACGGGTGTAGACGACCACGTCGGGCGCCGGTCCTCGCGGACGCCACCAGCCCACGCCACTCGCCTCCCGTCAGCCGGTCGCGCGGCCCCGCAGCTCGCCGCGGCGCACCTTGCCGGTCGCCGTCTGGGGCAGGGTCGTGACCACCTCGATCCGCGACGGACACTTGTAGCGGGCCAGCAGCTGACGACACCGCCCGGTCAGTGCGTCGACGTCGACCTCGGCACCGCCCCGCGGGACCACGTAGGCCACGACGGTCTCACCGGTGAGGGGGTGGGGGGCGCCGACCACGGCCGCATCGGCGACCGTCGGGGCCTCGAGGAGGACGCGCTCGACCTCACGGGGGTAGACGTTGAACCCGCTGACGATGATCAGGTCCCGAAGCCGGTCGACCAGCCGCAGCATCCCGTCCTCGTCCTGCGTGCCGACGTCGCCGGTCCGCAGCCACCCGTCGGGCGTCAGCGCCTCGGCGGTCCCCTCGGGGTCGTTCCAGTACCCCTGGAAGACGTTGGGGCCCCGGACCCACACCTCCCCCGGATCGCCGACCTCGACGTCACGGCCCTGCGCGTCCACGAGCCGCAGCTCGATCCCCGGCAGCGGCAACCCGACGCTTCCCGGCGCCGGGGCGTCGGCCATGGACGTAGCTGCGACCGACGGGGACGCCTCGGTCAGCCCGTACCCCTCCTCGATGGTGATGCCGGTCGCGGCGGCGAAGCGCTCGAGGGTCGGGACGCCGAGCGGTGCGGCGCCCGAGACCGCGAGCCGCACGGACGAGGTGTCGGCGGCTGCCAGCAGCCCGGACTCCAGCCACGCGATGTACATCGGGGGCGCGCCCAGCACGACGGTGACCCCGTGGCGGGCGATGACCTCCAGCGTCGCCGCAGGTTCGAAACGCTCGACGAGCACCATGGTGGCGCCGACCGTCACCGAGGTGCCGAGGCCCACGTTCAGGGCGTAGATGTGGGCCAGCGGTAGGACGAGCAGCACGACGTCGTCGGCCCCCACCTCGAAGCGACCGGCGAGCGACTGGTCCTGGTTCGCGGCGAGGTTGCCGCGTGTGAGCACCGCGCCCCGCGGGCGGCCGGTGGTGCCCGAGGTGTAGACGAGGGCCGCGAGGTCGTCGGCATCACGGGTCACGAGCTCGGGCTCACCGGCCTCGGCGAGCAACGCCTCGTAGTCGTGCGCACCCTCGATCCCACCGCCGAGCACCACGAGGTGCTCGAGGTCGGGGAGCTCCCCGCGGAGCGCGGCGACCTCGGCGGCACGCTCCGGCCCCACGACGGCGACGGCCGCGCCGGCATCGGCGAGCGCGTGGCGGAGCTCGTCGGGAGCCAGACCGGGCAGCAACGGTACGAAGGCAGCGCCGGCGCGCAGCACCGCCGCGTACGCCTCGACGAAGGTGATGCTGGTCCCGAGCACGAGGGCCACACGGGTGCCGGGCGCGACGCCGAGGCCCTGCAGGGCCGCGGTGGCGGCGTCGACGCGCTCGTGCAGCTGCCCGTAGGTCAGGGTGCGCTCGCCCTCGACGACCGCGGGGTGGTCCGGGCGTTCCAGCGCGGTCCGGCGCAGCCGAGCGGCGAGGTCGGGGACGCGATCGGGATCGTGCAGGTCGAGCGCTGCGCTCACGGTGGCTCCCCTCCGGGCAACGGGCAGAGCCTAGTTGTCGCAGCCGCGTCGTTGTCGTCCCGAGGGAGCGAGGCGACGAGCGGCCGGCACGGGGGCCGCGTCGACCGGGCCTGGTCATGACTCTGTGGAACTGATTGACTACGCAGCGTTCGCGCACCGTCCCCTGTCCGGTCGACCGGGTCAAGGTCCCGGACCCCGCGGCCGATGACTCTGGGTGACCGGACATGGACGTTCCGTCGTGAAGGCGACCCAGGTGAACCGTCAGCCGTACCGCACCGCGACCGCTGCCCCGGCGCCGATCGCCGTCCTGCTGACCCTCGTCCTCGCCCTGGTGCTCGCGCTGGTCCCCGGGATCGGCGCCGCGCAGGCAGCCCCCGACAGCGGCGTCGAGGCTCGGTTCGTCCAGCTGATCAACGCCGAGCGAGCCAAGGCCGGCCTGCCGGCGCTGCGGGTCGCGGACGACCTCGTCGGGGTGGGACGCCGACACGCGGTGCGGATGGCCGAGCAGGACCACCTGCACCACAACCCGAACCTCGGCAGCGACGTGAAGGGCTGGGACAAGGTGGGCGAGAACGTCGGGCGCGGCCCGGACGTCGACCGCGTCCACGCGGCCTTCATGGCCTCCGAGGGGCACCGCCGCAACATCCTCGACCCCGAGTGGACCGAGGTCGGCGTCGGGGTCGAGATGGTCGACGGGGGCCTGTGGGTCACCGAGCTGTTCCGCCTGCCGTCGGGGGCCAGCGCCCCGCCACCAGCCGCCGACCCGGCCCCCGCGGACCCCGCGCCGGACCCCGCACCGACCAGCACGCCCGAACCGGCGAGCGACGCGACCACCTCCGCTGCGGCGCCCGCCGCCGAGCCCGACCCCGAGCCCGAACCGCCGGTCCGAGAGGTCGTCGACGTACCGCTCCCGGTCGACCGTGTCACGCTCGTCCTCGCCCGGCTCGGTGTCCACGACGACGGCCATCCACCGGCGGGTTCAGAGGCTCCCTGAGCCCGGTGGTGGCACGGACCGCCACGCCCGAGGCCGCGGTGCACGGCGGTTAGGCTCCGGGCATGCGCCTGCTCGCCTCGACCGGCCCGCTGTTCGCCCGACCCCTCGACTGGGCGCTCGGGGTGATCGCCGAGGCCGGGTACGACGGGGCCGAGCTGATGGTGACCCAGGACCCCGCCACGCAGGACGCCGAGCGCGTCGCCAAGGCGTCCCAGCAGGAGGGCCTCCCCGTCCCGGTGGTGCACGGTCCGTTCCTCCTGCTCACCCGGCGGGTGTTCGGGACCGATCTGGTGCAGAAGGCTCGGCGCACCATCGAGCTCGCCGGCGACCTCGACGCGGACGTGATGATCGTGCACCCGCCGTTCCGGTGGCAGCGTGAGTTCCACCGCTACCTGCTCGGTGAGGGCAACGCGGAGGCGGCGGAGGTCGGGACGCGGATCGGCGTCGAGAACCTCTACCCGGTGTCGGTGGCGGGCCGACCCGTCCGTTTCCACCGCTACACGTTGGCCGAACACCTCGCCCCGTTCGACCACGTCGTGCTCGACACCTCGCACTTCGGCGTCGCCGAGGCCGACATCGTCGCGGCCTACGAACGGCTCCGCGACCGGGCGGTCCACCTCCACGTCTCGGACAACCGGGGCGGGGGACGCGACAGCCACGCACCCCTCGGGCACGGGATCCTGCCCCTGGCCGGTTTCCTGCACGCGGTCGCGGCCGACGCCGCCACCGGTCGCGGTCGCGCCGGCCGCGGCGAGGTCTCGATCACCCTCGAGCTCGACTGCCGCCGGTACGTCGACGACCGGGCCGCCCTCGTCGGCTACCTGCGGCAGGAACGCGAGAAGTGCCTCGCGCTGCTCGGCGGCGCCCCCGCGGAGGAGGTCCTCGGCCGACCTGACGTGGTCGCCGTGGCCCCGGGAGCCCTGGAGGACGACGCCGACCAGCCCACCGCACCCCCCACGGCCGGCTGACCGCGGCACCATCCCAGGGGGACTAGTGCGCGGGCAGGTGCTGGAAGATGGCCCGGACGGGCGGGCGACGGCCGGACGGCCGTCGCGTACCATCCCGTACCGGAGCGTGGTCTCGCGGGCGCGTTCCGAGACCCAGCACCGGCGTAGTTCACCCGCACCAAGCCGTTTGGGAGGCGATGTGCGTTCGGCCACCTCGTTCGCCCTCGTGGCGCTGCTCGCGATCATCGTGGTCGCGTCGGCGATCCAGCTGAGCCGGTCTGCGGGCCTGTGAGCGTCGAGGCCGCGGCGAGCACCGCCACACCCGAGGCCACCGCCGAGGTGGCGGCGATCGACCCCGAGGTCGTCGCGCTCGTCGACCGTGCACGGACCGGGGACGCCCAGGCGTTCGCCGACCTCTACGACCGCTACGTCGATCAGATCTTCGCCTACGTCTACCGCCGCGTCGGCCACCGGCAGCTCGCCGAGGACCTCGTCGGGGACGTCTTCCTGCGCGCGTTCCGCCGGCTGTCCACCTTCGAGTGGCAGGGCGTGGACCTCGGTGCCTGGATCACCACCATCGCCCGCAACCGTGTGCACGATCACTTCAAGTCGGCGCGCTTCCGCCTCGAACGCACCACCGACGAGGTGCGCGAACCCGCTCCCTCCGGCCAGAGCCACGAGGACCCCGAACGCATCGCGGTGGCTCGCGACATGGCCCGGGCGCTCGGCGCGGCGCTCGAGGGTCTGAAGGGTGAGCACCGCGAGGTCATCGAGCTGCGTTTCATCCACGACCTGTCGGTCGCGGAGACGGCCGCCGTCATGGAGCGCTCCGTCGGGGCCACCAAGGCGCTGCAGTACCGGGCGCTCAAAGCGCTCTCCGGCGCCGTGCAGGACCACCCGGAGCTCGCCAAGCTCGCCGCGACCGGGCTCACCGGCCTGCTCGCCCTCCTGGTGGTCGGCGCGTGAGCCGCCTCGGGGTGCGCGGCCACCGGACGTCCAGGGCCGTCCGTCGTTCCCTCCGTCCCTCCGGGTCGTTGACGTCCGTGTCGACTCCGGTGGGGTCGCGCGGATCGTGGACGAGCTCGTGGACGCAGCAGGAGGTACCGAGGTGGTGACCCTGAGCAGCCGCCGCGAGCGCATCGACCAGCTGGCCGACCTGCTCGACGGCACCCTCGCGGACGACGAGGCGCGCAGCGATGTGCGCCGCCTGGCCACCCTCGCCAGCACCGTGACCACCGAGGTCGAGCGGCCCCAGCTCGACGAGGCCGAGCGCGACCGCATCCGCACCCGGGTCATGGCGGCCGTCCACACCGACCTCCAGGAGGCCGAGTCGACGCGCCTCGCCCCGTCGCGGACCACCCGCTCGGCCCGCACCGCCGTCGCCACCGGCGTCGCCTCGGTGCTCATCGGGACCGGTGGCGTCGCCGTCGCGGCCCAGGACGCACTACCGGGCGACGCCCTCTACGGCATCAAGCAGGCCACCGAGTCGGTCCGCATGGCGGCCGCCGGTGACCTCACCGATCAGGGCAGGCTCGAGCTCGCGCTCGCCACCGAGCGCCTCGAGGAGGTGACCGACTCCGTTGCGCGCGGCGGGGTGCGCAACCAGGACCTGATCGACACGCTGCGACGCATGGACGAGCGGTCGTGGAGCGGCGCGCAGACCCTCGTCCGCGTCGCCGAACGCTCCGGCGAGCCCGACCTGATCCACGAGGTGGCGCGGTTCACCGAACGTCAGGCGTCGGGCATCGTCGACGTGTTCGGGGACCTGCCCATCGAGGTCCGCCCCCACGCCGAGGACTCGCTCGCCACGCTCCGTGCCATCCGCGAGCAGCTCGTGGCGCCGGCGCTCGGCCAGCACGACGACATCGCCTCCGCCGAGCTCGCCGCAGCGATCGAGTCGCTGCTGCGCTCCTCGCCGTTGCCGCCGGGCCCGGGGTTCTCCGAGCCCACCTCCACCGGTGACGGGAGCTCGACCACCGACGGCGCGACGAGCGAGGGTTCGACCTCGACCACCCCGTCGCTCGGCGGCGAGCCGCTCCCCCTCCCCGGGGACACCGTGACCTCCACCGACGACGATCCCACGCTGGTGCCGGGCCTGACCGGCCCGCTCGACGAGGTCGGCGAGGCGGTGGACGACACCCTCGGCGAGATCGTCGACGGCACCGACGACCTCGTCGAGGACACCGTGGAGGAGCTCGACGACCTCGTCGACGACACCGTGGAGGTCGTCGACGGTCTGCTCAACGGTGCCCTCGGCACCGTCGGTGGCCTCCTCGGTGGCACGTCCACCGACTGAGCACCCGGTCGGCGCGCTCGCGGGGCTGCGCGACGACGTCGCCGCGCTCGTCGGCCCGGCCCCGCGACTGCGCCGGCCGCCGAACGCGAGCTGAGCTCCGGGACCAGGGGCGACCCGGCACGGCTCCCTGCGCGGCTGCGCCGAAGATCCGTGGGGGGCCGGCACCGCGGGGGCGCTCACGGGGTGTGCACACCTGCAGCAGCGCGTGCGCCGGCCGCCCGGCGCCGATCCGCGCGCGTCCACCGCGTGCCGGGAACACAGCCCCGTCGTTGTAGGGTCCAGACCGAACCGCACCGAGGACTAGTCACATCGGGCCCTACGGAGCGAAGGTGGACGGGCCGTCCGGACCTGTCCGAGACCACCGCCGGCGCGCCGGCGAACCCTACGAGTCGTTGACCCGACGAACTGGAGGCACCGGGGGATGAACAGAACCCGACTGTGGCGCACCACCACCGCAGGGCTGGCCGCGGCCGCCCTGCTCACCATGTCCGCCGGCATCGCGACCGCCAGCACCACGGCCGGTGAGATCCCCGAGACGGGTCTCGGAGGCTTCGCCGGGTACGCCGAGGCCGAAGGCGTCATCGCGTTCGTCGGTCTCCCTGCGGCGCTCGCCGAGGGACTCGACCCCCTGCTCCAGGCGCTCGGCATCGCCGGCACGTCCCCGCTCGACGGTGACGAGACCAGCGGCCTGCGCATCGACCTCGCGCGGGTGCAGGCCGACCTCGAGCGTGCTGCTGCCGGTGAGGACATCTCCTCCGAGTCCAGTGCGTTCATCACCAACCTGATCCTCGCATCAGCCGACTTCGACGAGCCGGGTGCCTGCCAGGGTGGCCCCATCGAGGTCGCCGTCCCCGAGGACCTGCCGTTCCTGACCTTCACCCTCGCGGGCGTCGACTGCGAGGAGTCGGACGAGCGGGCGTTCGCGGACGTCCAGATCACTGGTCTCGGGATCTTCCTCGGCAACCTCATCGCTCAGGGTGACAGCGACGGTCAGCTCGCCGCAGGCATCCAGGCGGCCATCGACGGCCTCAACGAGAACCTCCTCGCCAACGCCAACGAGCTGCTGTGCCCGATCGGCGAGGGCCTGCTCGGCGATGACGCCATCGAGAGCTGCGACGCCGACGAGCCGATCCTGCAGCTCGAGAACCCCCTCGAGATCGACATCCCGCTCATCGACCTCGATCTCATCCAGGCGACAGCGGAGGTCACCCAGGACGGTGACTCCGTCACCGCGACCGCGACGTCGTCGGTCGCGGGTCTCAACACCATCGGTGTCGTGTGCGCCGACCAGGTCCACACCTCGACCGCCACGTCGGACGGCACGACCGCGTCCCGTGACGCGAACGTCACCTCGCTCGATGGCTCGACGTGCAACACCGACCAGACGCTCTTCCGGCTGCTGCTCGGTGACGGGCCGCTCGGCGACGTCGGCCTGTTCGACGCCATCCTCCAAGACGACGCGCTCGACGGCAGCCTCGAGCCGCTGTTCGAGGGCCTCAACGAGCTGCTCGACGCGCTGTCGACCGCGGCGTTGACCGGCGGCACCGCCAACCTCGGCCCGATCGAGGGCGCCGGCACCACCGCGAGCACCAGCCCGTTCGTGGTGGCCCAGACCATCCCGTTCGACGCGATCGAGCCGCTCGAGCCGCTCGGCGAGATCCGGATCGTCGTCGCCGGCGGCCACACCGCCGTCGGCGTCAACGCCGTGCCCGCCGGTGTCGAGCCGCCGGCTGCGCCGGAGCAGCCGGAGCAGCCGGCGCAGCCGGTGACCCCGGCCGGCCCCGGCGACCCGGCGACGCCGACCAACCTGCCCCGCACGGGCGCAGGCGCGGGCGCCCTGCTCGGCCTCGCTGCCCTCGGTGCCGCCGCCGCGCTGCGCCGTCGGAGCGCCTGAGTCGCACCTCGCAACGTGAGAGGGGCGGGCCTTTCGGGCCCGCCCCTCTCACGTGTCCTGGGCCACCGATCCAGGGTCGTCCTCGGTCGCTGAGCGACCTGCGGACTCCCGGCCGTGCGTGCTCCTCGATCCCTCGAGGGATCTCGTCCGCGCCGCCGGCTGCTCAGAGGAACACCGAACGACGTCCCATGAGGTTGCGGTAGAGCATCTGTTGGATGGTGTCGCGCACCCGGTCGGTGAGGTCGAAGACCGCCATCGGATCGTCCGCCGCACCGGGTCCGTACTCGGTGGTGTCGATGGGCTCGCCGTACTCGAGGATCCACTTGCTCGGCAGCGGCAGCAGCGCGATCGGGCCGAGCACGGGGAGGGCGAACATCTGCGGCACGATGGGGAAGTACGGCAGGCCGAGGAGGCGCGCCACGACCCGCAGGTCGTAGAGCATCGGGTAGATCTCCTCGGATCCGATGATCGCCGTCGGCACGATGGGGACCTGGGCACGCAGCGCCGTGGCCACGAACCCGCCGCGCCCGAACCGCTGCAGCTTGTAGCGGTCCTTCCACGGCTTGCCGATGCCCTTGAACCCCTCGGGCCACACGGCGACGAGCTCACCGCCCGCGAGCAGCCGGTCGGCATCGTCCCCGGAGGCGAGGGTGGCGCCCGTCTTGCGGCTCAGCGGTCCGACGAACGGGGTCTTGAACACCAGGTCGGCGGCGAGCTCGCGTGCGTGGCGGCCCGTGTGCTCGAGGATGTCGAGTCGGGTGATCATCGCGTCGACCGGCAGGGTGCCGGCGTGGTTGGCCACCACCAGACCCCCACCCTCGGGGGGCAGGTGCTCCACGCCGTGCGAGCTGACGCGCCAGTAGTGACGGTGCAGCGGACGGAGCAGCGGCATCAGGACCGACTCCGTCAGATCGACGTCGAACCCGTACTCGTCGACGTCGTAGTCCCCGGTGAGCCGGCGACGCAGGAACGCAGCGGCCTCGCGCACGTGGTCGAGGAAGCGCTCCCCCGACACGTCACGCAGGGCCTCGAGCGCGTCGACCGCCGGCGCCCAGCCGCGGCGGGCCACCTCCGCGTCGACACGCGCCCGGGCCGCATCCCCCTCGGGGTCGGGACCCGAGGTGGGCGGGGACGGGGGGCGACGGGTCGGTCCGGCCTCGATGGCGTGGACGCGACAGCGGCCGTCCTCGACCGCGTAGTTGCGGCAGGCGCGCCCGTCGGCGGTCAGCGCCGCGCAGCGGGCACGACCGTCCGGTGCGCTGCGCCGGGCAGCACGTTCCTCGTCGATGGAGATGATCTCGGCCTCGCGGGCCGTCGCGTCGTCGGCCACGGCCGTCACCGCCTCTCGCGCTGGGTGGCCAGGAAGCGCTCCTGGCCCTTGCGCTGGATGAAGTCGTAGAGCTCACGCTCCCAGCGGATGACCTCGTCACGGTCGATCAGACCCGTGATCCGCCGCCGGCGGAGGTAGTCCTCGAACGCCTCGCGGGTGGTCCACCGTGGCGCGTACCCGAAGTCCTTGCGCAATCGGGCGGTGTCCACGCACCGGCCGTAGCGCAGGAAGCTCAGCTGGTCCGAGGCGAAATCCGCCCGTCGCTGCCGTCGGAACGCCCCGGCGACCGCCGACACCAGGGGCCCGGGGATGGGAGCCGTGGGGCGGCCCGCCAGGCGGGCGCACTGCGAGAGGTACAGGACCCCGTCGCCGGCGACGTTGAAGGTCCCGGAGGGTGCGCCGGTGACGGCCCGGACGAGGATCTCGACGCCGTCCTCCTCGTGCACGAACTGCAGCCGTGGGTCGAACCCGAGCACGGTCGGCACGACCGGGAAGCTGAACAACGCGTCGAAGGCACCCTGGACCTGGCCACCGAGGAAGTTGGCGAAGCGCAGGACGGTCAGATCGACGTCCGTCCGGCGACGGGCGAACGCTCGGGCGTAGCCCTCGATCTCGGTGGCGTCCTTGGCGAAGCCGTGCGCCGGCGTGCGACGCGGCTGCACGTCCTCGGAGAACAGCGCTGGATCGTCGTGTGCGGTGCCGTACACGGCGGTCGTGGACTTGAGCACGAAACGATCGAGGTGCGGGGCTTTCTGGCAGGCGGCGAGCAGCTGCATCGCCCCGATGACGTTGAGCTCCTTCATCCGTGCCCGGCCGCCGGCCGCCGAGGGGGTCGCGGTGGTGGCCATGTGGAGGACGGTGTCGACCTCGGAGGCGGTGATGACGCGGGCGACGAGCGGGTTCCTGATGTCGGCCCGGACGAACTCGGTGCGGCGCAGGTCGTGGGTGGGTTCACGGACGTCGACGCCGATGACCTCGAGGATGTCGTCGCGCGCCTCGAGGGCCCGCGCCACCGCGCCGGCGAGCTGGCCGGCGATGCCGGTGATCAGAACGCGGCGACCCTCAGGCACGTCAGCGCCTTCCTCGGGGGGTGGGCGGGACCTGGTGCGACGACGTGCCGAGTGAACCAGAACGTCGGGGTCCCGTAGACACCGAGGAGGGGACCGTGGTGCGCCTCAGCTCGACCTGCCCTCCTCGAGGGCGTCGAGGTCCACGGTCGCCGGGTCGACCGTCTGCGCGGCCAGGTACACCTCGAGGTCGCGCTCGCGCACCCGGTAGTTGCGCCCGACGCGCACCGCGGGCAGCTCGCCCCGGCGGATGAGCCGGTAGATGGTCATCGTCGACACGCGCAGCTGGTCGGCGACCTCCGCAGCGGTCAGCAGGGTCATGCTCATCCGGGGCTCCTCACCACTCGTCCGCGCCCGTGCACGCGGCGACGGTGCCAGCGGGTACGGGTAACGGTAGCGGGGCACCAGGGGGCAGCACCAGGCTCGGTTCGGTGCAGCAGCACACGTTCGGCTCGGCGAGCGACAGGTTCCACACCCGCCACGCCGCGGACACGCCCGGTCAGCGCACCCCGTGGCGCGGCAGGATGCGGGCGCGCCAGGCCTCGACGACCTCCTCGGCGGCTCGTCGTGCCCCGTCGACCAACTGCGGCGACAGCCGGACCGGGTCGTCGGTGAACCCGGTGGGTGGGCGCGCGCCGGTGCGCTCGACGACCCGCTCCCGCCACCCCATGGGTGTCTCGACCGGCAGCGTGCGCCCCGTCATCTCCGCGAACGCCAGGGTCCAGGCCCGCGGCACGACGGTGGCGAGCTCGTAGCCACCCCCGCCGGTCGCGATCCACCGACCGTCGCAGACCTCGTGCGCGAGGCGGTGGAGGCGAGCGTAGGTCGCCGCCATGTCGTCGACCGTCAGCGACAGGTGCGCCAGCGGGTCGGTGGCGTGGGTGTCGCAGCCGAGCTGCGTGACGAGCACGTCGGCGTCGAAAGCGCGGATGAGCGGCTCGACGACCTCGTCGAACGCACCGAGCCAGAGATCGCCCGTGGTGCCCGGGTGCAACGGCAGGTTGGCGACGCTGCCGATGGCCCCGGGGCCGCCGATGTCGTCGATCTCACCGGTCCCGGGGAACAGGAACCGGCCCGACTCGTGCAGCGAGATGGTCAGCACGCGGGGGTCGTCGGCGAACATGACCTCGACGCCGTCCCCGTGGTGCACGTCCACGTCGACGTAACAGACGCGCTCCGCGCCGTGCTCGAGCAGCCAGTCGATCGCGACGGCCGGATCGTTGTAGACGCAGAACCCGGCGGCACGGTCGGGCATGGCGTGGTGGAGACCACCCGCGGGGTTGAAGGCGTGGTCGGCCTCACCCTCCCACACCTGTCGCGCAGCCTCCTTGGTCGCCGCGCACACCAGCATGGAGGTGGGATGCATCCCCCCGAACGCCGGCGTGTCGCCCGGCCCCAGCCCGAAGCGCGGGTCGAGGGGCAGATCCGGCGCACCCGACGCACGACGGACAGCGGCGACGAAGTCGGGGCGGTGCAACCGGAGCAGCTCGGTCTCGTCGAAGCTCGCGGGTCGGACCTCGGTGACGTCACCGCCGACGAGGCCGGTGCGACGGATGAGGTCGATGGTGAGCTCGACCCGCACGGGTGCGAGGGGGTGGCCGGGTCCGAGGTCGTAGGCGACCAGCGCGTCGTCCCACACCAGGGCGACCCGGCCCGCTGCGCTCGCTCCCTGTCCCGCCACCTTCGGCTCCCTCGCACGCGTGGCGGTGAGCGTAGGAGGTCGCGGTCGAGGCGCCGGCGTCGAGCGCCGTAGCGGGCCGCCGTTCAGTCGCGACGCAGCGCGTCGACCGGGTCGAGCCGTCCGGCGCGGCGGGCCGGCAGCACCCCGAACAGCAGCCCCACACCGACCGAGACCCCGAGCGCGAGGACGATCGACCACCAGGTGATCTCGGCAGTCAGCGGCGTGACCGCCTCGGCGAGCCAGGCCAGGGTGATGCCCATCGCCAGGCCGAGGATGCCGCCCAGGCCGGTGAGCGCGATGGCCTCGAGCAGGAACTGACGGGTGATGTCGCGGGTCCGCGCACCGAGAGCCTTGCGCAACCCGATCTCGCGCGTGCGCTCGGACACCGAGACCAACATGATGTTCGACACCCCGACGCCGCCGACCAGCAGCGAGATGCCGGCGATGGCGGCGAGCACCAGGGTGAGGATCTGGAGGATGTCACCGACCACCCCGATGATCTCGTCTTGGCTGAGCACGGTGAACTCGGCCGCGTCCAGCCGCCGGTTGAGCACCCGCTCGATGGTCGCCCGGTCGGTGTCGATCGTCCCGGTCTCGCTCGCGCGGACGAAGATGGCATCGAGGGTGTTCACGCCGAAGAGGCGCTGGCCGGTCGTGACGGGCACGAGGATCTCGTCGTCCCGATCCGGCCCGAACGCGGCACCACCTACCCGCTCGAGCACCCCCTGGACGCGGAAACGGATCCCGCCGATCGTCAGGGTGCGACCGATCGGGTCCTGGTCACCGAACAGCGATCCGGCCGTGGTCGCGCCGATCAGGGCGACGCGACGGGCCGTCAACACGTCGGAGCCGGACAGCGGCTGGCCGCGTGCGACCTCGCGCTCCACCACCCTGAGGTAGCCAGCCGTGATGCCGTACACGGACGTGGTCAGACGCTGTCCCTCGGCCTGGACCTGCTCGCCGCCGACCACGTACCCGCCGGCGCGCCCCTCGCCACCGGGCAGCTCGCGCTCCAGATCGTCGATGTCCTCGGTGACGAAACGGGCGCGCGCCGGCGCCGCCCCGAAGTCACCGTCGCCGGGCAGGACGAACAGCAGGTTCGAACCGAGCCCCTCGATGGCGCCGGTGATCTCCTGTCGGGCGCCCTGGCCGATGGCGACCAGTACCACCACCGACATGACGCCGATGACGACGCCGAGGGTCGTGAGCGCCGACCGCAAGCGGTTGGCGACCAGCGCCTGCATCGCGACCCGGACGGCCTCGCGCAGGCTCACGGTGCACCAGCGGGCTCGACGGGACCCTCGGGGTGGCTGTCGGTGAGGATCCGGCCGTCGCGCAGCTCGATACGTCGACGGGCGCGGCGGGCGATCTCGGGTTCGTGGGTGATGACCACGACGGCCACACCACGATCGTCGTGCAGCGTCTCGAGCAGCCCCATGACCTCGTGCCCGGTGCGGGTGTCGAGGTTGCCGGTCGGCTCGTCGGCCAGCAGCAGCGGCGGCTCGGTGACCAGCGCTCGTGCGATCGCGACCCGTTGCTGCTGCCCGCCGGACAGCTCGGTCGGCCGGTGATCGACGCGGTCGGCCAACCCGACGGCCTCGAGCGCCGCCAACGCCCGCTCGCGTCGCTCGCGGACGGTGCTCGGGCGGTAGACCAACGGCAACTGCACGTTGTCCAGCGCCGTCAGCCGCGGCAGCAGGTGGAAGGACTGGAACACGAAGCCGATGGAGCCGTTGCGCAGCTCGGCGAGCTCGGTGTCGCTCATCTCGCGTACGTCGCGACCGTCGTAGCGCACCTCGCCGCTGGTCGGCCGGTCGAGCGCACCGAGCAGGTTGAGCAACGTGGACTTACCGCTGCCGGACGACCCGACGATGGCGACGTAGTCGCCGCGGTCCACGTGGAAGGTCACGCCCCGCAGCGCCGGGACCAGGACGGGCTCCTCGCCGCGTCTGCTCCCCAGGCGGTAGGTGCGCACCACGTCCCGTGCCTCGAGGAGCACCGGGGGACCGGCAGCGGGTGGGGCGGTGCTCACCCGGCCAGCTCCTGACCGTCCTCGAGCGTCTCCACCCCGGTGGTCACCACACGGTCCCCGCTCGCGACGTCCCCCTCGACGGCCGCCGCATCGTCACCGATGGCCAGCACGACCACGGGGACCTCGCGGACGACGCCGTCCTCCACCACGAAGACCACCTCCTGACCGCCTCGCCGCAGCAGGGCGGCCGTGGGCACGGTGGCGTCACCGTCGACCCGACGGACCTCGATCTCGGCCGAAGCGGTCAACCCGACGCGCAACCGCACGTCGTCGGGCACCTGCGTGAGCCGCACGGTGACGGGGAAGGTCGCACCGCCCGCCGGTCCGGAGGTGGGGGCGATGGCCACGTTGGCGACGGTCCCGCGGATCTCGGCGTCCGGGAACGCGTCGACCAGCACGGTGACCGACTGGTCGCGGTCGACCTCGACGATGTCGATCTCGTCCACCGAGACCCGGGCAGTGAAGGAGGACAGGTCGTAGACGGTGGCGATGACCTGCCCCGCGGCGACGGTGACACCCTCGGCGACCGGTCCGCCGGCGCCGCCACCGCCATCCGCGCCGCTGAGCCGTGCCACGTCCGGCAGGCCCCCACCGAACCCACCGCCGAGCTGATCGGCGAGACCACCGAGATCGGGCGGCACGGCGCCGCCGCCGTCCGCCCGGCCGAGCTCGATGATCCCGTCGGTCGGTGCCACGATCGTCAGGTCGTCGCTCCTGCCCCGTGCCGCCTCGAGCGCGAGCTCGGCCTGCCGGCGTTGCGCAGCGGCAGCCTCGCGCTGCGCCGCGGTCGCCTGCTGGGCCTGGCCGGCGGCCTCGCGCTCGGCCTGCCGGAGGCCGTCTCGGGACTCGCGGTACGACGCGCGGGCCTCCTGCACACGCTGTTCGGCCGCCTGGCGCAGCTCGTCGTCATCGATGCCCGCCGCCTGCTGCGAGAGGGCGTCGAGCACCGGCGGCATGGTCGCCTCGAGCTGCCCTCGGAAGGCGCGCAGGACCGGTGACAGGTCGAGCCCGCTGGCGCCGGCGGCACCCGCCAGCGCATCGGCCGCCTGGGCAGCGCTCTCGGCCTGCGCGATCTGCAGCTCGACGCTCTCGGAGGACAGCTCGGCGATCGGATCACCGGCCGACACCGTCTGCCCGTCCTCGACCAGCAGGCGCGCGATGTCGCCGCCGACGGGGGCGGTCACGGTCACCCGGGCCGCCGGCTCGAGCTCCGCGACCGCCGCCACCGTCTGCACGACCTCACCGGCGGTGACCTCGACGGTGGCGACCTCCGGACCATCGTCACCGGAGCAGGCGGCCAGCCCGAGACACACGGCGGTCAGCGCTGCGACGGCGCGTCGGCGCTGGCCGCGTCGGGTGGGGGTCACGAGCCGGACGTCCTCGGAGCGGAGCGGGGGGGAGGCAATGTGCCGGTTCGGAGCCGAAGGTGCCCGCGACCGGAACCGCGGTGGCGCAGACGCACACGGTCTCCGATCAGCCGAGCGCCCGGCTGCGCTGCGTGGCGGCATCCACCGCATCGAGCACCGCGGCACGCAGGCCCTGCTGCTCGAAGGTGCGCAACGCCGCGGCAGTCGTGCCACCCGGGGAGGTGACCGCCGCGCGGAGCGCTGCCGGAGTCTGGTCGCTGTCCTGGAGCAGGGTCGCGGCACCGAGCAGGGTCTGGCCCGTCAGCTGCGTCGCGACGTCGCGCGGCAGACCCTGGAGGACGCCGGCCTCGATCATCGCCTCGGCGAACAGGAACAGGTAGGCGGGACCCGAGCCCGACAGCGCCGTCACCGCGTCGAGGTGGTGCTCGTCGAGCCGCAGCACCGCACCCACCGGGGTCAGCAGTGCCTCGGCGGTGTCGAGGTGGCGGTCCGTCGCCTCGCGGCCGGCGGCCACGACCGACATCGCCCGGTCGACCTGCACCGGGGTGTTGCTCATCACCCGGACGACCGCGGTGCCGTCCGGCAGCCCGGCTTCGAGCGTCTCGAGGGTGACGCCGGCGGCGAGGCTGATCACCAGCGCGCCCTCACGCAGGCTCTGCGCCACGTCGGGCAGCACCGCCGGCAGCACCTGGGGCTTGAGGCCGAGGACGACGACGTCGGCCTCGGCGACGGCGGTCCGGTTGTCGGTGGAGGTCCGCACCCCGTGCTCGGCCTCGAGCGCCGCGAGCTGCTCGGTACGCAGGTCGGTGCACACGACCCGCTCCGGCGGCACCGTGCCCGAACGCACCAGACCGCGGAGCAGCGCGCTGCCGAGCTGTCCGGAGCCCACGATGACCAGCGTGCCGTCCACGAGCTTCCTCCGTCCGAGACGCATCAGCCTACGGCAGGGTCGTGTGCGGGCCGTGGGCCCAGCTCCACCGCCCCGGCTCGGACGTGGTCGAGCGCTGCGTCCAACGCCGCGGCCGCACCGAGTTCGCGACCTGCAGCGAGCTCGGTGACGGCTGCGGGTCGACCGAGGGCCGCGGCGATGGCGTCCTGCAACGATTCGACCTCGACGCGTTCATCGGGGGTCAGGGGCACCTCGCCGTCGGTCCGCAGGTCCTCGGCCGCTGCGAGGAGCCGCGCGGCGACCGCCGGTTCGTCGCGGGCGGCAGCGATCGCAGCGACCCCGCGAAGGTCCCGTGCGATGCCGATGTAGTCGAACGCCGAGCGTGTCAGATCCCGTGCCACCCGGAGGTTCTCGGCGTGGTGCGACGCGGCGACGTCCAGATCGCCACGCTCACGGGCCACCCGAGCCCGCCCGAGGCGCGACCCGCATGCGCTCCAGCGATCACCCGCAGCGAGGTAGGCCACCTCCCCCGTCTCGTACGCCGACTCGGCGTCGTCCAGGGCACCACACGACCACGCCAGGTGCCCGGACACATCCGCGATGCTGGCCAGCGTCCACGGGTCGCCGTGAGCGCCGACCCGCGCGCGTGCCGATCCGAGCAGCCGGTGAGCCGCGTCGACATCGCCTCGCAGGTGGAGGACCTGGGCGAGCCGAGCTTCCGCTCGTGCTGCGCCAACGGCGTCGTCCCGGTCGGCCGCGGCGGTCCGCGCTTCGGTGAGCCAGGTGACCGCCTCGTCCGGATCGCCGCAGAGGGCCGCGAGGCGCCCGGCCGCGCCGGTGACGCGGCCACGCAACTCGGGGTCGAGATCCTCGCCCGTGAGCAGGACGCGACGGGCCCAACCGAGCCCCTCCCGAGCGCGACCGAACTGGAGCCAGAACCACCACGCGCCCGCCACGATGCGCGCACAGAGGGTCGCGTCGCCGGCCTGGGCTGCCCAGCGCACGGCAGCCCGGACCTCGTCGTGCTCAGCGTGCAGTCGGTTCAGCCAGCGCACCTGGTCGGTCCCCGTGATCCGCGTCCCCGCGCGCTCGCACAGGTCGGCCACGTACCCCGCGTGACGGCGACGCAGGGCCCCGGCGTCGCCGTCGAGGTGCGCGAGTGCGTAGGAGCGGATGCTCTCGAGCAGGGTGTGCCGCGCCGGCCCGATGGGCGCGGCGACGGTCACCACCAGGTTGCGGTCCACCAGGTCCTGGAGCAGCTGCAGGACGTCCGTCGCCGGCAGGTCCTCGTCGCTGCAGACCAGCTCGGCGGCCTCGAGCGTGGCACCCCCGGCGAAGATGCCGAGCCGGGTCAGCAGACGGCGAGCCGGAGGGGTCAGCAGGTCGAAGCTCCACCCGATGGCCGCCTCGAGCGTGCGGTGCCGTGCGGGCGCACCACGCCGCGACGAGCGCAGCACGCTGAACCGGTCGTCGAGCCGAGCGGCGACCTCCTCGGGCGCCAGGACCCGGAGACGGGCGGCGGCGAGTTCGAGGGCCAGGGGGATGCCGTCCAGCTCGCGGCAGATGGCGACCAGGGCGCGCACCTGCTCCTGGTCCGTGACGAGGTCCGGCTGGGCCTCGCGGGCTCGGCGCAGCAGCAACCGCCCGGCTTCGCTGCGCTCGAGCGCGGCCAGATCCGCATCAGGCGCGGGGAGCGAGAGCGAACGCACTCGCCACGTGCGTTCGCCGTCGACATCGAGCGCCTGCCGACTGGTGACGAGGATCCGCAGCTGTGGTGCATCGCCGAGCAGGTGGCGAACGAGCTCGGCCACCCCATCGATGACATGCTCGGCGTTGTCCAGCACGAGCAGTGCACGGCGGTCCCGGAGCCGCACCACCAGATCGTCGAGGAGCTGCTCGGCCGGCGCATCGTCCACGCCGAGCACCTCGGCCAGGGCGACGGGGACCTCGTCCTCCTCCTCGCGCGTGGCGAGCTCGACCAGCCACACACCATCCGGCCCGGCCGAGGCGAGGTCGCGACCCACGGCGAGGGCCAGCTGGGTCTTGCCGCAGCCGCCGGCGCCGGTGAGCGTGACGAGGCGGTGGTCGGCCAGGAGCTGCGCGACGGCCCGCCGGTCCGCGGTCCGTCCGACGAGGTCGACGAACCCGGCGGGGAGGTTGCCCAGTGCCGCGGTCGGCGGCGACACCGGCGTGGTTCGCGACGCCTCCAGAGTGCGCGACGATGCGCGCTGCGGCGACGCCCAGTCGAGCGCCGGATCCTGGGTCAAGACCTGTTCGTGCAGCCGGCGCAGGGAGGGCCCCGGCTCGACCCCGAGGGTCTCGATCAGTTGGGTCCGGGCCTCCTGGAACGCGGCCAACGCCTCGGCCTGACGACCCGCGCGGTACAGCGCGAGCATCCGCAGCCCGTGCAGCCGTTCACGCTCCGGCCGCGCCGCGACCAGCCCCTCGAGCTCGGCAGCCACACGATCGGCCCGCCCGAGGGAGAGCTCGGCGAGCAGCACCTCCTCCGTGGCTTCCGCGTGCAGTTCACGCAGTCGGGCTGCGGCGGCTGCGCCTACGGGACCGAGCTCGATGCCCTGCGCCAGTGGCCCGCGCCACCGCTCGATGCCACGGCGCAGGCACGTGCTCGCGCTGGCCAGGTCGCCCCGCGCGGCGGCGCGCTTTCCCTCGGCGATGTCGGCCTCGAAGCCGGCCACGTCGGTGGCGACCGCGTCCACGTCCAGGTGGTAGCCCGAGGGCACGTGGTGCAGCACGGTCGCCGGGCCGCCCGCGGGCCGGGACGGGTCGAGCAGGCTGTGCAGGCGCGACAGGTGGCTCTGGAGCGAACCCAGTGCGCTCGGAGGCGGCTCGCTGCCCCAGACCTCCTCGCACAGCCCCGGTATCGACCGGGTCACCCCGAGCTCGACCGCGAGCGCCACGAGCAGCCGCGCCGGCCGCTGCCCGGCGAGCTGCAGCGACGCGGACCCGGCAGGCGTGACTTCGAGGGGTCCGAGCAGGGCGATGCGGACGCTCGCCTCGTCGCGCGCCGGTGCGCTGATGATCGCTCGCCTCCTCGGCCCCGCTCAGGGTTACGCCGTCCCTGCAGGGTCGCCACAAGGTCGCTGCAAGGTGCCTGCCCGAGTCTGCCTCCGCCGAAGCAGCGGCGCACGACGGACCCGGGGAGAACGGTCCGTCGGCGATCCTCGGCTCGAGAGGACGAGACAGACATGGTCGAAGTATCCGGCACCGTCGTGACCACGATGTTGCTGTACCTGGCCGGCATGATCGGTGTCGGCGTGTGGACCTACCGCCGCACCCAAGGCCTCGGGGACTTCGTCCTCGGCGGGCGTTCGCTCGGCAGCGTGCCATCGGCACTGAGCGCACAGGCGTCCGACATGAGCGGCTGGCTGCTGCTCGGGCTGCCCGGCGCCATCTACGTCAGCGGCCTCGGTGCCTCGTGGATCGGGATCGGGCTGCTGGCGGGGACCTACCTCAACTGGAAGTTCGTTGCCAGCCGCCTGCGGACGGCGACCGAGGCAGCCGGTGACTCGGTCACGCTGTCGGCGTACTTCGAGAACCGCTTCGAGGACCGCACGCGTCTGCTCCGCGTCACCTCCGCGCTCGTCACGGTGGTCTTCTTCGCCATCTACGTCTCGTCGGGGCTCGTGGCCGGTGGGCTGCTGTTCGGCCAGGTCTTCGGTTTCGACCCGACCACCGCCGTCATCGTCAGCGCCGTGGTCATCGTCGTCTACACCCTCCTCGGGGGCTACCTCGCCGTCAGCTACACCGATGCGGTGCAGGGCCTGTTGATGCTCGGCGCGCTCATCGTCGTGCCGCTCGTGGCCGTGGCTGCCGACGGCGGCTTCGGGACCATGACCAGCAGCGTGCGGGGCGAGTCCCCGGACCTGTTGCGGCTCTTCGGCGAGGCGGGGTTCGACGGCGGAGGGTGGGCCACCGGTGGCGCCCTCGGCCTCGTCGCGATCGTGTCGGGCCTCGCGTGGGGCCTCGGGTACTTCGGGCAGCCGCACATCCTGGCCCGCTTCATGGGCATCCGCTCCGCGAGCATGGTCCCCGTCGCCCGACGGATCGGCACCTCGTGGGTCGCCATCTGCCTCGGCGGCGCCATCCTGGTCGGGATCGCGGGGATCGCGTACTTCGATCAGCCGCTCGCCGACCCGGAGACGGTCTTCCTGGCGCTGATCACCGACACCCTGACGCCCTGGATCGCCGCCATCCTGCTCACGGCCGTGCTCGCCGCGGTCATGAGCACCGCCGACTCGCAGCTGCTGGTCAGCTCGGCGGCGCTCACCGAGGATCTCTACCGGGCCCTGTTCGCCAAGGACGCTCCCGAGCGCACCCTCCTGTGGGTCGGCCGTGCCACCACCGTCGGCGTCGCCGTGGTCGCGACCGCTCTGGCGCTGCGCGGCGGCACCGTGCTCGACCTGGTCGGCTACGCGTGGGCCGGCTTCGGTGCCGCGTTCGGACCGGTCATCATCCTGTCGCTGTACTGGCGCGGCATCACCGCGCTCGGGGCGCTGGCAGGCATGGTCACGGGTGCTGCCACGGTCGTGCTGTGGCGCAACCTCACCGATGGCGCGCTGTACGAGATCGTGCCCGGCATCATCCTGGCCACCGTCGCGATCATCGTGGTCAGCCGGTTCACCCCCACGCCGGTCCGGGACTGGGCGGAGGTGCACGCGGAGGCGGAGCGCCCGCTCGTCACGGGCTGATCGCGAGCGCACGAACAGCCACGGGCGGTCGCGCCGATCGGCGCGGCCGCCCGGTCAGCTGGCGGCGACGGGGTTCGGGGGCAGGCCGACCTTGGCGCGCCAAGCCTGCTCGCTGGCGATGTAGTCGCCGAACCCCGCGCGCAGGACCGCGTTGAACGTCTCGTCCGACAGCGACAGCACCAGGCCGAGCAGCTCGTCCAGGCGGTCGGCGTCGACGACCTCCAGCGGGACGGCGCCGGTCAGGATCAGGTCACCCTCGTCGTCGAGACCGAAGTGCACCGGGGTCGGCCGCTGGTTGCGCGACAGCAGGATGCGGTAGACCTCGACGTGGCCGTCGTCCGGCACGCCGGCCAGCAGCGAGGTCAGCTTGAGCGAGCGCTCGTCGAGGTGCAGCAGCAGCGGGATGGTGCGCTTCCACTCCCCCGACAGCATCGTGATCCAGCGGTCCTCGCCGACGGAGGTGACGTCGAGCTCGGCGTCGTCGAGCGCGGCCAGCAGGGCCGTTCGGGCGCGGTCGCGCAGGTGCTCGTCGGACACGGTGCCTCCTCGGGTCGAGGCAGGACGCTAGGCCGCCGCTCAGCGGCTCGTCGACCCCTGATCGGCGACGACCGGACCCGGCCCGTACACGCCCGTGACGTAGTCCACGACCATCCGGTGGGTGGAGTAGCTCGGGGCCAGCAGCGCGATCGCGTCCTGCATCATCGCGGCCCACCGCTGCGGCACCCCGTCCTCGTCCCGGTCGTGGAAGGTGGCGATCACGTCCTCGGTCAGGACCCGGTACAGGGCGGTCGCGTCCGAGGTCGCCCGGCGCTCGAGGTCGTCGGACTCGTCCTGATCGCCGATGACCCACCCGAAGCCGACCCGTGCGGACGGCGCGTGATCGGTCACGGCCTCGTCCCACCAACCGTCGAGGATCGAGGCGTTCAGCACCCCGTTCGCGGCGGCCTTCATGCCGGACGTGCCGGAGGCCTCGAACGGGCGCAGCGGCGTGTTCAGCCACACGTCGACGCCGGCGACCAGGAGTCGGGCCAGATCGAGGTCGTAGCCCTCGAGGAAGGCGATGCGGCCCCGGAAGCGCGGGTCGCGGGACAGCTGAACCAGGCGCTGGATCAGGTGCTTGCCAGCCTCGTCACGGGGGTGGGCCTTCCCGGCCAGGAGCAGCTGCACCGGCCGGTCCTCGTCGCCGAGGATGGCGGCGAGCGCGTCGACGTCGTGCGCGAGCAGGGTCGCGCGCTTGTAGGTCGCGAAGCGGCGCGCGAACCCGAGGGTGAGGACGTCCGGGTCGAGGCCAGAGCCGTCCGGGCCGCCTCCGACCCGCCGCGCCTGCGCCGCCAGCCGTTCGCGGGCGGCGGCGATCAGCCGGTGGCGCGCCGCGGTGTGGACGCGCCACAGCTCGGCGGGGTCCACCTCGTAGATCCGACGCCAGACGGTCGGGTCGACGGTCGTGCGCCAGTGCGCACCGAGGTACCAGTCGTACAGCGCCTGCAGCTCGCGTCCGACCCACCGCCCGGGGTGCACCCCGTTGGTGACGTGGCCGATCGGCACGGAGGCGGTGTCCCGGTCGTCGCCCCAGACCGGGGCCAGCATGCGACGGGAGACCTCGCCGTGCAGCCGAGCCACGCCGTTGGTGCTGCGGGAGGTCCGTACCGCGAGGACCGTCTGCGACCACCGGCCGTCCTGGTCGACGGCGAGCGGCCACAGCTGTTCGAAACCGATGCCGGCACGCTCGGCGAGCGGCGTCAGGTGCCAGGCGGCGGCGCCGTGGTCGAAGGTGTCGTGACCGGCCGCGACCGGCGTGTGGGTCGTGAACACCAGCTCGCCCCGGACCTGCTCCACCGCAGCCTCGAGGTCGGCCCCGGCGTCGAGGTGCACCCGCAAGCGCTCGATGGCCGCGAACGCGGCGTGTCCCTCGTTCAGGTGGTAGGTGTCGGGTGCGATGCCGAGGGCCGCGAGCAGCCGCACGCTGCCGACCCCGAGCACCAGCTCCTGCCGCAGGCGCGTGTCGCTGTCACCGCCGTACAGCTGGCCCGTGATCGCACGGTGGTGGTGGGTGTTGCCCGGGACATCGGTGTCCAGCAGCAGCAACCGGACCCGACCGACCCTGACCTCCCACGCCTCGACCTGCACGGTGCCGTCACCGAGCTCGACCGGGACCCGCAGCCGCGCACCGTCGACCTCGATCGGCCGGACGGGCATCCGCGTGAAGTCGTTGGTCGCCGGCGAGGCCTGCTGCCAACCGGACGCGTCGAGGTGCTGGCGGAAGTACCCGTCCCGGTACGCCAGACCGACCGCCACCAGGGGGACCCCGAGGTCGGAAGCCGACCGCAGGTGGTCACCCGCGAGCGCCCCGAGTCCGCCCGAGTAGATACGCAGGCAGTCGGCCAGCGCGAACTCGGCGGACAGGTAGGCGATGGTGCGGTCCGGGGCGGCGCCGCTGCGCGCGTACCAGGTGTCGGAGTCCGCGAGGTAGGCCTCGCGATCGGCGACCGCGGCCGCCGCCCGGTCCGCGAACGTGGGGTGCACGACCGCGGCGGCCAACCGTCCCTCGTCGAGGCCGTCGAGGAGCGCGGCGGGATCACGACCCGTGCGCTGCCAGCCGAGCGGGTCGAGCTCCTCGAACAGCGACTCGGTCGCCTCGTCCCAGGACCAGCGAAGGTCGAAGGCCAGGCGGCGGAGGTCGGAGAGCAGGAGGGCGGGATCGTGCACGTGTCGCCTCGCAGGTCGCGGGAAGGGCGGCGGGAGGGAGCGACCGACGTCAGACGGCGACGTCGGCGCGGATGGGTTCGTTCGACCCGTCGGCCGGAGAGGCCACGACCTTGGCGTACACCGCCAGGAGCCGTGTCACCGCACGGTCCCAGGTGGCTCGTCGCGCCGTGTCGACACCAGCGGCACCGACCGTGGTTGCCAGCCGCCGATCGCGCAGCAACGAGGTGGCCGCGGCCGCGTGGTCGACCGGATCGTGACCCGCCACCAGGACGCCGCCGTCACCGACCACCGTCCGCAGGCCAGGAACGTCGGCTGCGACCACGGGCAGCCCGGACGCCTGGGCCTCGAGCGCGACGAGCCCGAACGTCTCGCTGCGGGACGGAGCGAGCAGCACGTCCGCCTCGTGGTAGATCCGTGCGAGCGTGCCCTGGTCGGTGGCCGGTTCGACCGTGACTGCGTCGGCGACGCCGAGCTCGGCGGCCAGGGCTCGCAGCTGCGTCGGGCCGGAGGTCCCCTCGCCCGTCCCGGAGGCACCGCCCACGATGCGCAGCCGGGCGTCCGGGACCTGTCGCCGCACCTCAGCCAGGGTGCGGACCGCGACGTCCGGCCCCTTCAGCGGCTGGAGCCGGCCGACGAACAGCAGGGTGGGAGGACGGTCCGCCGGCCGCGGCGTGGTCCGCGGCGCGAACCGCGACAGGTCCACACCGGCCGGGACCACCTGCAGCCGCGCGCCCGACAGGCCGTAGGAACGGTGCAGCAGCGAGGCCTCGCCGCAGGTCATCACGGTGACCATGTCCGCGGCGCGAGCGACCGCTGCCTCGGCGACCAGACGCAGGGGAGGCTCGGGCGCGTCCCCGGGGGCGAGGTGGGCGTTCTTGAGGACCCCGAGGGTGTGGAAGGTCTGCACGAACGGGATCTGCCACCGCGCCGAGATGCGCCGGCCGACCCAGCCCGACAGCCAGTAGTGCGCGTGCACGAGGTCGTAGGGCGCCTCGCCGCGGTCGAGTCGTGCCCGCACCTCCGGGTGCCGTTCCATGGCGAGCAGGACCCCGCACAGCAGCCCGGTGACGTCCGTCTTGTCCACCGACGCCACTGGACCGGCGATCAGGTGGTGGACGCGCGCCTCGGTCCCGTCCGCTGCGCGGTGGAGCAGGACGGTGGCCGGCTGCGCCTCGTCCGTCGCACGCGTGAACACGTCGACCGCGACCCCGCGGTCGGCCAGCAGCCGTGCCGTCTCGGCGACCGAGACGTTGAGGCCGCCGCCGTCGCCCTCCCCCGGCTGGTGGAGCGGCGAGGTGTGCACCGACAGCACCGCGACCCGCCGCACCGGCGCATGGTCGGCAGGATCGTCGATCGTCTCGCGCGGGAGACGGTCGAGCGCTCGGGCGGCGACGGGCAGGGTCACGTCAGGACCGGACCAGGGTGAGACGCTCGACAGCGCGGTCCACGGCGCCGAACTGGTACTTGTAGGCCTCGTCACCTCGGAGCAGGTCGTAGACCCGGCAGCCCTCGTTGGCGGCCAACTCGATGAGCTGGCCCTTGAGCACCATGCCCGGACCGAGGGCGGCGAGCGCCGGGTCGAACGCCGAGTTGTAGACGCCCCACTGCCCGTCGTGGACGAGCGAGACGGTCATCGCACCCGGCATGCCTCCCACCTGCAGCCGGTGGAGGCGGAAGGTCCCGTCCGCGGCGAACTCGTCCGCGAGGGCCCGGAACCAGCCCTGCAGCTCGGCCTTGGTGAAGAACCCGGCCTTCTCCGGCTCGGACTCCCGCGCCAGGTCCAGGAACGCCTCCAGCTCACCGGCGACCTCGCCGGGTGGGACGGCGACCACCTCGAGCTCCCCCGCATCGCGCGCGAGCTTGCGCGCCTTGCGGGTCAGCTCGTGGCGCAGCTTGCCCTTCAGCCGACCGAGGTAGCCGTCGTAACCGCCGGTCAGATCGACGCGGGGACAGACGTCCTCGATGTCGCGCTCGAAGACGGTCAGCCCGTGCTGGCTCGCCGCGCGCGCCAGCGCGTCACCCCAACCGCTGTCGATCGCCAGACCTCCGAGCACCGCGTCGTCCCAGTCCCGGTCCCGTGCCAGGTGCGCCACGTAGGCCTCGGCGACGTCCGCACGGTCCTCCGGCCGTGCGACGGGCCCGAGGTAGTCGGTCACCTCCGCGCCTCCGAGGAAACGTCGCACCTCGACCGGGCCCGTCGGTGACCCCTCGCGGACGTGGCTCTCGGGGACGACCCCGAGCAACCGGCCGTCGGGGCCGTGGACGGTGTGGATCCGCGGCGTGGTCCGCTGTCCGAGGACCCGGTGCCAGGTGGACAGGAACCGAGGCCCCTGGAAGACCGTCGCGGCGGGGTCCTCGTCGAGGAGGAGCTCCCACTCGGTGCGGGCAGCACCGGTGGGCAGGTCCTCGTGCGTGCGCAGCTCGATCACAGGTGGCCTTGCAGGAGAGAGCCGGGAGGGGCCGCAGGCGGCGAGGGGCCGCCGTCGCGGGCCCGTGGCCGGGGAAGGTACCGGTCGTGGGCCACCCTCCCCTCGGCGTCCGACCCGGGTGCCTCGGGCGGGCGCTCAGGCGGGGCTGGAGCGACACAGGGTGTCAGACGTCGTCCGGCTCCTCACGCGGCGTGGCCGCGGCGATCGACGCATCGTCGACGGCACCGGTCGCGACCGCGTCGAGCAACCCCCGGAGCCGGGAGGCGTTGCGCCCCGCCGGAGCCGCGCGCAGCTCGGTCAGCTGCCGGAACGAGCGGTACATCTCGATCAGGGCCTGCCGCTGCTCCCCGGTCAGGTGCGGGTCGCGGGCGATGACCGCCTCGAGGTCCTCGACCGGCTCGCGTTCCTCGAGGATCCCGGCCTTCACGTACAGGGTCTCCGACGAGATCTCGAGCGCCTTGGCGATCGCCTGGAGGATCTCCGCGGACGGTTTGCGCAGGCCCCGCTCGATCTGGCTCAGGTACGGGTTGGAGACCCCCGCGATCTTGGCGAGGTTGCGCAGCGACAGCCGGGCCGACTCCCGCTGGTGCCGGATGTAGCTGCCGAGGTCGTGCAGCGGCGACGCGGCCTCATCGGCATCGGGGTCGTCGACGGGAACGTCCGCGGGGGCGTCGTCACCCACCGGACCTCCAGGCTCCGCCACCGGCCGCCTCCACACCTGCCGTGGTGCGTGCGCGGGGCCGCGCACGCTCACTCAACGCTAGCAGCCAGGCCCCTGCCGACCTCAGCTCCAGCGGCGCCACGGAGCACCGGACGCACCCGTCCGACGGGACGTCCCCCGCCGAGCACCGGCGGTGGCGACCACACGTCCGCAGCCACCACACCGGCGTCCACCAGCGCCGCGAACGCCGCCACGGTCGCGGCCCGTTCGGCGCCGTCCTCGGCCTTGACCGCCAGCCCGTGAGCGGCTCCGTCCGCCGACCGCCACCCCGCCGCGAAGACCCCTTCGGCGCCGACCTTGGCCACGACCCCGACCGTCAGCAACGCGCTCTCGAGCCGCCCCCGTCCGCCGACCAGCTGCGGGTGTGCGAGCCCCGCATCCCGGACCGAGCGCCACCGGTCCTCGGTCGCCAGGGCCGAGAACCCGCGCGCCAGCTCCACCAGCGGGACCGCGACCGCTGGAGCGCCGCAGCCGTCGACGCCGACCGCGACCGGCGCCCCGAGCGCGTCCGTGAGCGCGGCCAGGGTCGCCCGCTGGAGCGGACCCGCGACGTCGAGCAGGTCAGCCCGTGGCGTCCCGATCCTCCGACCGGCCAACGCGAAGAGGCCGTGCTTGCCCGAGCAGTTGTGCAGGATGCGTTCGGGCGCGCCGGCCGGGTCCTCCTCGCCGGTCGCGGGGGGGCAGGTCAGCTCGTCGGGCGCCGTGCCCGACCGCGCGAGCAGACGCCGCGCCGCCGCGACGTGGATCGGCTCGGCCCGGTGGGAGGACCAGCTGAGCGCCACCTCCTCCCCGGTGAGATCCGTCGCCTCCCGCCCGAGCAGCTCGAGGCACGCGGTCGCCTGGAACGGCTTGGCCGTGGACCGCACGAACGTGGGCCGGTCACGGTCGCCGTACGCGGCCACGACGACCCCGGCCGGCCCGGTGACCACCAGGTGCCCCACGTGCCGCGACTCGACGATCTCGCGCCCCGAGCCCGAGGCGACCTCCCCACGCCCCGAGCCCGAGGCGATCTCCCCACGCCCCGAGCCCGAGGCGACCTCCCCACGCCCCGAGCCCGAGGCGATGCCGTCCTGGCGGGTGACCTCCGCCAGCGGGACCGCTCGTGTCACCGCGGCAGCTGGAAGGAGCTGGCACCGTCCGAGCTGACCTCGTCGCACAGCGCGACCCAGGCCCGTGCACAGTCGGGGTCGAACTGCGTGCCTGCGTGGCGGTCGATCTCCTCGAGGGCCACGTGCAGCGGGAGTGCCTTCCGGTACGGGCGGTCGGTGGTCATCGCGTCGAAGCAGTCCGCGATCATGAAGATCCGAGCCGGTAGGTAGATGTCCTCGCCGGCCAGCCCCTCGGGGTACCCCTTGCCGTCCCACCGCTCGTGGTGGCTGCGGATGATCCCGACCGCGTCCCCGAGCAGGCGCAACGGCTTGACCAGCGTGACCCCGATCACCGGGTGGGTCCGCATGACCTGCCACTCCTCGTCGGTGAGGGGGCCCGGCTTGTTCAGGATGGCCTCGGGGATGCCCACCTTGCCGATGTCGTGCAGCAGGTACCCGAAGCCGATCTCGGCCCGTTCGGCCAGCTCGGGCGCGATCCGACGCGTCAGCATCAGGGCGTACTGGTAGGTGCGATCGAGGTGGCTGCGGGTGTAGGTGTCCTTGGCCTCGCAGACCTCGGCGAGGGTCCGAACCATCCCGAGGTAGGACGACGACAGCTCGCGGTAGGCGAGCTCGGCCTCCTCCCGGCGTTCGCGCTCACGAGCAACGATGGTCTGCAGGTCCTCGGCGAACAGCAGCAGCTGACGACGCGTGCCCTCCAGATCCTCCGCCGCGGTGATGTCCACGTCAGCCTCCCGAGGACGGGCGTACGAGGGTGGCGAGCTCGAGGATCCGGTCGATCAGCGCGAGCGGGCTGAACGGCTTGGTGACGTAGGCGTCGCACCCGGCGGCGTCGCCGGCGGCGCGGTCCTCCGCCCGGTCGCGGGCGGTGAGCAGGATCACGGGGACCGACGCGGTCCGCGGGTCCTGCTTGACCCGACGGCAGACCTCGAGTCCGTCGATGCCCGGCATCATCACGTCGCAGACGATGACGTCCGGGACGGGGCCGTCGGCCAGCAGCTGCAGGGCGGTGTCGCCGTCGCTGGCACAGGCGACGTCGAGGTCCTCAAGGTCCAGGATGGTCCGCAGCACCTCGAGGATGAGCGGGTCATCGTCGACCACCAGGACGCGACTCGCCGCCTTGCCGGTCACGCGAGCAGGTCCGCGACGTTGGCCCGTCCGTCCTTGTAGCGAGCTGCCAGCTCGTCACGGAGCGCATCGATGCTGTCGAACAGCGACCGACGGGTCGTCGACAGCTCGACCTCGTGCCGCTCCAGGGTGGCGATCAAGGTGGCGAGCTCGTCCTCGTCCCGCATCGCGAGCCCGGCGAGGGTGGTCTCGCCGAGGTCGGCGTCGATACGGGCCACGAGCTCGTCGGCGGCCGGGGGGACCGTCACGGAGCTGACCCGGGCACGGGCCGGATCGGTGGCCACGTGGTCACCGGCGAGCAGACCGGGCAGCGACGCGAGCAGCTCCTCGGCCCGGCCCTCACCTGCCTCGTGTCGGCGTTCGAGCTCGGCCCGGACGATGTCGAGGCGACCCTGCAGCACACGTCGGGCGTACGAGACCGCCGCCTCGTGGCCCTCGCAGGCGGCTCGACGGGACCGCAGCTGCTCGGTCGTCCACGACGGCAACGCATCGCGCTCGTGCTCCTCGAGCACCGTGGCCTGCTCCGGGTCGCTCACCCGCGCCCCCTCCCGGTCCTGGACCGCTCCCTAGTGGTTCGCGCCGACCCGGACGGGCCACCCCGAACCACACGGTTGCGGTCGCGCGGCCCAACCGTACCGCTCGGCACACGACGATGCGGCTCGCTCGATCCCGCACACCCGGGAGCGGGAACGGCCGGCCGAGTAGTCTCCGACCATGCGAGGTGACCTCTCCGACATGCCGGCAGCCGACGTCTGCCGTGCGCTCGCCATCGCTCGAGCGACCGGGGTCCTCGAGATCGAGGGACCCGACGGCCGCGGCGCGGTGGTCTGCCGGGACGGCCACGTGGTCGGCGCGACCTCCCCAACCCCGCACGCCCGGCTCGGGGACCGGCTGGTCAACGCCGGGCTGCTCGACGAGGACGGCCTCGACGAGGTCCTGCGTTCGCAGGCCCGAGCGGACAGCCACCAGCGCCTCGGTGCCCTGCTGGTGGATCGTGGCCTCGTCCACCACGACGCGATCCGCCTGGTCGTCCAGGAGCAGGTGATCGACGCCGTCTTCGATGTGCTGCGCTGGCGCTACGGCGGCTACCGGTTCGACCCGGGCGAGCTCGCCGAGGTCCCCGAGGTGCCCCTGCGCATCCCCGTCGACCAGCTCCTGGTCGAGGTCGCGCGCCGCCAGCAGGAGTGGGACGAGCTCGAGCGGGTCATCCCCGACCTCGACGCCGTCCCTGCGTTCCGATCCGGGGTCGGCACCGCTGCGGCGTCCTTGGAGCCGGACGAGTTCACGATGCTCGCCTCGATCGACGGTGCCCGCAGCGTCCGCGATCTGGCCGACGATCTCGGGTACGGCCAGTTCGAGGCGGCCCGCATCATCTACGGCCTCACCCTGCTCGGTGTCGTCGAGATCCTGCTGCCCGAGGACGAGGTCGGGCGGGCGCTCGAGGATGCCCTCCACGAGCTCGCCTCCGCCCCGCTGGGCGAGCTGGCCCCCGCGCCTGAGCTCGAACCCGAACCGGCACGCGAACCCGGACCTGCACCAGAACCGGCACCCGAACCCGCACCGGCACCCGAACCCGCACCGGCACCCGAGCCCGAGCCCGAGCCCGAGCCCGAGCCGGCACCCGAGCCCGAGCCGGCACCCGAGCCCGAGCCGGCACCCGAGCCGGCACCGGCACCCGAGCCCGAACCCGAGCCCGAGGCCGCTGCGCCGGACTGGTCGCCACCGCAGCCTGCCACCGCGCCACCGGTCGAGCCGCCACCCAGGGCCGATCAGGACGCCGCCGATCGCCCGCCGGCGCTGATCGACGTCGCCCGGCTCCTGGCCGAGCTCGAGACCGACGCCGGGGGCCCCGTGCCGCGCGAACCGGAACCCGAACCGCAGCCCGAGCCGCCGGTCGAGGACGCCCCCCCACCGCCACGGCCGGACGGCGGCGACGTCTCCGAGCTCCTCCGCGAACTGTCCCGCCTCGCCCTCGAGGACGGGGGGCAGACGCCCCCACCACCCCCACCCCAACCGGAGCGCCCACCCACGGCCGAACCGCCGCGCCGCGCCGAGCCCCCGCGCCGCACCGAGCCGCCGCGCGAGGATCCCCGCAAGCGCAAGCGCCGCTTCGGTCGGAGCTGATCGCGACCCGCGGTCTCGCGTCGGCCTAGTTCGGGTACTGCGAGGTCTCCACGGGGCCCTCGTAGCGTGCGCGGGCCTCGGCGATGACCTGCAGCGCTTCCTCGCGGGGGCGCCAGCCACGGACCTCCACGAGCTTCTTCTCGAGGTCCTTGTAGATGCCGAAGAAGTGGGCGATCTCGTCGAGCAGGTGCTGGGGCACGTCCTTGAGGAAGCGCAGGTTCTGCCAGCGCGGGTCCTCATCGGCGACGGCGAGGATCTTCTCGTCCGGGCCCTTGTCGTCGCTCATGTCGAGCATGCCGAGCACACGCGCGTTGATCGTGCAGCCCGGGAAGGTGGGTTCACCGAGGATGCACACCACGTCGAGGTGGTCCCCGTCGAGGGCGAGCGTCTCGGGGATGAACCCGTAGTCACCCGGGTAGCGCACCGCGGTGAACAGCATGCGGTCGAGGACGAAACACCGGCGCTCGAAGTCCCACTCGTACTTGTTGCGAGAGCCCATGGGCACCTCGACGAAGCAGTCCACGATGTCTTCGCTCACGTCACTCCACCTCGCGCGGGGGCCGGCAGGTCCGGGGCCGTCGGGCGAACCGTAACGTCCCGCGGCCGGACTACCGTCCCCGGCCCCGACGACGGAGGCACCCGTGATCGAGGCCGGACAGCCGGCACCGACCTTCACCCTGCCGGACCAGGACGGCCGCGAGGTCGCCCTCGAGGACCTGCGCGGCCGACCGGTGGTCATCTACTTCTACCCGAAGGACGACACACCGGGCTGCACGACCCAGGCGTGCGGCATCCGTGACCAGTGGGCGGAGTTCGAGGCTGCAGGAGCCGCGGTGCTCGGCATCTCCCCGGACACCGTCGAGTCGCACGCCCGCTTCGCCGGCAAGTACGACCTGCCCCACACCCTCCTGGCCGACCCCGAGCGCGAGGCCCTGACCGCTTACGGCGCGTGGGGTGAGAAGGTCCTGTACGGCAAGACGACCGTCGGCGTCATCCGCTCGACGTTCCTGGTCGACGCCGAGGGCACCGTGGCCAAGGTCTGGAAGCGCGTCCAGACCAAGACCCACGCCGACCGGGTCCTGCAGGCCATCGCCGACCTCACCTGATCGCCTCGGCCATCCGCAGGGCGGCCTCCTCCAGGATCGCCGGAGCGGTGGCCAGGTTGAGGCGGACGTGGCCAGCCCCGCCGGTGCCGAAGTCGGGGCCGGGCACCAGTGCCACCCGGCCGCGTTCGAGGAACACCGCGGCCGGATCGTCACCGAGGTGGAGCGCGCGGCAGTCGAGCCAGGCGAGGTAGGTCGCCTCGTTCGGCCGGTACCGCACCTCCGGGAGGTGCCGGTGGAGCAGTTCGCTCAGCAGCGTGACGTTCGCCGCCAACGCCGTGAGCAGGTCATCCAGCCAGCCGCCGCCCGCGGTGAACGCGGCGATGTGCGCGGTGACGCCGAGGTGGCTCGCGCCGTGCCAGACGACCTCGGGCATCCGGGCGAGGTCGGCGGCCGCGTCGGGACCGGCCACGGCCAGCGCGGCCTTCACCCCGGCGAGGTTCCAACCCTTCGACGCGGAGTGCAGCGCGATCCCGGCGGCGCCACCCGGCACCGACAGGTACGGCACGAACCTCGCGGGGGAGAACACGAGCGGCGCGTGGATCTCGTCCACGACCACCTGGACGCCGTGCGCGGCAGCCAGCCGGGCGACCGCGGCCAGTTCGTCCGCGGTGTGCACCACGCCGGTCGGGTTCTGCGGGCTGCAGAGCAGGTAGGCCGCGCGGCGGCCACCGGCGACGGCGCGTCCCATGGCCTCGTCGATGACGTCGAGGTCGAGCCGGTCCCCCGGACCGAGCGGTGCCTCCTCGACTCGGCGGTCGGCGTGTGCGATGAACCCGTAGAACGGCGGGTAGACCGGCGGGTTCACGATGACCGTGTCGCCCGGATCCGTGGTCAGGCGCAGGACCTCCACGATGCCGCCCATCACGTCGGGGACGAGGGCGGTCGTGGAGCGATCGAAGGTCCAGCCCCACCGCTGGTCCGCGAAGCCGGCCAGCGCGTCGACGTACCCCTCCCGCCCCGCCGGGTAGCCCGTGTCGCCGGTGGTGACGGCCTGCGTCACCGCGTCGATGACCGGGTCGGCGAGCTGCGCGTCCATCTCGGCGACGAACAGCGGCAACACGTCCGGCGCGTAGGCCCGCCACTTGAGGCTGGTGCGGGCCCGCAGCTGGTCGAGCGTCAGGGAGCGCAGCGGGTCCATCGCACCTCGAGGCGGTCGTTCAGCGCGGCCGGGCCGTCAGCTCGCGCGGGCGTCCCGGCGGCGGGTGACGCTCGGGTCGGCACCCGGGACGGACAGACCACCGCCGATGAGCCGCAGGACCGTGAGGGCCTGGCCGTCGGCACCCTCGAACCGAGCGTCCGGTACGGCGTCACCGGGGACGAAGGCGAGCGCCCGGTCACCGGCCCGGGTCGCCGAGGTCACCGTGATGCGCCGTCGGCCCTCACCGAGCTCGTCACCGGCGGCGACGGGTCGGTCGCCCGTGACCAGGGCCAGCTGACGGCGTGGTCGCCCGAGCTGCCACATCCGTGCCACGGCCTCCTGCCCCGGGTAGCACCCCTTGGCGAGGTGCACGTGCGTGGGCAGGAGCCCGAGCTCCTCGGGGAGGTGCGGCGCCACGATCTCGCGACCCCACGCGGGTTCGCCGACCTCGATCCGGGCGTCCTCGAGGTCGTCCGCGTCACCACGGCGCGCACCGGCTGCAACGAGGCGCGCGACCGCCGCTTCGACATCGTCCGCCTCGCCGACGAGGTCGAGCCCGCCGCGGCGGCCGACCCGCACCAGGGCGTCGTCGCTGTCCCACCGTCCCGGGCCCACCGTGAGACCCGCCGCGGCGGTGACGTCGTCGACGTCCTCGCCCCGCAGCGCGGCGACCACGAGGCTCTCCCGGAGCGCGAACGACGCGTCCGCCAGGAAGGTGCGACCACCGAGGACGGCGACGACGTCCTCGGCGAGCGCCCGAGTGGGGACCAGCAGCCACAGCCGTTCCGGGTGCACCAGGACGTCGAAGGCGTGCAGCGGTGCCCCGTGGACGTCGAGGTGCAGGGCGCCGCGGACCTCGAAGGGCTTGGCGTCGGCGATCGCCTGCGAGGTCACCGCCTCGAGGTACGAGACACGGTCGTCGCCGGTCACCTCGACGAGGGCGCGGTCGGTGGGGGCGACGACGGCCACGATGGCGCTCCGGTGTCGGGGGACCGAGCAGGGTACGCGTGCGCAGCCAGCCTGCGGTCAGCTCGCCCCGGGTCAGCCGGTGAGGTCCCGGACCGCCACGGTCACGATGTGGTGCACCGCACCGTCCGCGTCCTCATCGGCCCCGTCGACCTCGTCGATGGCGACGATGGTCACCTCGTAGCCGTCGACCGCGCCGACGGTGCCAGGCGGCCCCGACACCCGTTCCTCCTGGGGCGCCTCGACGCGCAGGTCGGCGAGGTACACGTCGGCGACCGTGACGCCGTCACGTTCGTGGACGCTGGCGGAGACCGCGACGTCCGCATCGCCCGCGGAAGCCGTCCCGCGGATCTCGTACACCGTCGCACCGTCGGGGACCTCCACGGCCGTCTCCTGTGCATCGGCGCCGTCGGTGACCTCGTCGGAACCGCCACCGCAGGCGGTCAGGAGCGCAGCCGCCACCGCGAGGGCTGCGACACGCCGGCAGCGGTCGCCGCGGTGTCTGCGACGATCAGTCACGGAACACCACCCCGTCGAAGAGTCGGCTCATCTGGTCCACCGTCAGGACGATGTCGGCGGTGTGCGGACCGTGTGGGTTGCGGAGCGTCACCGTACCGGCGTCCTCGTCGACGCTCGAGACGAAGTAGGCGTGCGGCGCGACCAGCTGGCGGATCTCGTTCCCGGAGGCGTCCACGAAGCGGTCCTGGTACTCGGGGACGTCGTCGATGGCGGACGTGCGCAAGCTCCGGACCGCCAGCGGCTCACCGGCGTCGAAGCGCTGCGCGATCTCCTGCAGGTCGGTCCCGCTGGTGTGCTGGGTCCGCGTCCTCTCGCCGGTCAGGCGCTGCACGGTGCGGTCGGTCGGGGCACCCTCGATCTCGCCGTAGCTGCCGTAACGCTGGGCGTACGCCTTCTCGATGATCAGGGGCCACAGCTCGGGTGGGTGACCGGGACGCGCGAACTCGGGCCGCCCGGCGTCGGGGTTGTAGGGGAACCGGTCGTCGACGGTGACGTACTCCACGCGGCCACGATCGTCGTGGAAGCGGACCGTGTAGGTGCCGTTGCCGTTGTCGGTGATCATGTCCTCGATGAAGCCGGGGTCGGCCGCGGCGATCGCCCCGAGGGTCGCCATCAGGTGGCAGTCCCCGATGCTGCCCTGGTGGACGTCCATCACGTCGACACCATCGACGTACAGCTCGGCGCCCTCGAGTCGCTCGTAGACGAGCCCGTCCTCACCGTCCTTGGACTCGAAGCTGCCGGGCAGGTCGTCGAAGGCGGGCGACAGCTGATCGAGCACGTCCACGAAGCGGGCGACGTTCTCGGGGTCCAGGCCCGGGAGCAGACCGTTGAGCAGCTCACGCTGCCGGTCGTCGTCGATGCTGTCGTTGCGCCAGGGTGGCCACCAGCCGCTGCGACGCTCCATCCCCTCGGCCCAGGCGCGGACCTGTTCGTCACCCAGCGCGGCGACCACGGCGTTCAGCTCGGCGTTGCCGAGACCACCGAGCAGCTCGTCGATGTCGGACAGGTCCCCCGGTCCGACCTTCCCGTCGAGCAGCGCCTCGAGCCGCTCGAGGGTCTCGGCCACCACGGCCTCGTCGGCGAGGTCCCGTGACCCGGGCGGGACGACGGGGGCGTCGTCCGCGACGGCGGTGGTGACCGCGTCGTCGAAGGGGTCGCGCGGCGGACGGTCGGCGTCACCGGACCCTCCCCCGTCGCCGGCGTGGTCGACGGGGGCGACCGGCTCGGTCGTGCCCTGCGGCGGTCCCTGGTCGCAGGCACCGGCGATGATCGAGCAGAAGCCGGTCCGTACGGTGCTGGCCAACGACGCCGTGATGCTCGGTGCCTGGGTGAAGGCCAGCCCGACCAGCGCCGCGACGACCACGAGCAGCGCGACGTACTCCGCCGTGCCCTGCCCGCGCTCCGCGCGCCACCGTGAGGTCTCCATCTCGGAGACGCTCGCAGGCTCGCTCCGACCACGACAGGGCGCGCCGGCTCAGATGTCCTCACCCGCCGTGGGCCCGAGGACCCACCCCGGCTCCACCGTCTCCCTCACCCCACTCCGGGCCGTCCTCCAGCCGAGGCGAGGCGCCGGAGCCCGAGACCGGCGGTCGATGGGGGCAACTGGAGCCCGACCGATGCGACGACGAACCGAAGGGTCGTCGCATCGAGGGCGAGTGGCGCCCCCAGCGACCCGACGGGCTCGGGCGGGAGGCGCCGGAGATCACGCCAGGAGGAGCCGACTGATCACCATCTCCTGGATCTCGGTGGTCCCACCGCCGATGGTGGCGAGCTTGGCGTCGCGCAGGCCCCGCTCGACGTGGAACTCGTCGATGTAGCCCCACCCGCCGTGCAGCTGGATGGCATCGAGCGCGCTCTCGACGGCCGCCTCCCCGACGTAGGCCTTGGCCATGGACGCCTGCATCTGGTGTTCGTGGCCGTTGTCCTTGAGCCAGGCGGCCTGGCGCTGCAGCAGCCGGGCGTTCTCGAGGCGGATGGCCATCTGCGCGAGCTTGTGCTGGATGGCGCCGAACGTGGCGATGGGCTTGCCGAACGCCTCGCGCTGCTTGGCGTAGCGGATCGAGTCGTCGAGGCCGCGCTGCATACCACCGACGGCGCTGGCGATCATGCAGCAGCGTTCCCAGTCGAAGCACTCGAACCCGACGGCCCACAGCGCGGTGCCCTCGTCGCCGAGGATCGCGGACTCGGGGACGGCGACGTCGGTGAAGGAGAGTTCGACGGTGGGTGAGGTGCGGTTGCCGAGCTTCTTGAGCTCCTTGGACACCTCGAAGCCGGGGCTGTCGGTCTCGACGAGGAAGGCGGTGAAGGCGTTGCCGGCGGGGGCGTCGGGGTCGGTGCGTGCCACGACGGTGACCACGTCGGCGAGGGATCCGTTGGTGATGAAGGTCTTGGTGCCGTTGAGGACGAACGTGTCGCCCTCGCGGCGCGCGGAGGTCTTCATACCGGCGGTGTCGGAGCCGGCGTCGGGCTCGGTGATGGCGAACGCGCCGATGGACGCACCGGTGGCCATCCTCGGCAGCCAGCGCTGCTTCTGCTCCTCGGTGCCGTGGAGGGCGATCGGCATCGCACCGATGGTGAGGTGGGCGCCGAGGGAGAGGTTGAGGCCGGCGTCCATCCCGCCGTAGGCGAGCGCCTCGAGGGCCAGGCCGGTGGTGAGCACGTCGGCGCCGGACCCGCCGTACTCGGTCGGGAGGGGGAGGCCGGCCAGTCCGAAGCCGGCGACCTTCTCCCACACGTCCTGGTCCCAGCGCCCGGCGCGGTCGCGTTCGAGGATGCCGGGTGCGACGTGCTCGCGGGCGAAGGCGCGCACGCTCGCGACGTACGCCTGCTGCTCCTCGGAGAGGAGGAAGTCCACGGTCTCGGCTCCCGGTCCGGTGCGTGCCGCCCGCGGCTTGGGCGGCGGGCGTAGCCTACCGGAGGAACGGAACGAACTGGACGAGAACGTTCCATCGGCGCCGTCACGGTGTCAGGCGGTCAGGGCGCCACCGTGCTCCCACGCGGTGGCGTGGCGTTGTCGCTGTGGGAGGTCAGGACCTGGGCGGCCAGTTCGTGCCCGCGCCGGAGCGCTGCGTCGGCAGGTTCCCCGCGCCGGCGGGAGGCGAGGTACCCGGCGGCGAAGGCGTCCCCGGCGCCCACTGGCTCGACGACCTGCACCGGGAGGGCCGGCTCGACCGCCGTCCCCCCAGGGGTGAAGGCGGTCGCCGCGGTGGCGCCGTCCTTGACGACAAGCTCGACCGGGTCGGGGAGCAGGTCGCGCACGTCGGCGGCCGTCGCCACGTCCCATAGCCGGGCGGCCTCGTCGAGGCCGACGAACACCGTGGTAGCGCGAGCGGCGAGTTCGAGGAGCTTCGGTCCTGCCTCCTCGGCGGACCACAGGGCCGGCCGGTGGTTGACGTCGAAGGAGGTGATCAGTCCCGGCGTGTCCAGCAGCTCGGTGACCAGGGCGTCGCACTCCGGGGACAGGGCTGGTGTGATCCCACTGAGGTGCACGAGGCCGACGCCGGCGAGCGCCCCGGGTGGCAGGGTCCGTAGGCGGGTGGCCGCCGAGTCGCGCCGGTAGTAGAGGACGGCGGTGTCGGTGGCCGACGGGTCCTTCGCGTACAGACCGGTCGGCAGGTCGGGGTCGACCTCGAGCGGTCCGTCGTCGACGCCCTCGAACTGCAGCGCGTCGCGCAACCGTTGCCCGAACGGATCATCCCCGACCCGTCCGGCGAAGCGGGAGCGCAGCCCCAGCCGAGCCAGGTGCACGGCGACGTTCAGCTCGGCCCCGGCGGGGGAGACGGCCAGGTCGGCGGCCTCACGCAACGAGCCGCGCGTGGGCGTGAGGGCGATGAGGGCTTCGCCCACGCACAGCACGACCCCGTCGTCGCCGCACGGCGCGGCCTCGGTTGTGGGCACGTGCCCATCGTGGGGCCGGCTCACGTCGGCTCCTCTCCCGAGCGCAGCGCCTCGAGGGCCGCGGCGACGGCGTGCAGCGCCAGACCCTGTCCCCACGGCTGTACCCGGTCGTCGCGGATGACGCTGTAGCCGAACGGCACGAGCTGCAGCACGGTGCCGGCGCTCGTCCGGGTCAGCGTGCCGTCGGGGTCGACGTAGGCCATGACCCCGCGCACGGCGCGCCACGCGGCCTGGCGCACGTCGTCGGGCAGGTCGGGCAGGAGCCGTCGGGCGCGCAGCATCGCCGCGCCGATCCCGGCGGCGGCGGAGGTCTCTACCAGGCCGGCCGTCTCCGGGTGCTCGTCGACCAGCACGCTCCAGACCCCGTGCTCGGGTTGGTGCTCGGCGAGCGCGACCAGCTGCCGGTTCAGCGCCGCGCTGGTGGTCGTCACGGCGTCGTCCAGGCCGATGCGCTCCACCCGCTCCGGCCCGAGGGTGTCGGCGAGCTCGAGCAGCTCCACCATCGCCAGGGCGCACCAGGCGTTCGCCCGCCCCCAGAAGCAGCGGATGACCTCGCCGTGGTGGGAGCCGTGGACGAACAGCCCGGTCTCCGCGTCCTGCAGGACGGCGATGTGGCGTCGGACCTGGTGGGCGAAGGTCGCGACGAGGTCATCGTCGCCGACGGCCAGGCCGATGTGGCCGAGGGTGACGCCGGCCATGAACACGGTGTCGGCCCACACCCCGCCTGGCCAGTGCTCCAGCGTCCCCTCGGCGTCGTAGCTGGCCGCGCCGGGCGTGCGCACCCAGGCGACGAGGTCCTGCACCGCGCCCTCGAGATCGGGCCGCTCGCCGAGCGCGAGCGCCAGCGCGGTGCCCGGGGCGAGGTGGTTCACGTGCTCGACGGTGACGCCGGCGTGCACCCGCTCCTCGAGCCACGTCAGCACGTCGCTCGGGTAGGGCTGGTCCTGCGCGCGGGCCAGGCGCACCAAGCCCAGGAGGCAGACCCCTTCTCCCCAGAACCACTCCTGCAGGCCCATGCCCCAGGTGCGGCACGCAAGCTCGTCCCCGATCCGGGTGAGCGCGGCCTGGGTGACCGCCGCGGTCGGGACGGGGGTCCGTGGCGGCGCGGCCAGCCGGGCGTTCGCGAGGTCCTCACCGGACACGGTGCGCCTCCTCCGCCGTGGCGGGGGACGGCGCGATGCTGCTGGCTGGTTCCAGGCGTCGTCCGGCGGCGAGGTCGAGCACCATCCGGTGCCCTGCCCAGGAGGCCTCAAGTCGCTCGTCACCGGCCGCGACGTGCACGGCCGGGTTGCGGAGGTGCGGAGGGACCTCCGGGACGCCGTCGGCCGTCAGCCCGTCGGGAACGCCGTCCACGGTGAAGGGGCCCTCCCACCCCAGATCGAGCACCCGGCCGTCGCGGGCGGTCCACCGCACGCGCGGGGCGCCGCCGACGTCGGCGGCGAAGTTCGGGTCGACGAGGCCGGCGACGAAGTCCTCGAACGACCCGTCGTCGACGGCACGACCGACGGTTGCGACGAACCCGCGCCCGTCCCCGCGGGGTTCCCATGCCTGGTGGGCTTCGTCCCCTCGTGCGGTGGGCATCAGGCCGCCCTCAGCGGCGACGGCGACGTAGCCGTCACCGACCCGGCCGGCCAACCAGGGGCCACGGACGACCACCTCGTCCATCTGAGCGGCGGGGAACCAGACGTGCGTCCCGCCCACCGGACCGCGTGGAGTGTCGGCGGGCAGCCCGTGCACGGACAGCACCGCGTCGCGGTGCTGGTGGGAGCGGGGCAGCACCCTCTGGCCGGCCCAGGCGTTCGGCCGGGCGGACGGGCTGTTGGTGTCGGCTGCCGGCAGCGTGGCGAAGACCTGCACCTCCGCGCCGAGGGTGGCGCCCCAGACGTGCTCCTGCAGGCCGGGAAGCCCGACGCGGTAGGCCTGCACCGACGACAGCATGGCGTCGGGGGTGCGCCAGACCCGCAGGTCCGATCCGTAGGGCCGCGACAGCAGGTCGTGGTGGAACCGGTAGCCGCCGCGGTAGACCTGCCGGCCCTCCCAGTGGTCGGGGAGGGCCGTGGCCACCGCCCGCACGACGGCGGGCAGCCGGTAGGTGCTGGCGGTGGCCAGCGCGGTGGCCGGCAGCACGGCAGCGTTCAGCGACCCGGTCCCCCACAGCGCCCACATGATCGGCGCGGTCTCCTCCAGCCGGCTGGAGCGCAGCGTCGGCGTGTACGAGCGGCCGTGCGCCGCACCGTGCACCCCGCGCCAGGAGTTGGCCGCCAGCGTCAGCAGCACCTTGTCGAGCAGTGCCTCGGCGAGGTGGCGTACCTCGAGGTCGTCGGCGAGTTCCACGAGACTGACCAGCGCGAGGGAGTCGATGGCGAGGTAGGCGTTGGAGTCGAACTCGCTGAAGCCCCCGAGGAGCTTGCGTCGCATCCACTCGATGCCGAGCTCGCGTCCGTGCCTGGCGTGCTCGGCCCCGCTCCAACCCGTGTTGGTGAAGACCTCGTCCGGGAAGGTCTGCCCGACCAGCAGCTCGGCCGTGTGCCAGACGAACTGATGGTTCTCGGTGAAGTAGCACATGGCGTCCAGCCCTGGCTGGTCGATCCAGTACTTGAAGCCCAGCAGCGAGGCCTTCACCCGCTCCCGCTGCCCCGCCTCCCAGACGCCATCGGGCAGGCGGTGCCACACGTGCATCAGGCCGACCGCCTCGAAGTCGGCGCAGTCGGCGCGGGCGTCGACCATGGCCAGGGCCGGGTCGAGGTCTGCCGCGCCCACCCGCGACCCGCCCGGGTCGATGACGTGGCGCGCCAGCACCCGGGCACTGCCGGGGTGCGACCCGGCGACGTGCTCCAGCAGCTCCCGCCGCCACGTCGCCGGGTCGTCGCCGACCGGCTCGGCACGGCGTTCGCGAGGCAGGACCGCGACCGCCAGCTGGCGTTCGACCGGGCAGCGGGCGTCGTCGACGCGGACGGTGAGCAGCGTCTCGCCGGTGCTGAGCATGGAGGCGGTCGCCTCCCTGCCCTCCCCGGCCGGCGCCCCCTCGGTGTCGGACGTCGTCCCGGGTGTCCGGGGGGCGTCGGGGTCGTCAGCGGGCACCGGGCGGGCGCGACCCTGCAGCTCGGCGACGTGCAACGAGGTCCGTCCGCCGTGCAGCCGCGTGCGCACCTCCGGGCCATCCGGGGTCCGGACGACCAGGGCCGCACCGACCGGCCCGGTCAGCTCGACCACCCCGTCGCGGACGGCCCACGAGGAGCTGGCGACGGCGTCCAGGACCTGCTCTGCGATCGCGGCGGCGTACTCGTCGCCGCCCGGGGAGGGCACGACGACCCGCACCGGGAGTCCCAGCACCCGCAACGACGCGGTGTGGCGGACCTCACGGAAGGCAACCTGCCACGTGGCCAGCACGATGCGGGTGGTCCCGGACGGCAGTCGGACCTCGACCCGGTGGACGGCTCCCTCCATGTAGGAGAAGCCGGCGCCGCTGGCGACGAGCTCGTCGCCGACCCACAGCGTGAACGGGCCCGTGCAGGTGAGCTCCAGCGTGCGCACCTCGGCCTGGTCGACCTCCAGGACCGTGGAAGCGACGGCATGGCGGCGCTCGGGCGTGTGGCAGAAGGCGCTCCAGTCGAGCAGCCCGTCGGTGCCCGTGTGTGCCCGCCGCCAGCGACCCTCGTCCACCCACTCGCCCCCGGGCGCCACCCACGTGAAGCGGCCGCCCTCCAGCGGCTCGGGAAGCGCCTGTTCGACCACGAGGGGGCGGAGCGCGTACAGCCGCTCCTTGAGCGGTGCCACGTCGGGCCCGTTGGTGAGCACCCAGCGGCCGTCCGTCCCCCACGGCGAGCCAGTGGCATCGAGGACGGCGTCGAGGTCGTCGACCGGCGCCGACCAGGCGGGTCCGACGAGCCAGTCACGCACCAGGCCGGTCGGGTCGAGGGCGTGGACGGTCCGGCCGGTCGGCAGGCTCATCGGGTCGACGTTCTCCATCTGGGTCATTTCAGGCCGGTCTGTGCGACGCCGGCGACGATCTGGCGCTGCAGCAGCAGGAAGATGACCACCACGGGGACGATCGACAGCACCGACATCGCCAGCACGAGGTGGAAGGGAACGACGAGCTGGCCGGAGAAGCGGGCCAGGGCGACGGGGAGGGTGTACACCGACTCGTCCTGGGCCACGATGAGCGGCCACAGGAAGTCGTTCCAGCGCCAGATGACCGAGAAGATGGCCAGGACCGCCAGGGCCGGTCGACACAGCGGCAGGATGATCTGGAGGAAGATCCGCCACTCGCCGGCGCCGTCGATCCGCGCGGCCTCGATGAGTTCGTCGGGCAGGCTCAGCATGTACTGGCGCAACAGGAACACCCCGGTCGGCGTCGCCGCCGCCGGGATGATCATCCCCCACAGCGTGTTGACGAGCCCGAGCGAGGCGACCACCTGGTAGACCGGCAGGAAGATCACCTGCAGCGGGATCATGATCGTCGCGAGGGTGATGACGAACAGCGTGTCCCGGCCGCGGAAGTTGTACTTCGCCAACGCCCACGCGGCCATCGAGTTCACCGCCAGGGTGAGCAGGGTGGCGACGACGGTGACGAAGGTGGAGTTGAAGAAGTACAGCGGGAAGTCGAAGGACGTCAGGGCCTCGGTGTAGTTGCCCAGCGTCAGGTCCCTGGGGAACAGGGTCGGGGGGCGCTGCGCCAGCTCCTCCGGTGACTTCAGCGAGCTGAGCACGGCCCACACGATCGGCACCAGGGTCAGCAGGGCACCGGCGGTGAGGATCGTCGCTCGCACCACGGCGCCCGTGCTCGGGCGCTTGCCGGTGGTCGACGTCCACCCGTTGTTGCGCGACGGTCTCGAACCGGCGCGCTGGGTCCTGCGGGGCGCTGAGGTGACCTGTCCGACGGCCATCAGATCGCCTCCCGTCGCCGGCCGCCCATGTAGTTCATCAGGGTGACGCCGAAGACGGTCACGAAGAGGATCACGCCCGCGGCGGCCGCCAGCCCGAACCGGATCGGAGACTCGAAGGAGGACTCGTAGATGTACTGCACGATCAAGGTGGTGGCCCCGAGCGGGCCGCCGCCGGTGAGGGTGTAGATGTAGTCGAACGCCTGGAACGCGTGGATCGTCGACAGGACGACCACGACCAGGGTCGTCGGCGTCAGGAGCGGCAGCGTGATGGACCGCACCTGCTGCCACCCTGTGGCCCCGTCCATCATCGCGGCCTCGTAGACGGAGCGGTCGATCCCCTGGAGCCCGGCGAGCAGGATCAGGGCGTAGAAGCCGACCTGGATCCACAGCCCCACGACGATGATGACGCCGAGGGCGAGCCAGGGCTCGAGCAGCCACCCGGGCCGGCCGAGGCCCATGGCATCCAGCGCGGTGTTGAGCAGCCCGTTCTGCCGCTCCAGGGCGAGCCGCCAGATCAGCCCGACGACGACGGGAGAGACGAGGAACGGCACGAAGTAGGCCGCCCGCAACAGGCCTTTGCCGCGCTGCTGGGCGTTGAGAGCGATGGCCAGGGCAGTGGCGAACACGGTCGTCAGGACCACGGTGCCCACGACGAAGATCCCCGTGGCCCGGGCGACGGACCAGAACTCCTGCGACGTGAGGATCTCGCGGTAGTTGTCGAGTCCGGCGTGCGTGAAGGTCCGGCCGTCGCTCGAGTCGTAGGTGCTGAGGTTGAAGCCGTTGAGCGCCGGGTAGATCGTGAAGGTCGCGAACAGCGCCATGTTCGGCAGCACGAACAGGTACGGCGCCCACTTCACCGACCGCCACCGCCGAGACCGCGGCGGCGCGGTGCTCTTCGATGGGGTGGCGACGACGGCGCTCATCACCCGACCTGCTGCACGACGTCGGCCACCCCGGTCTTGATGGCCTCCACGGTGGTGGCCACGTCCTGCTGGCCGGCGAACAACCTGCTCACCTCCTCCACGACCACGGTGCCCGCGGCACCGAAGGCGGGAGCGGCGGCGGCGGCGTAGGTGTCCTCCGGCGTGCGTTCCACGTCGGCGCGGAACACGTCCATGTCCTCGGCGCGGTCCGGGTAGTCGATCTGCGCCTCCGTCAGGTCCTTGCGCGTGGGCAGCCAGTAGGCGCCCTCGGCCATCGCCACCTGCTGTTCGGCGCGGTTCATCCAGTCGACGAACGCGACGCCCAGCTCGGGGTTGTCGCTCCCGGAGAACGCGATGAGGAACTTCCCACCGGGGAAGCCGCCGCAGCGCTCGGCGCAGGCGTTGGGCACCGCGGCCCAGCGGAAGGTCGCGTTCTCCGCGAACTGCCCGACCTGCCAGTTGCCCGACAGGTACACCGGCACCTGCTGCGCCAGGAACTGGTCGTTTGCGCCGGCGTAGCGGCTACCGGCCTCCAACCAGAAGTCGCGCAGCAGCGCCCCGGACTGGGTGAGGTCGTCCAGCTGGGTCAGGGCGGCGGAGGCCGCCTCGGCGTCGAGCGCTTCGCCGTCCTCGTCGAGCAGCGTCGTGCCGTACCCGCTGAACACGGTGCTGAGGCGGTGGCCGGACTTGTCGATCGCGATCGCCGACTCCATGCCGTTCGCCTGCTGGACGGCGGTGGCGTCGGCGACCATCTCGTCCCACGTCCACGGCTCGTCGGTCGAAGGCAGCGGCACGCCGGCAGCCTCGAAGGCGTCGACGTTGATGAACGGGCCGTTCATCGTGAGGTCGTTCGGAACACCGAGGAAGCGACCCCCCGGATCGGTGCCGGCGGCGGCCGGACCCTCGATGAACTCCCCGGGGTACTCCTCCCCGAGGTACGAGCGGACGTCGACGAGGGAGTCGGCGTAGGGGTACCACACAGCGACCCGCGCCACCGCCGGCGGGCTGCCGGAGTTGATGCGCGCCTGCAACGACTGCTCCAGCTCGGAGAACGGGATGATCTGGAGGTTCACCGTGGCGCCGGTCTCCTCCTCGAACTGCGCGATGAGGTCACGGGTGACGGCCTCGTCGGGGCCGTCGGTGAAGTAGACGTAGTCGAGCGTGTCCCCGTCGAAGCCCTCCCAGTCGATGGCCTGCGACCCCGGCTCCGGCCCCTCGCCGGCGGCGGGGTCGGCGGGCTGCCCGGGGGTGCAGGCGGTCAGGGCGAGCAGGGCCGCGCTGACGGTGGCGACGGTGCCGGTTCGCAGGTGTGCGCGTCCTCGCATCGGATCTCCAGTCCTAGGGAGTGGTGTGGCACTCAACGGCTCCGAGACGACTGGTGCCGGGGAGTCATCCGCGATACTGTCATGCATCCCGCTACAAGGGAAGCTCTTCCCGTCAGGCGGGATGCTGGCAACGCACACGACCGGGCGCCTTCTGGGCCGCCCGGACAGGAGGTTCGTCCCATGACCGACGTCCGCTACGCCACCCACCCCACGGAGATGGCCCACCTCGCCCCTGACCAGCTGCGCGAACGGTTCCTTCTCGAGGATCTGTTCGTCCCCGGGCAGGTCTCCTGGGCCCTGTCGCACCACGACCGGATCCTGGTCGGTGGCGCCCTGCCCGAGGGCGAGGAGCTGGAGCTGACCCCGCCTGCCGAGGTCGCCGCCGAGGCGCTATGCGACCGGCGCGAGGTCGGCGTCGTCTGCCTCGCCGGATCCGGGCGGGTCACCGCCGACGGAGAGTCGTTCGCGGTCGAGGCCGAGGACATCGTCTACGTCAGCCAAGGCACCCGTCGCGTCACCGTCGCCGGTGACGCCGCCTTCTACTGCGCCTCGGCGCCCTCGCACGAGCCACACCCGACGACGGTGATCCGCAAGGCGGACGCCGAGACGGTGCCGCTGGGTGAGCCCGAGCACGCCAACGTGCGGACGCTGCGCAAGTACGTCCACGACCGTGGGGCCAGGTCCAGCGAGCTCGCCCTCGGCATCACGACCATCGAGCCCGGCAGCGTGTGGAACACCATGCCCTGCCACACCCACGACCGGCGGACCGAGGTCTACCTGTACTTCGACCTTCCCGAGACCGAGCGGGTCCTGCACGTGTGCGGCCAGCCCGACGCCACCCGCAGCCTCGTCGTCTCGAACCGCCAGTCGGTGATCAGCCCGCCGTGGTCGGTGCACTTCGGCGCCGGGACGAGCTCGTACAAGTTCGTCTGGTCCACCGCAGGGGAGAACCTCGCCTACAACGACATGGACCCCGTCGCGACCGAGGAGCTGCGATGAGTGCTCCGGCGCACGCCGAGCGCTTCTCCCTCGCCGGACGCACCGCTCTGGTGACCGGTGCCCGCAGCGGCATCGGCCGGTGCGTCGCCCTCGGTCTCGCCGATGCCGGGGCGGACGTGGTGGCCTGGGGGCGCACCGAGGCAGGGATGGACGAGGTCGCCGACGCCGTCCGCGCCCGCGGTCGCGGGGCGGAGGTGGTCACCGCCGACCTCGCCGACCTCGACGCCGTCCGCGCCGCCGCCTCGGAGCTGGTGGAACGGCGACGCATCGACGTCCTCGTCAACAACGCCGGCATGATCCTGCGTGAGGACGCGGTCACGACGTCCTTCCCGGATTGGCAGCGTGTGCTCGACGTCAACCTCGACGCCACCTTCCTGCTCAGCCAGCTCGTGGGCGCGTCGATGCTGACGCGCGGGAGCGGCTCCATCGTCAGCATCGCCTCACTGCTCTCCTTCCAGGGCGGTGTGCGGGTGCCCGCGTACACCGCCAGCAAGCACGCCGTCGTCGGGCTGACGAAGGCCCTGGCCAACGAGTGGGCCGGCTCAGGGGTCAACGTCAACGCCGTCGCGCCGGGCTACATCGCCACGGACAACACCCGTGCGCTGCGTGAGGACCCCGAGCGGGAGCAGTCCATCCGCGGGCGCATCCCCGCAGGGCGCTGGGGCGGGCCGGACGACCTCGTCGGCGCTGTGGTGTTTCTGTGCAGCCCAGCTGCGGCCTACGTGCACGGCCACACGCTGGTCGTGGATGGCGGTTGGATGGGGCGATGACCGTGCCACGCCAGCCCGCCTCCGAACGGACGCCGAACGCCATCGGCAAGGTCGCCGCCGTCGTCTCGGCGCTCACCGATGAGCGCACCACCAGCGGCATCGCCCGTCGTACCGGACTGCCCAGCTCCACGGTGCACCGGATCCTGCAGGACCTCGTCGCCGTCGGCTGGGCGCGCGAGGACGGCAACCGTGGGTACCTGCTCGGGGCACGGCTGCTGGCCCTCGCCGGGCGCGCCACCGACCAGGCCTCCCTGGTACGGGTGGCGCATCCGACGCTGCAAGAGCTCTCCGACCGCACGGGGCACGCCGTCCACTTCGCGGTCCGCACCGGCGACGAGGCCGTCTACGTCGACAAGATCGAGGGCAACCGGGCCTACCAGATGCGCTCACGGGTGGGGCTGGCCATCCCCCTCCACTGCACTGCGATCGGCAAGGCGCTGCTCGCTGCGCTGCCGGAAGTTGAGGCACGTGCGGTGCTCACGCGCGCCGGCATGCCCCCACGGACGACCCACACCATCACCTCGGCGGACGAGATGCTGGGCCACCTCGAGTTGGTGCGTGATCGTGGGTACAGCTTCGACGACGAGGAGAACGAGCTGTCGACCCGCTGCATCGGGGCAGCGGTCCGCGACCACTCCGGCACCGCCATCGGCGGGGTGAGCCTGTCCATGCTCGCCTTCGAGCTGGAGCCAGACCGCGTTCGTCCCCTCGCCTCGCTCGTGGTCAGAACCGCTGCGCGGATCACCAGCGACCTGGGGGGGAGCTGAAGCACATGTCGTCGAGGCCGTGTGCAGCTCCTCGGCGCCTTGGCCGTACGACCGCACGGTGACGCACGCCACCAACATCGGACGCGTTCTGTGAACAGGGAGACCAGTTCCATGGATCAGCAGTCAGCGCTTGCAGAGCTGCGCGCAGCCGGTGTCATCGCCGTGTTGCGCGCGCCGTCCGCCGACCACGCGGTGCGCACCGTGGATGCGCTCGTCGCGGGTGGCGTCACCGGGGTGGAGATCACGTACAGCACGCCCGACGCGTGCACGGCGATCGAGCGGATCGCCACCGAGTACGGCAACGACGTCCAGCTCGGAGCAGGCACGGTCCTCACCGCCGGCCAGGCACGTGACGCCGTGGCCGCCGGCGCGCGGTTCCTGGTCAGCCCGGGAACCGACCCCGCCGTGGCCGAGGCGATGCTCGACACCGGCGCCACCGTGCTCCTGGGCGCCCTCACGCCGAGCGAGGTGATGACCGCCGTCCGGCTGGGAGCCCACGCGGTGAAGGTCTTCCCTGCATCGCTGGGCGGTCCCACCTACCTCAGGTCACTGCGTGGTCCCTTCCCCGACGTACCACTCGTGCCCACCGGGGGCGTGAACGTGGCCAACATCGGCGACTGGCTGGCTGCCGGAGCGGTCGCCGTCGGAGCCGGCGGGGAGCTGTGCTCTGCGACGGCCATGGCAGCAGGACGCTGGGCCGAGATCGAAGCCACCGCGCGGCAGTTCGCCGAGGCCCACCAGCGTGCGGCTGGTCATGCGTGATGCCCACCACCGCAGACGACGGCTCGCGCGTCGGCGACCTACGCCGAGAAGCACGGTGGCTCCAGGTTAGGCTCCCGTCAGGCGAGCGACGTCGGGAGCTGGACGTGCACCAGGACGGGCAGGGCAGCGCCGAGACCATCTTCACCTACGCGGCACCCGCGCTCAAGTTCGGGTCGGGCGCGTCCCTGGAGCTCGGCTACGACCTCGCCCAGCTGGGTGCCCGGCGGGTCCTGGTCCTCACCGATGCGGGGGTCGCGGCGACGGGTCACCCGCAGCGCGTCGCCGAGGCGATGGCCGGGTTCGGCCTCGAGGCGCACGTCTACGACGACGTGCACGTCGAGCCGACCGACGAGAGCATCCAGCGGGCCATCGACCACGCCCGCGCCACCGGACCGTGGGACGCGTTCGTCGCCGTCGGTGGCGGCTCGAGCATCGACACCGCCAAGGCGGTCGACCTGCTCACGACCAACCCCGGCGAGCTGTCGGACTACCTCAACCCGCCGATCGGTGAGGGGCGGGCACCGACCGAGCCGCTGGCGCCGCTGGTCGCTGTCCCGACCACGACCGGGACGGGCTCGGAGTCGACGACCATCTGCGTCCTCGACGTCCTGCACCTGCACGTCAAGACGGGTATCAGCCACCCGCGACTGCGGCCCACCCTGGCCATCGTCGACCCGGACCTGACCGCGACCCAGCCACCGGGGGTCACGGCAGCGGCCGGCATGGACATCCTGTGCCACGCGCTCGAGAGCTACACGGCACGGCCCTACGACGCCTACCCGGCCAAGACCCCCGACCAGCGCGTCCCGTACTGCGGCGCGAACCCGATCGCGGACCTGTGGGCGCAGCAGGCACTGCAGCTGCTGGCCAGCTCGTTCCGCGCTGCCGTGCGTGACCCCGAGGACGCCGAGGCTCGAGGGCGTATGGCGATGGCGGCCACGTTCGCGGGGCTCGGCTTCGGCAACGCCGGGGTCCACATCCCCCACGCCAACGCCTACCCGATCGCGGGCCGCGTCCGTGACTACCGCCCGCCGGACTACCCGGACGCCGAGGCGATGGTCCCGCACGGGATGGCGGTCGCGCTGACCGCGCCCGAGGCCTTCCGCTTCACCTTCGACACGGCCCCGGAGCGGCACGTCGCGGTCGCGCGTCTGCTGGCCCCGAAGCTCCACGCTCCTGATGACCCGGCCGAGCACCTGCCGGCCGCCCTCGTCGCTCTGATGCGGGACATCGACCTTCCCAACGGGATCGGCGGCGTCGGGTACGGCGAGGGAGACGTGGACGATCTGGTCGTCGGCACCATGCAACAGCAGCGGCTGCTGGCGACCGCACCGAAGCCGGTGACCGAGGAGGACGCGGCGGGCATCCTCACGCGCTCCCTCGAGCTCTGGTGACGACCCGGATCGCGCCGACGACGGACGCACCGACACCGGACGCGGTGGCGGATGCGCTGCGCCGTGGCGGACTCGGAGAGGTCGACACCGACACCCGACGCCGCGCGGAGTACTCCAGCGACGCCTCGCTCTACCGCGTGGTCCCCACCGTGGTCGCCTACCCCCGGGACGCCGGCGAGGTCGAGGCCGCCGTCGCCGTCGCACGTGACCTCGCCGTCCCGGTGACCGCGCGTGGTGCCGGCACGTCGATCGCGGGCAACGCCGTCGGGACCGGCATCGTCCTCGAGGTACGACGTCACCTCGACCGCATCGTCGCGCTCGACCCCGACGCGCGGACCGCCCGTGTCCAGCCCGGCGTGGTCCTCGACCAGCTGCAGGCAGCCGCGGCACCCCACGGGTTGCGGTTCGGGCCGGACCCGTCCACCCACGACCGGTGCACCATCGGCGGGATGATCGGCAACGACGCCTGCGGGTCCCGCGCCCTCGGGTACGGCCGCACCTCCGACAACGTGCTCGCCCTGGACGTGGTCACGGGTGCGGGTGAGCGGCTGGTGGCGACCCGCGGCGGGCCGCCGGCGGGGTCGCGACTGGCCGGCCAGCTCGACGCGCTCGTCGACCGCCACGAGGCGACCCTCCGCGGCGAGTTCGACCGCTTCGGGCGTCAGGTCTCCGGCTACGCGTTGCACCACCTGCTGCCCGACCGCGGCGTCGACCTCGCCCGGGCGCTGGTCGGCAGCGAGGGGACCTGCGCCCTCACCGTCGAGGCCACAGTCCACCTCCGGCCCGTCCCGGCGCGCACGCTCCTGGTCGCGCTCGGCTACGCCGATGCTGCGACGGCCGCCGACGCGGTCCCTGCGTTGCTACCTCACCGCCCGGTCGCGGTGGAGGGTCTGGACGCCAGGATCGTCGCGGCGTTGCGGGCCCGGCGCGGGCCGGACGCGGTACCGCCTCTCCCCCGTGGCGCGGCGTGGCTGTTCGTCGAGCTGGCAGGCGACGACGATGCCTCCCTGCTCGAGGCTGCCGCCGCCCTGACCTCCGACGCCGACGCGCTCGAGGCACGGACCGTCACCGACCCCGCCGACGCCCGCCAGCTGTGGCGGATCCGCGAGGACGGTGCCGGGTTGTCGTCGCGGTCCGTCGACGGCCTGCCGGCGCACGCCGGGTGGGAGGACGCGGCGGTACCACCGGCGCGCCTCGGCGCGTACCTGCGCGACTTCGACGCGCTGCTGCTCCAGCACGGTCTGACGACCCTGCCCTACGGCCACTTCGGGGACGGCTGCCTGCACGCCCGCATCGACTTCCCCCTCGATCGCCCCGGCGGCGTCGCGGGCTTCCGACGCTTCCTCGAGGAGGCCGCGGACCTCGTCGCGTCGCACGGCGGCTCGATGTCGGGCGAGCACGGCGACGGCCGCGCCCGCAGCGAGCTGCTCCCCCGGATGTACTCCGCCGACGCCATCGAGGCCTTCGGCGCGTTCGCCCGGGCCTTCGATCCGGACGGTGTGCTCAACCCCGGTGTGCTCGTCGCGCCGCGGCCGCTGGACGCCGACCTGCGCGTCCCGGCGGCCGGTCCCCTGGACGTCGACCTCGGTTTCACCTACGCCGAGGACCGGGGTGACCTCGGCACGGCCGTCCACCGCTGCATCGGCATCGGCCGCTGCGTGTCGTCCGGCACCACCGAGCGCGGGGGGGTGATGTGTCCGAGCTTCCTGGCCACCGGTGACGAGCGCGACTCGACCCGGGGTCGCGCCCGCGTCCTGCAGGAGCTGGCCAACGGATCGTTGATCGAGGGCGGCTGGTCGTCCCCCGAGGTGCACGAGTCGCTCGACCTGTGCCTGGCCTGCAAGGGCTGCTCGGCGGACTGCCCGGCCGAGGTGGACGTCGCCACCTACAAGGCCGAGGTGCTGCACCAGACCTACCGCGGGCGCCCGCGGCCCCGGTCGCACTACGCGCTCGGGCAGCTGCCACGGTGGGCCCGGCTGGCGGGGATCGCCCCCGGCCTCGTCGCACGCGCGATGCAGGTCCCGGCGCTCGCCCGCATCGGGCGGTGGGCCGCCGGTGTCGATCAGCGGCGTGCGCTGCCGGCCTTCTCCCCCACCCCCTTCTCGCGCGCGGTCCGCCACCGGCCGGCCGGCGATCTGCCGCCCGACCGAGTGTCGCGACCGCCGGTGCTGCTATGGGTCGACTCCTTCTCGGACCGCTTCGACCCGGAGGTCGCCGTCGCGACCGTGCGGGTGCTGGAGGACGCCGGGTTCCGGGTCGAGTTCCCGGACCGCGCGCCGTGCTGTGGGCTGACGTGGATCTCGACGGGGCAGCTCGACGCCGCGAAGCGCATCCTGCGCGACACCGTCGACCAGCTCGCCGAGGTGGCACGGGCCGGCACCCCGATCGTGGGGCTCGAACCGCCCTGCGTCGCGGTGCTGCGCGACGACGCGCCGCGGCTGCTCGGCGAGGACGACGCGGCCGCGCGTGATGTCGCCGCCGCGACGCGGACGCTGGCCGAGCTGCTGCAGTCGCGCCGTCCGGACTGGTCCCCGCCTCGCCTCGACGGCGTCCGTGTGCTGGCCCAGCCGCACTGCCACCACCACGCCGTGATGGGGTGGGGTGCCGACCGGGCGCTGCTCACCTCGGCCGGCGCCACGGTCGAGACCGTCGGCGGGTGCTGCGGCCTCGCCGGCAACTTCGGAGCGGAGCGTGGCCACCACGAGGTCTCCGTCGCCGTCGCCGAGACCGCCCTGCTGCCCGCCGTCCGCGCTGCCGGTGACGACGTGGTCCTGCTCGCGGACGGGTTCAGCTGCCGCACCCAGCTCGACCAGCTCGCCGACCGGCGAGCGATCCACCTCGCCCAGCTCCTGGCTGCCGCGCTGCCCGATCGCGGCGGGCGTGCTACGAACGCCACCTGACGGACCTACAGGGAGCGATGGATGGCGGACTTCGTCGGCGCGGTCGATCAGGGCACGACCAGCACCCGGTTCATGATCTTCGATCACGGGGGCAACGAGGTCGGGCGCCACCAGCTCGAGCACGAGCAGATCCTGCCGCGGGCCGGGTGGGTCGAGCACAACCCGGTCGAGATCTGGGAGCGCACCTCGGCGGTGATCCAGACCGCCATGAACGCCCAGGGCCTCCTCGCATCGGACCTCGCCGCGCTCGGCATCACCAACCAACGTGAGACCACGGTGGTGTGGGATCGCCGCACCGGCCGGCCGTACTACAACGCGATCGTGTGGCAGGACACCCGTACCGACCGCATCGCGAGCAAGCTCGAACGCGAGGGCCACGGCGAGGTGATCCGAAGGAAGGCGGGCCTACCCCCGGCGACCTACTTCTCCGGCGGCAAGATCCAGTGGATCCTCGAGAACGTCGACGGGGTCCGGGCCGCGGCCGAACGCGGCGACGCCATCTTCGGCACCACCGACACGTGGTTGCTGTGGAACCTGACCGGCGGCACCGACGGCGGCGTCCACGTCACCGACGTGACCAACGCCTCACGCACCATGCTCATGGACCTCGAGACCCTCGACTGGGACGACGAGCTGCTGTCCTTCTTCGACATCCCGCGCCAGATGCTGCCCGAGATCCGGCCGTCCTCCGACCCGGACCGCTACGGCACCACGCGGCCCAGCGGCCCGTTCGCCGGCGAGGTCGCGCTCACCGGCGACCTCGGCGACCAGCAGGCCGCCACCGTCGGCCAGGTGTGCTTCGCCCCGGGCGAGGCGAAGAACACCTACGGCACCGGCAACTTCATGCTGCTCAACACCGGCACCGAGCTCGTACGTTCCGAGGCGGGCCTCCTGACCACCGTCTGCTACCGGTTCGGGGAGCAGGCACCGGTCTACGCCCTCGAGGGCTCGATCGCCGTGACCGGCTCGGCGGTGCAGTGGCTGCGCGACCAGCTCGGGATCATCAGCGGCGCCGCCGAGTCCGAGTCCCTGGCCCGCCAGGTCCCCGACTCCGGCGGCGTGTACTTCGTGCCGGCGTTCTCGGGCCTGTTCGCGCCGTACTGGCGCTCGGATGCCCGCGGCGCGATCGTCGGCCTCTCCCGGTTCAACACCAACGCCCACCTCGCCCGGGCCACGCTCGAGGCGATCTGTTACCAGTCCAAGGACGTCGCGGACGCCATGGAACAGGACTCCGGGGTCCACCTCGAGGTCCTCAAGGTCGACGGTGGCGTGACCGCCAACGACCTGTGCATGCAGATCCAGGCCGACGTCCTCGGCGTCCCGGTCAGCCGGCCCGTCGTGGCCGAGACCACCGCGCTCGGCGCCGCCTACGCGGCCGGGCTGGCGGTCGGCTTCTGGAAGGACACCGACGAGCTGCGCACCAACTGGCAGGAGAGCCAGCGGTGGACCCCCGAATGGGACGACGAGCAACGCCGCGCGGGGCACGCCCGCTGGAAGAAGGCGGTCGAGCGCACCCTCGACTGGGTCGACGTCGACTGAACCGCGTCCGCGAGCTGGGTCAGGCGGCCGGGCCGTCGAGCTCGGCGATGCCCGGGACACCACGCAGCACCAACCGGGGGCGGGCCGAGCACAGCCGTCCGAGCTGTTCCCCGAAGGCGACGGCGTCGGGCCAACGATCGGCGGGGTCGGGGCGGGTCGCGACCTCGATGGCCTCCGAGAGCTGGGACGGGACGTCGTCACGCAGCCCGCTCAGCGGCGGGACCTCGTGCGGGCCACCGGGGCCTTCGGCCTGAGACGCGTGTGCCAGCTCCTGCGGGTGGACGCCGGTCGCCAGCTCCCACAGCAGCAACCCGAGCGCGTAGACGTCGCTGCGCTGATCGCTCGGCCCGCCGTCGAGCTGCTCCGGCGCGAGGTAGTTGGCCTCGTCCTCCACACCTGCAGCCGGCGTCGCCGTGCTGTCGGCCAGGAGCCGCGCGGCGCTGAAGCCGAGGATCTTCACGGTCCCGTCCGCGGTGATCCGCACGTTCTCGGGGGACAGATCGCGGTGTGCGACACCCGCGGCGTGGATCGCCGCGAGTCCGTCCGCCAGCTGGCTGCCGATCGCCGCGACCGCATCGCTCGGCAGCGGACCGAGCTGACGACGGACCTCGGTCAGGGTCGGGCCGTCGATGAGCTCACTGATGAGCACGACACCGAGGCCGTCCTCCTCGAACACGTCGTAGAGGTAGGACATGTTGTCGTTCTGGAGCTCGGCCGTGACGTTCAACAGCCGGTCGATCCGTCGCCGGACCTTCGGGTCGCCCATCAGCGGGGCGTGCACGACCCGGAGGGCCACCACCCGCCGCAGCCGCTGATCCCAGGCGCGCCAGACGGTGCCGTGCGGACCGTCCGAGATCCGCGTCTCGCACAGCCATCTGTCTCGGACCAGCGGCGCTTCGTCCTGCATCGGCCATCCCCTGCCCGACGCGCCCCCGACCGTTCGCGTGTGACGCAGCATCGCACCTCGGACCGCCCGGCGTCCACCGCAGCGACCCGGATCGTGCGCGCCGTACGCGGCGGTACCGTCCCCGGCCATGCCCACGCTCGCCCCGCCCCTGTCCCTCGGCCCCCTCACGGTGTGGCCGCCGGTCGTGCTCGCCCCGATGGCTGGCGTCACCGACGCACCCTTCCGGACCCTGTGCCGGCGTCACGGTGGCGGTCTGTACGTCAGCGAGATGGTCGGCGCACGGGGCCTGGTCGAGGGCAACCACACCTCGACGATGAAGGCGGCGTTCGCCCCGGACGAGGCGCCGCGTTCCATCCAGCTGTACGGCACGCGGGTCGACGACGTCGCCCGCGCGGTCGAACTGCTCGTCGGAGGGGTCGCCCCGGGACGCCCAGGGGTCGATCACATCGACCTGAACTTCGGCTGCCCCGCCCCGAAGGTGACCCGCCACGGCGGTGGCGCGGCGCTGCCCTGGCGGACGCGCCTGTTCGCCGACATCGTGGCGGCCGCGGTCCGGGCCGCCGGCGACGTGCCCGTCACCATCAAGACCCGGCTCGGCATCGACGACGACCACCACACCTACCTCGAGGCCGGACGCATCGCAGCCGACCTCGGTGTCGCCGCCGTGGCGCTCCACGCGCGCACCGCCGAGCAGCGCTACGGCCCTCCCGCGGACTGGGCCCACATCGCACGCCTGGTCGACGCGGTCGACGTCCCGGTGCTCGGCAACGGCGACATCTGGGAGGCCGAGGACGCACGCCGCATGGTCGCAGCGACCGGCTGCGCCGGCGTCGTGATCGGCCGCGGCTGCCTCGGGCGGCCGTGGCTGTTCCGCGACCTGCACGCGATGTTCGACGGGCGCCCCGTCCCGGCCGGCCCCGACCTCGGCGAGGTCGTGGCCCTCCTGCTCGAGCACGCCGACCTGCTGGTGGACTGGCACGGCGAGAGCAAGGGCCTGCGCGAACTGCGCAAGCACACGGGCTGGTACCTGCAGGGTTACCCCGTCGGCAGCGAGGTACGACGACGGCTCAACCAGGTCGACCACCTCGGCGAGGTGCACGACCTGCTCGCCACGGTCGACCGCACACTGCCGTTCGACGAGGACCAGCGCCGCGCCACCCGCGGGCACACGACGCCGCCGAAGCGCGTCACCCTCCCGCACGGCTGGTTGGACTCGCGCGACGACCCGTCGGCGTTGCCCGCCCTGGCCGGCACCGTGGTCTCCGGTGGCTGAGGTGACCGACGGGGTTGGCCCCCGGCTCGTGCTCGCCTCCGGTAGCCCGCGTCGCGCGCAGTTGCTGGCCCGCCTCGGCCTCGACCCGGTCCTGCGACCGACGGACGTGGACGAGACCCCGCGGGCCGGCGAGACGGCCGACGATCTGGTCTCCCGTCTGGCTGCCGCGAAGGCCACGGCGGGTGCCGCTGGCGGTACCGGCGACGAGGTGGTGCTCGGCGCGGACACCGTCGTGGTGCTCGATGGGCGGTGCCTCGGCAAGCCGGTCGATCGGGCCGACGCGGCGGCGATGCTCCGGGCGCTGTCCGGCCGGACCCACGAGGTCACCACGGGCCTGGCCGTCGTACGGGGGCCGGTCAGCGCCGCCACCCGGGTGACCACGGAGGTGACGTTCCGGCCGCTGACCGACGCCGAGGTCACCTGGTACCTCGGCACGGGCGAGCCGGACGACAAGGCCGGTGGCTACGGGTTGCAGGGCGCCGGCGCGGCGCTGGTCGAGCGCCTCGACGGGTCCGACACCAACGTGATCGGGCTGCCGCTCGCCGAGACGATCGCGCTCGTCCGCGAGGTCGGGCTCGACCTGCTGTGCGACCGGTCCTAGCGCCCCTCGTCGGGGCCGTTCCGCCCACCGAGGCAGGCGGAAGGGCCCTACCTGTCGCCGCCGAGGCATCCGACGCTGGGGCACGGCGACAGGGAGACCCGTGATGACCGACATCCTGGCACGAGACCGCAACGGGCTGGTCGTGCTCGACTACGAGACCTGCCTCGATCGGCTGCGCAGCCGCAACGTCGGCCGGGTCGCGCTGGTGGAGGCGGGTGCGCCCACCATCCTGCCCGTCGTGTACGCGATGGCGGGCAACGCCGTGGTGTTCCGCAGCACGGTGGGCTCGAAGCTGGAGGCCGCCGAGAGCAGCCGGCCGATCGCCTTCGAGATCGACGAACACGACACCGAGAACCGGCAGGGCTGGAGCGTCCTGGTGACGGGCGTGGCGGATGTCGTCGACGACCCCGAGATCGTCGACGGGCTCGATGCCCTCGGGCTCGACTCGTGGGCGCTCGCCGAGGCCGGCGACACCGCGTGGATCCGCATCCGGGCCGAGGCCGTGACGGGCCGAGCCGCGCCTCCTCGGGACTGATCCCCGGGACGTGAGGACCCCACCCCCGCGGACCGCGGGGGTGCGGGTGCGTCCGTCCACCCGGCGGTTGCATCCCTCCTGCTGGCGCGTAGCGTCCGCTGCGACTCGTGCGGTGACGCCCGCGGCGAGCGCGAGAGCGCCGCACCTGACGGGAGGGAGTCACGCGTGCGCGCCATCGCCAAGCCGTTCATCACCTTCGTCGAGCGCTACTACCCCGACCCGTTCGTGTTCGCCATCGGGTTGACCTTCGTGGTCTTCGCCCTGACGCTCGGGTTGACGGACGCGGGGCCGGCCGAGTCGCTCAGCGCCTGGGGCGCCGGACTCGCCGGCCTCCTGGAGTTCATCACCCAGATCTCGATCGTCCTGATCACCGGTCACGCGTTGGCGCACACCGATCCGATGCGCCGCCTGCTCGGGCGCGTCGCATCGCTGCCGCGCTCGCCCAACGCCGCCTACGGGCTGGTGACCCTGGTCGCTGCGCTCGCGAGCCTCGTCAACTGGGGGTTCGGCCTGGTCGTCGGGGCGTTGCTGGCTCGGCAGGTGGCGATGGCGGGACGTGAGCGCGGCCTGTCGCTGCACTACCCGCTGCTGGTCGCCTCGGCCTACGCCGGCTTCGTGGTGTGGCACATGGGCTACTCGAGCTCCTCGGCACTGTTCGTCGCCACACCGGGCCACGCGCTGGAGGACCGGGTCGGCGGCGTCATCCCCGTGACCGAGACCATCTTCGCGCCGTGGAACATCGCGACGGCGGTCGTCGCCGTCGTCGCGATCGTCGTGCTGATGCCGACGCTGCGACCGCGCGGGGCCGACGCCACGTTCGAGATCCCCGACGCGGCCATCGCCGACTACCGCGAGACCCAGGCCCGCATGGACCGTGAGCTCGGCGACGGGCAGGGGGACGCCGGGTACGGCGTCGGTCGTGGTCCCGGTAGTGGACCTGCACGCGACCGGCGCGGTACGGGAGGGCCGGGCACCGACACCGACGTCCGGACCCACGAGCCGGAACCGGACCTCACGCCGGCCGAACGTCTGGACCGCAGCCGGGTGGTCAGCTTGGCCCTCGGCCTCGCGTTGGTGGTCTACCTCGCCTACTGGTTCGGGACCGAGGGGCTGAACCTCACCCTCGACATCGTGAACTGGACCTTCCTCGCCCTCGGGCTCCTGCTGTCCCGGTCGGCGCTGCACTACGTCAAGCTCGTGACCAACGCCGCACGCACCGTCGGCCAGATCATCCTCCAGTACCCGTTGTACGCCGGGATCATGGGGTTGATGATCGACACCGGGTTGGTGTCGATCATCGCGGACTGGTTCATCTCGATCTCGACCGCGGGCACCCTCAGCTTCTTCGCGTTCCTGTCCGGCGGGATCGTGAACTTCTTCATCCCGTCGGGTGGCGGTCAGTGGGCGGTCCAGGGGCCGATCTTCATCGAGGCGGCACAGACGATCGGCACCGACCCGTCACGGGTGGTGATGGGGGTCGCCTACGGCGACCAGTGGTCCAACATGATCCAGCCGTTCTGGACCATCCCGTTGCTCGCGGTGGCCGGGCTCCACATGCGCCGTGTGCTCGGCTACACGTTCGTGGTGTTCCTGGTGACGTTCGTGGTCTTCACCGGAGGCTTGCTCCTCGCTGGCGCGGGGTGACCGACGCTCAGAAGGTGCGGTGCGTCCACCGGCCGGCGCAGAGCGTGCCCACGACCCCGGGGTCGGTCAGCTGCGAGCCCTCCAGGTCGAGAGGGTCGTGGTCGAGCACCACGAGGTCGGCCGGATCGGCCGCGGTCAGCCTCGTTCGTCCCCGGCTGGAGGCCGCGAGGGCGTCGGCGACGCCGATCCGCTGCTCGGGGTGCCAGGGGGCGCGGTCGTCGCCGGTTCTGGTGACGGCGGCGCTGATCGCGACCCACGGGTCGAGCGGTGCGACCGGTGCGTCCGACCCGAACTCGATGGTCGCCCCGGCGGCGAGCAGATCCGCGAACGGGAAGGTGCGATCCGTGCGCCCGAGCCAGTGGCGGTCGGCGACGTCGCGGTCGTCGACGAGGTGCGCCGGCTGGACCCCGACGACGAGGCCGGGTCGGGCGAAGCGGGGGACGTCATCGCGTGCGATGAGCTGCGCGTGCTCGATCCGGCCCGCGGTGCCGACCGCTTCGAACGCGTCGAGGGCGAGCGCCGTCGCGCGGTCGCCGATGGCGTGGACGGCGCTGTCGATCCGGTGGGCCGCCGCCTCCCGCATCAGCTCCTGCAGCAGATCGGGTGGCGTCTCGAGGAGGCCGTGTGCGCCGTCGTCTCCTGCCACCTCGGGGTAGGGCTCGTGGCACAACGCGGTGCGCGAGTTGAGCGAGCCGTCCACGAACAGCTTGAGCGGGCCGACCGCGACCATCCCGCTGGTCGCGTGGACGATCGTTCCCGACGGCATGCCGCGGGCGATGGCGGCCCGGAGGTGCTCGCGGTAGACGGTGCACTCGATGCGGACGTCGAGCCGTCCCCGCTCGGCACGGCGCTGCCACGCCGGCAGGCAGTCACCCATCTCGAAGTCGATCAGGCCCGTGACCCCGCGGGCGGCCGCAGCGGTCAGCGCCTCGGTGACCCAGCCGTCGATGGCGTCCTCGTCGTGCTCCTGGAGCGCCCCCATCGCCTGGTAGCAGGCACGCTCCTTGAGGACGCCTGTCTCGTGGTCCCCCGCCCCGACGCGGACGAGCGCCGCCGGGCTGAGCCACGCGGTGTGCAGGTCGTTGCCCTGGATCGCGACGACGCGGCCCGGGGCCACCGCCTCGAGCAGGTCCTTGTCCGGGGCATCCGGCCACAGCGCGTCACGCATGCCGACCCCGATCAGGGCCTCACCCGGACCGAGCGCGACCGCGGCGGCGGCCACCAGGTCGGCTGCGTCCCGGGCGCTCGCGGCCCCTCGCAGGTCGAGGCGACGTCGGGCGACCGCCCACTGCTCGGCGTGGACGTGGGTGTCCCAGAGGCCAGGGATGACGGTCCGGCCAGCGAGGTCGACCCGCTGCGGCGCCACCGCGTCGGACGGCGGTTCCCCGTCCACCGACGCGATGACCCCACCGATCACCACGATCGTGGACGGCTCGGCGGCGCCAGGGAGCCGCGCTCCTTCGAGGACGAGGGACGCGGCGTCACCGTCGCCGGTCGTTATCCCGCTCACGAGGTCGCGACTCCGGGCGACCACTCGTCGGCCAGCACGGCGTAGACGGCCTCGTCGGTCCACTCACCCTTGACCAGCTCGTTGCGCACGAAGTAGGCCTCGCGGCGCATGCCGACCTTCTCGAGCACCCGCGCCGACGCGACGTTGCGACCGTCCAACCGACCGATGATCCGGTGGAGGCCGAAGCGCTCGAAGCCGAGTCCGACCATCGCGCGGGCCCCCTCGGTCGCGTACCCGCGTCCGTGCCGGTCGGGGTGGAGGATGTAACCGACCTCGCCACCGCGGTGCTCGCGGCTGGTCAGGATCAGGAGGAACTCACCCACGTAGTCGCCCGTGTCGCGCTCGAAGGCGGCGAGGCAGAGCGTGTCGCCCTCCTCCTCGAAGCGGGTCCGGAGGTGGCGCTCGAGCGCGGCTCTCGACGCGTCATCGTCACGCACGTCCCACATCAGGTAGCGGGCGACGTCGGCCCGGCCGTGCATATCGGCCATGGCGGGCAGGTCCGTCACCTCGTACGGACGCAGCAAGAGGCGCTCGGTCTCGAAGGCGAGGCCGTGCGCGAGGTCGTCGGGGCTGGTCACGTCGGTCATCGCGCGGACGCTAGTGCTGGTCACCCACCTCGCGGGCGGGGTTGCGCCCTCGTGCGTCACCGCCCGGTGCCTCGACCTCGCCGTCGTCCATCGGTCGGCCCCCGCCGTCGGGGCCCTCGGCTCGTCGGGCGCGCAGGAGCAGGGACGCCGCGCCGACGAGGACCACGGCGATGTACGACCCCGGGTGCGCGCCGAGGCCCATCGCCACCACGATGCCCAGAAGGAGCGCGGTACCGCCGAGGTAGGTCAGCGCCGCCGAGGTGGTCTGCGGCACCTTCGCCCGGCGCCGGGTCTCGAAGGCGATGACGGCGGCCATCACCGGCGTCACCGCCACGAGGCAGAGGACGACCCACACGAGGCGGCCGGACCAGAAGCCGGCCTCACCCGGGACGCCCGCGTCGATCGGGGCCCCGAGCTGCTCACCCAACCAGGCGGCCGGCAGCTCGGCGAGCTTGTGCCACAGGTACAGCGGCATGCCGAGCGCACCGAGGATGACCACGACCTTGCCAACGGGACGGATGGCGAGCGCTCGCCGGGCGGGGCCTTCGAACACCAGGACCGCGCCGGTCTGCACCCACATGACGCCGACCATGGCGAGCGTCGGTGGCAGGACGTTGGAGGATCCATCGAGCTCGCCGCCCACCACGGCCACGGGGTAGCCCGTGGCGACCCCCGCAGCCAGCCACGCCAGTCCACCGATCAGCAGCACCAGGCCGGTCCGCAGGCCGCCGAAGCGGCCCCGCTTCCACGCGATGCCGAGCTGCTGCGGCAGCAGCCAGATCACCAGGGCATTGACCCAGCCGATGCCGCCGCCGGTGCCGGTGACCAGCGACCCGAGCTCGCGCAGGTCACCGACCGAGGTCACACCGCCGCGTGCGAGGTCGACCACGACGGCGACGAGCAGCAAGCCACCCACGGCCCGCAGCCCGAAGCGGTCGTCGGCGCGGACGCTGAGCGGCAGCAGGGCCTGGACGGCGAGCAGCATGACCAGGAACCACAGGTGCACGGTCAGCGACTGGTCGAGTGGACCGAGCAGGCGGCCGCCGGTCCGCGTGGCGATCAGCGCGAGCACCGCGAGGACGGCCAGGTAGGTCACCGTCGGGCGCGCGAGCCCGAGGGCACGGCCGGCCCACCAGGTGCGTTGGTCGGCCTGTTCCTCGAGACGGCGTGCGACGCCGTCCGCGCTGACCGCCGCCGAGACCAGCACGAACAGCGGGACCACCTGCAGGACCCAGGTCAGCGTGCCCGCACCGTCCCAGACCGTCAGCAGGTGCTCGGTCGAGACCATCCGCCCGTCCTCGAGGCGCGGCAGGGTCGCGATCCAGTGGCCGAAGACCACCACGAGCAGCGCGCCGGCGCGCAACGCGTCGGGGTACCGGTCCCGCCCATCGGTCTCGCGTGCCACGCCCCCACCTCTCGCCCCGGTGCGCGCCGCACGCTACCCCGTCGCGTGCGGCGCCCCCTCGGAAGGGTGTGCAGCGAGGTGGCTCGCTGGACCCCCAGGGCGCTGCACACCCCGCGGTCACGCTGCCGGATCGGGCCGGCGCGACCGAGCGTCAGCTCCGGAGGGCGGTGGCCGGCGTGACGCCGAGCTCGTGGAGCCGGGCGTCGAAGGTGTCGATGCGCCGGGTGTCCTCGTAGAAGTCCTCCTGGTGGACGATGCGGCCCCACCGTGTCTGGAGGACGATCACGACGCGGTTGGCGTACAGCTGCTGCCCGTCCGGTCCGAGCGCGTGATCGTCGAAGCGCGCCACCATCCGTAGGGCCCAGGGCGGACCGCCGATCCACAGGTCCCGGACCTCCCCTTGGAGTCCGGCGCGGGTGAACTCGCGCAGGAACGCCTCGATGGCGGCGGTCCCGCGGTGGGTCCCGGCCCAGCGGTGATCGCCGGTGTCGAAGGCCAGCACGGCGTCGTCGGCGTAGGCGGCCAGCAGCGGCCCGTGATCACCGGCGTTGAGCCGGGCCACGTCGCGACGGAACTTGGCCAGCAGGACCTGCCGGAGCAGCACCCGTCCGCCGATGGCGACCGCCGCGCCGATCGCTGCCGTCCCGTAGAGCATCTCGTCCCCGTTCTAGATAGATCGTTCTAGTAAGCTAGTCGCGACGGAGACGCCCTGACAACATCGAGGTGGAGCGACGTGGCCGAGACACGTGACCGGATCGTCACCACGACCGCCGAACTGTTCCGGCGGTACGGGTACACCGGCACGGGCATGAAGCGGATCGTCCAGGACTCGGCCGCGCCCTACGGGTCGATCTACCACTTCTTCCCCGGAGGCAAGGAGGACCTCGCGCGCGAGGTGATCGTGCGATCGGGAGCGGCCTACCGTGACCTCGTGACCGCAGTCATGGACGCGGAGGACGACGTCCTTGCCAGCGTGGGCGCGATCTTCGAGGGGGCAGCGATCGCGCTGGAAGCGACCGACTTCGCCGACGCCTGTCCGATCGCGACCGTGGCCCTGGAGGTCGCCAGCGCGAACGAGCCGCTGCGCCTCGCGACCGCCGAGGTGTTCGAGGACTGGCTCGCGGCGGCGACGGTCCGCTTCGAGGCGGCGGGCCTCGCCCCGGACCGTGCCCGCGAGCACGCGATCACCGTGCTGTGCCTGCTCGAGGGCGCCTTCGTGTTCTGCCGGAGCCTTCGGAGCACCGAGCCGCTGCACGCGGCAGGGCGTGCCGCCGTCGCCGCGACCCGGACCGCGCTCGCCGAGGCGACCTGACATCATCCCACGACGACCGCGCCTGACCGAGAGGTTGCGACCCGTGGCCGACCACACCTACCGGGTCCACGTCGAGTGGACCGGCAACACCGGGGAGGGCACCGCCAGCTACCGCAGCTACGGCCGTGACCACCGCATCGCCATCGAGGGCAAGCCCGACCTGCTCGCCTCGAGCGACCCGTCCTTCCGCGGGGACCCGAGCCGCCACAACCCCGAGGACCTGCTGGTCGCGGCGCTGTCGGGATGCCACCTGCTGTGGTACCTGCACGAGTGCTCGACGGCAGGCGCGGTCGTCGTCTCCTACCGCGACGAAGCGGTGGGCACGATGGTGACCGACCGGGACGGGGGCCGGTTCTCCGAGGTGGTGCTGCGCCCGGTGGTCGAGGTCACCGACGAATCGATGATCCCGGCCGCGATCGAGGCCCACGAACGCGCGCACGCCCAGTGCTTCATCGCGAACTCGGTCAACTTCCCGGTCCGCCACGAGCCGACGGTCACCTCGGCCTGACGGGACGGTCACCGGTTAGCGTCGCGCTGCCACCAGCCAACCCGAGCATCGAGCCACGGCATGTACGTGCCCGCCCCTTTCGCCGTCGACGACGAGGCTGCGGCCGAGCTGCTGCGCCGACACGGCGCTGCGGACCTGGTGACCGCCACCACCGCGGGCCTGATGGCAACCTTCCTGCCCTTCGTCTTCGATCCGGACGTCGGCGATCGTGGCGCCCTGCTCGGCCACGTGGCCCGCGCCAACCCGCACTGGCGGCACGAGCCCATCGGCGCGGCGCTGGCGATCGTCCACGGCCCGGACGCCTACATCTCGCCGTCGTGGTACGCGTCGAAGGCCGAGCACGGGCGCGTGGTCCCGACCTGGAACTACGTCACCGCCCACGTCCACGGCGAGCTGATGGTGCACGACGACGCAGCGTGGCTGGACGCCCAGGTGCGACGTCTGACCGACCGTCACGAGGCCGAGCTGCCGCAGCCGTGGTCGGTCGACGACGCCCCGGCCGCGTTCATCGCCGGCCAGCTGCGCGGCATCGTCGGCATCGAGCTGCGCATCAGCCGGATCGAGGCCAAGGCCAAGCTGAGCCAGAACCGCTCGGACGCGGACGTGGCCGGTGTCGTCACCGGGCTGGCGGGCCGCGGCGACACCGCGTTCGCCGACGCCGTCCGCGCGACGCAGCACCGGTGCTGAACCGGGACGAGGTGCGCGACGGTCCCCGACTCGTCAGCCCGCGGAGGCCACCCCGAGGTCGGCCATGAGCTCCTCGACGCGTCCACGGATCTGGTCGCGGATGGGACGGACCGCCTCGACCCCCTTGCCGGCGGGGTCCTCGAGCGGCCAGTCGAGGTAGCGCTTGCCGGGCAGGACCGGGCAGGCATCGCCGCACCCCATCGTCACCACGACGTCGGTGGCCGCGAGCGTCTCCTCGGTCCACGGCTTCGGGCGGGCGCCGGTGAGGTCGATGCCCACCTCGGCCATCGCCTCGACCGCAGCGGGGTTGACCTGCTCGGCCGGCGCCGAACCGGCCGACAGCACCTGGACGCGATCACCGGCGAGGTGCCGCAACCAGCCCGCGGCCATCTGCGAGCGGCCGGCGTTGTGCACGCAGAGGAACAGCACGGTGGGGGTGTCGGTCACGACGTGCCCTTCGTTCTCGGAGGGGGCGGGAGGTCCTCGGCCAGGAGCTTCAAACGGCCACGACCGCGCGGGCGAGGCGGTCGATCCGCTCCGAGAGCAGCTCGAAGACGGCGGCGAAGCCGTCCGGCCCACCGTCGGCCGGGTCGGGGACCGACCAGTGCAGCGTCGGCGCGTCGATGTCCAGGTCCGATTCGTGCGCGCGGTCGCACACCGAGACCACCAGGTCAGGTTCGATCTCGAGCTCGCTGTAACGCCGAGGCACCGCGTCGGCCAGGTCGAGGCTGTGCCGCTCCGCGACCGCGAGGGCCAACGGGTGCACCTGCGGCGCCGGCTCGGTCCCGGCCGACAGCGCCGGCCTGCCGGTCCGGGCCTGCCACAGCTGGGCGGCGAGCTGCGAGCGCGCGGAGTTCGCGGTGCAGACGAACACGACGTGCTCCACCGCTCCCGGCAACGGTCGCGGGTCGGTCAGGCCCGCCAGCCGCTCGGTCCGCAGGCGGACGTAACGCCGGCGGGCATCGCCCTGGGACGGTCCCCGCTGGATCACGCCGGCGTCCTCGAGCACGTTGAGGTGGAACGCGAGCAGGTTGGTCGGGACGCCGGTGAGCTCGACCAGCTGCTTCGGGGAGCGGTCCGACAGCTGCAACGCATCGACGATCCGCAGCCGCGTGGGCTCCCCCAGGGCGTGGTGGAGCGCTACACGGTCATCGAGGGACGAGGGAAGCTCAGTCATGATTGGCTCAACGTTAGCTGAGTGATTAGCATCCCGTCCAGGTTCAACGCCGCAGGCCTGCGCTCGTGAACTCTCAGCGACCGGACGATGTGATGGAACCGCTCCCGCCTTCGACCGCCGCCACCGTCGACGCCCGCGACGCCGCGGTGCTCGAGAAGCTGTCGCTGCTCGACCGGTTCCTACCGGTGTGGATCGGCGCGGCCATGCTCGCCGGGGTCCTGCTCGGGCGGCTGCTCCCGGGCGTCGGCGAGGCGCTCGAGGCGCTGAAGATCGACACGGTCTCCCTGCCCATCGCCGTCGGGCTGCTGGTGATGATGTACCCGCCGCTGGCCAAGGTCCGCTACGGCGAGCTCGGCAGGGTCGCGGCCGACAAGCGGCTGCTGATCACCTCGCTGGTGCTCAACTGGGTCATCGGTCCGGCGCTGATGTTCGTGCTGGCCTGGACCTTCCTGCCCGACCTGCCCGAGTACCGCACCGGCCTGATCATCGTCGGGCTCGCACGCTGCATCGCGATGGTCCTGATCTGGAACGACCTCGCCTGCGGCGACCGTGACGCCGCCGCGGTCCTGGTCGCCATCAACTCGGTGTTCCAGATCGCGGCCTACTCGCTGCTCGGCTACTTCTACCTCTCGGTGCTGCCCGGTTGGCTCGGCTGGGAACAGCAGATCCTGGACGTCTCGCTGTGGCAGATCACCCAGGCCGTGCTGATCTTCCTCGGGATCCCACTCCTCGCCGGGCACCTGTCGCGCACGCTGGGTGAGCGGCGCAAGGGCCGGGAGTGGTACGAGGACACGTTCCTGCCCCGAATCAGCCCGTGGGCGCTGTACGGCCTGCTCGCCACGGTCGTGATGCTGTTCGCACTCCAGGGCGACCAGATCGTGTCCCGGCCGCTCGACGTCGGACGGATCGCGGTGCCGCTCCTGGTCTACTTCGCGCTGATGTTCGGGGTCTCGTTCGCGCTCGGCAGGCGGGTCGGGCTCGGCTACGAGCGCAACGCCACTCTGTCGTTCACCGCCGCGGGCAACAACTTCGAGCTGGCGATCGCGGTCGCCATCGGCGTGTTCGGCGCGACCTCCGGGCAGGCCCTCGCCGGGGTCGTCGGTCCGCTGATCGAGGTCCCCGCCCTCGTCGGTCTGGTGTACGTCGCCCTGTGGCTCCGCCGCAAGGTCTACGGGGGCGTGGCCTAGCGTCCGCTCGGCGTCCGTCCAGGAACTGCTCTCGTTCCGGTTCGTATCCGGTGACCTCCTCGCTCGTTGGGTCCCGCGCGGTCGAACGCCGACCCCAGCCCGACCCGGCTCGTCGAGAACCGTTCTGGGAACGACTACTGATTTATGACTAGTCTCCCGGCCGGACGGACGCCCCGTCCGTGTTCGACAGCCCTGAAGGAGGACCCATGTCCGCACGTCCCCGCCGCCTGGCCACGGCCGCCGGCCTCGTCGCCGCGTTCCCGCTCATCGTCGGCTTCGTCGGCCCCGACCACGGTGACCCGCACTGCGACGACCCGATCGCCGAGGTGATCCACGAGGTCGAGGAAGCGACCCACATCCACGCGCTGCACGACGTGGAGGTCGTGTACTGCGACAACGTCGTGCCGCTGCTGCCGTAGGCCAGCCCCACCTCCGGTCGGCGCGACGCGAGTCGCGCCGACCGGCGTCGTTCGAGAAGGACCGCCGTGCGCCTGACCCGCCCCTTCCGCTGCGTCGCCCTCCTGCTCGTCGTTGCGACCGTGGGGACAGCCGGGATCGCCAGCGCGGCGCCCTCGGGGCCGCACGGGACGTGTCCGACGACGGTCGAGGGCGAGGTGGGCACGTGGCTGCGGCGTCCCGCACCGGCCACTCCGACCGGCCTCGATCGCATCAGGGCGCACGCCGTCCACCCTGAGGACCCGACCCGACACCTGATCACCGACGGCGTGTCGGTCATGCGAACCGTCGACGACGGCTGCACGTGGGAGCCGACCTTCACGCTGCCGACGTCACGGAGCCCGCAGCTGCCCGCATCCCGCGACACGGACCGGATCTACGACCTCGTCGCCCACCCCGCGGTTGGCGACCGCGTGTGGGCGGTCATCGCCGTGGGCCAGGCGATCGCCGACGACCAGCACCCCAACGCGGCCTACACACCCGGGAGCGATCGACGCCGCGAGGGGACCTCCACCGTCGTCGTCAGGAGCGACGACGGAGGCCGGTCGTGGGACACGGCTGGCACGCCACCACTGGTCCCCGGCGCGCCGATCCGGCTCGTGGCATCGGCCGCGGATGCCGACACGGTCTACCTGTCCGCGAACGGAGTGCTCCACGTCTCCGACGACGGGGGCGACACCTGGACCCCACGGCCCACGCCGGTGCTCTCCGACGAGAGCCTGCTCGACAGCGAGGGGCGCCCGTACCCGCACCCGCCGATCCTCCCGCTGCTGTACGACCTCGCGGTCGATCCGCGTGACCCCGGCGTCCTGTTCACGCGCACCCGCCACCACGCCTTCCGGTCCGACGACGGCGGGGTGACCTGGACGGTGCTGCCGCCGGCCATCACCAACCAGCCGGCCGGTCCCTTCACCGAGCGGTGGCCCACTGACGGTGACCCACGGGTCCTGTTCGTCCTCCAGACGCTGAGCAACAGCTTCCCGCACGCCGCCTACCGCTACCGAGGACCTGGGGAGCACGAGGGCGGTCAGCTGCAGGAGCTGGCGGTCCCCGAGGGGGAACGGATCCAGGGTGGCGCGCTCGACGCCGCCTGGCACCCGGACCGCGACGAGGTGCTGGTCGCGACCTGGGCGAACAACAGCACCGCGTTCGAGCGGGTCAGCCTCTACCTGTTCGACCTCTCCGATCCGACCGGCGAGGCGACGACCCTGGACTTCACCGAGATCGACGAGCTCGGACTCTCGCCGCTGCACGGTGTCGACGTCGACCTGACCGGCACCTACCACGTGCACAACCAGAGCGAACTGGTCTCGCTCAGGACGTCGGGCTCGGTCGAGGAACCGGTGCGGGGCGACGACGACCCCAACGTCAGCTTCTGCGATCCCATCGCGGACATCCCCCCGCTGGCGCCGGCGACGCCGGCCGAACCGGAGCCCGCTGCGCTCCACGCACCCGACCGCGTCACGGTGCCGACGCCGGGTGAGCAGCAGGTCCCGCTGGCGCTCGACCTGCCCGCGAGGCCCGGCCCGCTCGACGTCTACCTCCTGCTCGACACCTCCAACGGGTTCCGCGACGACATCGGCGACGTCGCGCGCAGCATGGCCGATCTCGTCACCGTGCTGTCCGACGCGGGGGTGGACGCCCAGTTCGGGCTGGGAGACCTCGGGACCGGCGAGGGCCACCGCTACCGGCGGGTGGTCGACATCGGCCCGGCGGGTGACCAGCTGCGCGACGGGCTCCGCAACCTGTGCACCCGGGGCAGCCACGAGGCGCACCTGATCTCCCTGCACCAGACCGCGACGGGTTCGGGGGTGGCGGGCGGCGGGCGGCTGCGGCCGGAGGTGCCGCCGGGACAGGACCCGACCTGGCGCGACGGCAGCCTGCGGACCGTGCTGATGGTGACCGACAACGAGTTCGACGACCGCACCCTCAAGGAGAACGACCCGGACGCCCCGCCCCGCTCGGAGGTCTTCGAGGCGTTCGTGGCGCGTGACCTGCGCTTCGTCGGTATCGAGGTCGTACGCGACGTGGTGACGCCGGTCCCGTCCGAGGGTCAGGAGGGGACGCCGGGTTGGCTCGCGGTCGTCGAGGCGGCGGATGCTGCCGGGCAGACCGCTCCGACACCTGCGCGCGAGGACATGGAAGCGCTCGCCCGCGTGACGGGGACGCTCGCTCCGCCGGGCGGGGTGGACTGCCGCGACACCGGACGGACCGAGCTCGCCGAGGGCGATCCCCTCGTGTGCACCACCTTCTCGACCACCTCGTCGAGGCTGACCGCTGGCCGATCCACGATGGGTGGCGTCCTGGAGCGCGTGTTGCTCGCGCAGGAGGAGCGGCACCCGGTCGAGGTGGTCGTCGTCGACGATCCGGCGATCCCGGTCGAGGTCACCCACGACCGTGGCGACGACGACGTCGACCTCCGCCGTGGGCACGTCGGTGACGACGCGCTCATGTACACGATGGCCGTCACGTGCGGTGCAGACCACGAGGGCCGACGGTTCGAGGTGACGTTGGCTGCGCAGGTGGGTGACCAGGTGGTCTCGACCGCCGACACGATCGTCGAGTGCGGCGGCATCGCCGGCGGGACCGACGCCGCTGACGACGACGGGCCGCCCCCCGCGTCGCCGCCGGAGGCCGCATCGGATCCCGCCCCCGCAGCCGCGGCTCCCCCCGGCAGCATCGGCACGCCGGCACCCGCACCGATCGGTGGACAGGCGCCCGCACCGGCACCGCTCGCCGGGAACGCGCCCGCCTCCGCCGCCAGCAGCGCCCAGGCGCCAGCCTCGAGCCCGTCCCAAGCAGCCAGCCCGTCGCAAGCAGCCAGCCCGTCCCCGGCCGCCAGCCCCGCCCAGGCCGCCAGCCCCGCCCAGGCGGTCGCCCCCGGTGCTGCCGAGGGCGCCCTGGCGGGGCCGGCTGCCGCGGTCGCTGCGCCGTCCACCGAGCAGCACCGACCGCAGGTCGCGTTCGCCGCGGCTCCCGCGGGGGGCGCGCAGCTCGCCTTCGTGGCCGCGCCCGGCCGGGCGCGATCGGTGCCCACCTCCGCGCTGTGGATGACCGCCGCCGCCGGAGGGTTCGCACTGGCGCTCGCGCTCGGCAGCCGACGCGCCACACGACCAGCACGGGTCCGCGGCTGACGGTCCTGCCCCGGTCCCGCGTCCGACTCCGTACGAACCCGAGGTCCCACCATGGCCATCCCACGCCCCGCCCGACCCGGTCTCCGGTTCGGTCTGTTCGTCCTGCTCGTGGCCCTGTTCGCCTCGCTCGGTGGCGCCCTGGCCTACCTCGCCCCACCGACGGAGGGCCGCGAGCTGAGCGTCGACGAGCTGGTCGCGCTCGCGGCTGAACGTCGGGTCGAGGTCGCCACCTTCCTCGACGAGGACGGTCAGGTGACCGGCCGGTGGCGTGCGACACCGCTGCCGGGACCGGGGTCGGAGGCGCAACCGTTCTTCGCGCTCCCGGCCGACCCGGCAGCCGCGCCGGACGGCGAAGGCACCTACCGGGTCGCCTACGCCGGCAGCGACAGCACCAACGCCCTGCTGGTGCAGGCCCTGGCCCAGGGTGGCGCCCGCGTCGAGATCGACCCCCAGCCGATCAAGGGGGCCGTCCGGCTGCTGGCCACCGTGCTGCTGCCGCTGCTGATCCTCGCCAACCTGTTCGGGCTGCTGTTCCTGCTCGCCCGCGGTGGTGGCGGCGGGCTCGGTGAGATCAGGAGCTTCGGCACGCTCGGCGAGCGTGGCGGCACCGCGGTCGAGCCGCCGGCGGTGCGCTTCACCGACGTGGCGGGGGCCGACGAGGCCGTCGCCGAGCTCGCCGAGGTCGTCGCCTACCTCACCGACCCCGACCGGTACGCAGCCCTCGGGGCGTCGCCACCGAAGGGCGTCCTGCTCTTCGGTCCCCCGGGGACCGGCAAGACCCTCATCGCGCGGGCGACGGCCGGGGAGGCGGGCGTCCCCTTCTTCTCGGTCGCCGGTGCGGAGTTCGTCGAGTCACTGGTCGGTGTCGGCGCCGCCCGCGTCCGTGACCTGTTCGCCCGCGTGCGCGCCGCCGCACCCGCGATCCTGTTCATCGACGAGATCGATGCCGCCGGTCGACGGCGGGGCTCAGGTGACGCCTCCGGCGGGTCCGACGAGCGCGAGCAGACCCTCAACCAGCTCCTGGTCGAGATCGACGGGTTCGACGTCGCCAGCGGCATCGTGGTCATGGGCGCCACCAACCGACCCGACATCCTCGACCCGGCGCTCCTGCGTCCCGGCCGGTTCGACCGACACGTCACCATCGACCAGCCCGACGCGAACGGGCGATCGCGGATCCTCACGTTGCACGCCACCGGCAAGCCGCTGGCGGACGACGTGGACCTCGAGATGGTGGCCCGCCGCACACCCGGGTTCACCGGTGCCGACCTGGCCAACGTGGTCAACGAGGCCGCGCTGCTCGCGGTGCGTGACGGTCGCGCGCAGGTGCGGATGACCGACCTGACCGAGGCCGTGCAGCGGGTGCTGTCCGGCCCGCAGCGGCGGGGCCGCCTGCTCACCGAGGGCGAACGACGGCGCATCGCCACCCACGAGGCCGGTCACGCCATCCTGGCTGCGGCGACCGGGCACCTCGAGGCCGTGCAGCGCATCTCGGTCGTGGCACGAGGACGTGGTCTCGGCAGCGTGCAGCTCGGTAGCGACCGGGACGCGGTGCTGTTCACCCGGTCGCAGCTCGCTGACCAGCTGGCCACCGCGCTGTCCGGACGCGCGGCGGAGGAGCTGCTCTTCGGCGAACCCTCCACCGGGAGCGACGCCGACCTCGAGCACGCGACCGATCTCGCACGCGACCTCGTGGCCCGTCACGGCATGAGCGAGCGCCTCGGACGTGTGCGGCTGATGGCGCCGGAGTCCGACCTCTTCCTCGGCGGGGCTGCGGCGTTGAACCGGATCTCCGCGCTCACCCACCAGCAGCTCGACGCCGAGGTGCGCCGGCTCGTGGAGGAGGCCTTCGAACGGGCGACGACGATCCTGGAGGCCCGCCGCCCCCTTCTCACCCGGCTCGTCGACCAGCTCCTCGCAGACGAGACCCTCGAGGGTGCCGAGCTCGGGCGCCTCCTCGCACCGGCCACCGACGACCCGGCACCCCTGAGCGGGCCCGGCAGCGGTCGCGGACCACGACCCTCACCGCAAGGTCAGCCGGCTGCGCGGTGATCTGGCCGCGTTACCGCGACAGCTCCCGGAGCCCCCCGTCCCAGTCCCGGTCCGGCCAACCCAGGGCGACCGCCACCACGCGGTGGCTCGCGAGCAACTCGGCCGCGTCGAGCAGGTCCAGGTCGATCCTGCGAACGACGCCGTCAGGCGTGATCATCGCCAGCGCGAGCCTGGCCGGGTCGCCGGGCAGGACCTCGATGCGTTCGACCACCGCGCCGGCAGCCTGCAGAACACGTTCCAGCAGCGTCCTCGATCGGCCACACAGCGGTCGTCCCGTCGCTGGATCGAGCTGTGCCGCCAACAGGTGACGCAACGCGTGCGCCGTGGTGCCACTGATGTCGAAGCCGACATCGACGACCCGGCCGTCGTCCGACGGAACGGAGAACTCGACCCGTGAGGAGCTGAGACGTATCGCCGCTGATGTGTGTGCCGGCACCTCGCCACCTTCCGTGGGATCAGGGAGGAAATTAGGTTCGCCTAACCTTAGCTTCCCGGGGACGTCGCGGCGTGCCGTTCCGCTGTCCGGCGCCAGCCTCGGAGCTAGGGTGACCTGCGGGGGACCGCTGCTCGAGCCCACAGCCCGGATGGAGGGTGGGTGCCGAACGATCCCGACCACGGTCACGAGAAGGTCGCCTGCGAGGGCCTCTGGAAGGTCTTCGGCCCCAGGCCCGAGCGGGTGACCGACACCCCGGAGCTGGCGGGCCTGTCCCGGGGCGAACTGCTCGAGCGCACCGGTTGCGTCGCGGCGGTCCGGGACGTGTCGTTCTCCGTGGGCGTCGGCGAGCTGTTCGTGGTCATGGGCTTGTCCGGCAGCGGGAAGTCGACCCTGGTGCGTTGCCTGACCCGGCTCATCGAGCCGACGGCCGGTCGGATCGTCCTCGACGGTCGTGACGTCACGGCGGCTTCGCCGGCCGAACTCCGTGAGCTGCGCCGCAACCTGGTCAGCATGGTCTTCCAGCACTTCGGGCTGCTCCCCAACCGCAAGGTGATCGACAACGTCGCCTACGGCCTCGAGATCCAGGGGGTCGACCGAGCACGGCGACGCGAGCGTGCCGGCGACGTCATCGACCTCGTCGGGCTGACCGGGTTCGCGGATCGGTACCCCGACGAACTGTCGGGCGGGATGCAGCAACGGGTCGGCCTCGCCCGCGCCCTGGCCAACGATCCCGAGATCCTGCTGCTCGACGAGCCGTTCAGCGCGCTCGATCCGCTCATCCGTCGCGACATGCAGGCCGAGATCTGTCGCCTGCAGGAGCAGATGGGCGCCACCATGGTGTTCATCACCCACGACCTGCATGAGGCGCTGCGGCTGGGTGACCGCATCGCCGTGATGCGGGACGGCGACATCGTGCAGATCGGCACCCCCGCCGAACTGCTCGCCGCGCCAGCCGACGACTACGTCGCCGACTTCACCCGCGACGTCCCCCGCGCCCTGGTGCTGACCGCCGAGGACCTGTGCCGGCCGCCGTTCGGCGGCACGAGCGCGCCCGATGCGACGCCGGCGACCGGCGAGGTCGACGCGAGGACGGTCCTGCGCGACCTCATCCCCCGTGTGGCGGACGGGCGCGCCGTCCGGGTCGTGCGTGACGGGACCGTCGTCGGTGTGGTCTCCCGCGACCTGGTGCTCCAGGCGATCTACGGCGGCCCGCTGGCCGAGCTGGCCCGCTGATGACGGCGGTCGCTGCCACCCGTCGTGGTTCCCCCACGCGGTGGGTGGCGGATCGGCCGTGGCTCGTGCTCGCCGGCATCGCGCTCGCCATCGGGGCCGTGGCGAGCGGGTGGGAGGCTGGCTACGCCGCGGACTGGAGGCTCGGGGTGGGGCAACGGTTCGATGATCTGCAGTTCTGGATCATCGACAACCGCGCGGACCATCCGCTGTTCACGTGGCTGTTCCGGCCGATGGCGATCGGCGTGGCGACCGGACTGGCCGAGATCGAGGCGCAGCTCCGGCTCCTCGGCTGGCCCGGCGTCGCCCTGGTGGTGGGGACCATCGCGGTGACCGTCGCCGGCTGGCGTGTCGCCGTGGTCTCGCTGCTCGCGCTCAGCGGTGTCGCGCTGCTCGGCCAGTGGGCGGATGCGATGACGACGCTGGCGCTGATGGGCGTCGCGGTGCTGATCTCCCTCGCCATCGGCGTGCCGCTCGGGGTCCTGACCGGACGCGTGAGGACGATCGAGAAGGTGGTGCGCCCCGTTCTCGACGCGATGCAGACCATCCCCGCCTACGTCTACCTGCTGCCGCTGGGCTTCGTGTTCGGCCTGGGCAACCCCGCGGCGATCGTGGCGACGATCATCTACGCCGTGCCCCCGGCGGTCCGGCTCACCGCCCTCGGCATCCACCAGGTGCCCGCCGTCAAGGTCGAGGTCGGCAAGGCCTACGGTGCGACGAACCGGCAGCTGCTGCGGACCGTGCGGTTGCCGCTGGCGATGCCGTCGGTCCGGGTCGGCGTCAATCAGACGATCATGATGGCCCTGTCCATGGTCGTGATCGCCTCGCTCGTCGGCGCCACGGGACTCGGGCGCGAGGTGCTGCGGGGCCTCCAGACCCTGGACGTCGGACGTGCGCTCGATGCGGGGCTGGCCATCGTGCTGCTGGCGATGCTGCTCGACCGCATCACGTTCGCCGCCGGGGGCCGAGGACGGCGGGCCGTGCGTGGCTGGCGGACGGCTGCCCTCATCGCTGGTGCGCTCGTCGTCGGGCGGCTGCTCGGCACGCTGCCGTTCGCGGCGGAGCCACCGCTCGCTGGAGCGCTGTCGGTCGCGGAGGTCACCGACCAGGTGTTCGCCTGGGCACGCATCGAGCTGACCGGGGTGACGACGGCGTTCAGCTCCATCGTGATCCGCTTCGCCCTCGATCCGCTCCACCTGCTGCTGACGAGCGTCCCGTGGTGGCTGTTCGCCGGTGTGGTGGCGGTCATCGCGTGGCGCACCGCCGGTCAGGGCCTCGCCTTCTTCGCGGTCGTCGCGTGCGCCACGATCGGCGCCATGGGGGCGTGGCCCAACGCGATGAACACGCTGAGCCAGGTCCTCATCGCGACCGTGATCACCATCGCGTTGGCCGTCCCGATCGGGATCCTGGCCAGCCAGAGCAACGGGTTCGATCGCGCGTTGCGGCCCGTCCTCGACGGGATGCAGACCCTGCCCGCCTTCGTCTACCTCATCCCCGTGGTGGCGCTGTTCACGATCGGTCGGGTCCCTGGCCTCATCGCGTCGGTCATCTACGCGCTGCCGCCCGGCGTGCGTATGACCAACGCCGGCATCCGCGAGGTCGAGGCGGAGACCGTCGAGGCAGCCCGGTCCCAGGGCGCGACACGGTGGCAGGTGCTCAGGACCGTGCAGCTGCCCCTGGCCCGGCCGACGATCCTCATGGGGCTCAACCAGACCACGATGATGGTCCTGGCCGGGGTCATCATCGCGGGCCTGATCGGTGCCGGTGGCCTGGGGCTGGAGGCCATCCGCGGGCTGACCCGCAGCGAGATCGGACGGGGAGCGGTGGCCGGCATCTCGATCGTGCTGCTCGGCATCGTCCTGGACCGCATCACGCAGTCGCTGGGCGAGGGCGACGCCGAGTTCGTGGAGTCGCAACGAGCCAAGATGAAGACCGCCTAGGCCGTTTCCTGGGCCCAACGAGAGGGAGATCGATGGCATCACGTGAACGTTCCGCACGACGTGTGGTCGCCGGCATGCTGGTGCTCGGCCTCGCGCTGACCGCCTGTGCCGCCGACCCGGACGACGTCGATGTCGGCGAGCTGGGCGAGGACACCGACGACGCCGAGACGACCGACGACGGGAACGGGGACGCGACCGGCGAGGGGGCCGCCGACGGGAGCGTGCGACTCGTCGCCAACCCGTGGCCGGGGTCGTACGCCAACGCCCACGTCGCCGCGCTCATCCTCGAGCAGGAACTGGGCACCGAGGTCGAGATCGTCGAACTCGACGAGAACGCCCAGTGGGCCGGCCTCGACGACGGCAGCCTCGATGCGGTGCTCGAGATCTGGCCGTCCGGGCACGCCGACAACCGGGCTCGGTTCATCGATGATCGCGGCACGGTCGAGGACATCGGTGAGCTCGGCGCCGTCGGACAGATCGGCTGGTTCGTGCCGAGCTACGTGGTCGACGAGTACCCGGAGATGACGAGCTGGGAGGGCCTCGAGGGCAACGAGGCGATCTTCGCCACGGCGGAGACCGGGAACGCCGGCCAGTTCCTCGCCGCCGACCCGTCGTTCGTCCAGTTCGACGAGACCATCATCGAGAACCTCGGCCTGAACCTGACCGTCGTCCAGTCGGGCTCCGAGGCGGCGCAGCTCACCGCGGTCGAGACCGCGATCGAACAGCAGCAGCCGGTGCTGTTCTACTTCTATACACCGCACTGGCTGCACGCCCAGTACGACCTGACCATGGTCGAGCTGCCCGAGTACGAGGAGGGGTGCGACGACCCGGAGGACGAACGCACCTGCGGCTACCCCGAGGACGTGCTGTTCAAGGCGGCCACGGCCGAACTCCAGGACCGTCTCCCTGACGTGCACGCGTTCCTCAGCGCGTTCCAGCTGCAGAACGAGGACCAGGACTCGATCACGTTCGAGATGGACGTCGACGGTCGATCGCCCGAGGAAGCCGCCCAGGCCTGGGTCGACGCCAACGAGGACGTCTGGCGTCCCTGGCTACCGTGACGAACTGACGGACCGCGACGGCGCGTCCCGCTGGGGCGCGCCGTCACCCGCCTGCTGAGGTGAGCTGATGACCGAGCGCTACGACATCGTCATCGTCGGTGGTGGTTCCGCAGGCTGCGCGCTCGCCAACCGCCTCAGCGCGGATCCCTCCACCTCGGTGCTCGTGCTCGAGGCTGGCCGGCCCGATGCGCGCTGGGATGTGTTCATCAACATGCCGGCAGCACTGACCTACCCGATCGGCAGCCGCTTCTACGACTGGAAGTACGAGTCGGAACCCGAGCCCTTCATGGGCGGCCGGCGCATCTACCACGCGCGCGGCAAGATCCTCGGTGGGTCGTCGTCGATCAACGGGATGATCTTCCAGCGCGGCAACCCGATGGACTACGACCGCTGGGCAGCCGCGCCGGGGATGGAGACCTGGAGCTACGCGCACTGCCTGCCCTACTTCAAGCGGATGGAGACCTGTACCGCCGGAGCCGACGAGTGGCGCGGCGGTGACGGGCCGCTCGTCCTGGAGCGCGGCCCGGCCACCAACCCCCTCTTCCAGGCGTTCTTCGAGGCCGGTCGGCAGGCGGGCTACCCGATCACCAGCGACGTCAACGGTTACCAGCAGGAGGGCTTCGCGCCGTTCGACCGCAACGTCCAACGCGGCCGCCGGCTGTCGGCGTCGCGCGCCTACCTCCACCCCGTGCTCGGCCGCCCGAACCTGACGGTCAGGACGCGAGCCCTGGCGGCCCGGACGACCTTCGACGGGACCAGGGCGACCGGCGTCGACTACATCCACCGCGGTCGCCTCCGCCACGTCGACGCCGGAGAGGTGATCCTGTGCGGCGGGGCGATCAACACCCCCCAGCTGCTCCAGCTGTCCGGCATCGGTGATGCCGACCACCTCCGATCGCTCGGTATCCCGGTCGTCCAGCACCTGGCCGGGGTCGGACAGAACCTGCAGGACCACCTCGAGGTGTACATCCAGTACGCCTCCGAGCAACCCGTCACCCTCCAGCCGCAGCTCGCCTGGTGGCGACGTCCCTGGATCGGGTTCCAGTGGCTGTTCTTCCGCCGGGGACCGGGCGCGACCAACCACTTCGAAGGGGGCGGGTTCGTCCGGTCCAACGACGAGGTCGACTACCCGAACCTGATGTTCCACTTCCTGCCGCTCGCGATCCGCTACGACGGCAGCACCCCCGCGGGCGGTCACGGCTACCAGGTCCACGTCGGCCCCATGTACTCCGACGTCCGCGGCTCGGTGACGATCACGTCACGCGATCCGCGCAGCCACCCGGCCCTGCGCTTCAACTACCTGTCGACCGGCAACGACCGGCGCGAGTGGATCGAAGCGGTGCACGTCGCGCGCGACATCCTGAACCAGCCGGCGATGGCGCCGTTCAACGGCGGCGAGCTGTCGCCAGGCCCTGAGGTGTCGACCGACGAGGAGATCCTGGACTGGGTCGCCCGTGACGCGGAGACGGCGCTGCATCCGTCGTGCACGGCGAAGATGGGCACCGACGACCTGGCGGTCGTCGACCCCGCGACCATGGCGGTGCACGGCGTGGAAGGCCTCCGTGTGGTGGACGCGTCGGTGATGCCGTCGATCACCAACGGCAACATCTACGCCCCCGTGATGATGATCGCGGAGAAGGCCGCCGATCTCATCCTCGGCGTCCAGCCGCTCGCGCCCGCCGAGGTGAGCTACTACCGCCACCACAAGGACGTCGACGGGTCGAACGTCGGCGAGGGAGCCGGCTGACCGTCGCACCGTCCGACCGAAGGAGCACACATGCGCGGGCTGTACATCGATGGATCGTGGCGGACCAACGACACCGAGCGGCGCCCCGTCACCGATCCGGGGACCGGCGAGGTGATCGACCGTGCCGTCGAGGCCTCGGTCGGTGACGTCCGCGCCGCCATCGCGGCAGCCCGGTCGGCGTTCGACGACGGGGGGTGGTCGTACACGGACCCGGCGCGCCGTGCCGAGGTACTCCGCGGACTCGCGGCCGGTCTCGTGCGCGACCGTGACGAGGTCGCGCGACTGGAGACGCTCGACACCGGCAAGACGGTCGCTGAGAGCCACGCGGACATCGAGGACTCGGTCGCCGTGCTGCGCTACTACGCCGAGATCGGCGCTGGCGAGGCCCCGGGTGCGATCGCGCTGCCGCGACCCTCGGTGACCAGCATCGTGACGCGCGAGCCCGTCGGCGTGTGTGCCCTCATCTGTCCCTGGAACTACCCGCTGCTCCAGCTCACCTGGAAGCTGGCCCCCGCCCTGGTCGCCGGCAACACGATCGTGGCGAAGCCGAGCGAGCTGACGCCGCTGACCACCAGCAAGCTGTTCGAACTGCTCGACGAACTGGACCTACCCGCTGGCGTGGCCAACCTCGTGCTCGGCGCCGGGCAGCCGGTCGGACACGAACTCGTGGCCAGTCCCGACGTCGATCTGGTCTCGTTCACGGGCGGATTGGTGACCGGCAAGATGGTGATGCGCGAGGCCGCGGTCAACGTCAAGCGCGTCGCGCTCGAACTCGGGGGCAAGAACCCGAACATCGTCTTCGCCGACGCGGACATCGACGCCGCCGTCGACAACGCGCTCACGGCGGCGTTCGTCCACGCGGGCCAGGTGTGTTCGGCAGGGGCGCGGCTCATGGTCGAGGCGCCGCTGCACGACCGGTTCGTCGACGCCCTGGTGGACCGCGCCGCCAAGATCCGGCTCGGGAACGGGTTCGACGACGCGACGCAGATGGGCCCGGTGATCTCGGCCGCACACCGTGACAAGGTCGACGGCCACGTCCAGCGAGGTGTGGCCGAGGGCGCCACGCTGGCTCTCGGTGGTCGTCCGCCGGACGACGACCACCTCCAGGGTGGCTTCTTCTACCTGCCCACGGTGCTGGTCGACTGCGACGACGACCTCAATGTCGTCCGAGAGGAGATCTTCGGGCCGGTCGTGACCGTCGAGCGGTTCGCGACCGAGGACGAGGTGGTCCGCCGGGCCAACGCCACGATCTACGGCCTGGCCGGAGCGGTGTGGACCGCCGATGCGGACCGGGCGCGTGCGGTCGCTCGGGCGTTGCGGCTCGGCACGGTCTGGATCAACGACTACCACCCCTACCTGCCGCACGCCGAGTGGGGCGGGTTCAAGCAGTCGGGCAGCGGCCGCGAGCTCGGTCGGCTCGGGCTCGAGGAGTACTGCGAGACCAAGCACGTGTACCGCAACGAGTCCCCGGCCCCCACGGGGTGGTTCGACGGCTGAAAAGCCGACGGGAGCTGCGGTCACGCACCGTCTGCATCCGGGCTGGGTTCCAGGTCGCCGAGCGCACGGATGAGATCGGCCACGGTGCGGCCGCCCCCGGGAGCGTCGTGCAGTGGCACGTCCCGTTGGACCTCGTAGCGGTTCCGGCGCCCCTGACGGTGCTTGGTCAGGTAGCCAGCGTCGACCAGGTCTCGTACGGCCGTCGTGACCGTGCGTTCGGTCACACCGAGACTCTCGGCGATGTCGCGCAGGCGCGCGTCAGGGTGCCGGGCGATGAAGAGCATCGTCCGGCCATGGGTCGTCAAGAAGGTCCACGTGTACACACTGAAGAAGGTAGCATCTTTCCGGAAAATCAATACCATCTAATCCGTTCCGAGGAGGTTCGAGTTCCGAGCACCATCAGACCTCCACCGCCATCCCCACTGCTAACGGGAGATCATGAGCTCCAGCTCGGGCCATCTCGCCGCCGTGTCTCGGCGGGACTGGGCGGGTCCGCTGGTCTGCGTCGCGATGGCGGTCGCCTACGGCGGGCTCGCGCAGGCCACGGTGTGGCTGCACGCCCCGGGGGCGTTCGAGCCGGTCTTCTGGCCAGGCGCAGGACTGAGTCTGGCCGTGCTGCTGCTGTTGCCCACACGTCGCTGGGGCTGGGTGGTCGCAGGTGTCGCCGTGGCCGAACTGGCCGGCAACCTGGCGTGGGGGTTCCCGCTGGTTCCGTCGCTGTGGTGGGTGGCCGCGAACTCGGTCGGCCCCCTGGTCGGCGCGACGCTGCTGCGCCGCTCTGGCAACCCGGACGGGCTGCTCGCGCCGTTGCACCACCTGCGTTCGTTCGTGGGCTTCGGGGTGCTCGCGGGGCCGTCGGTGACCGCGACCATCGGCACGTTGGGCTCGTCGTGGGGCACGGAAGGGCCCGTCGGCGCGCTCTGGCAGGTGTGGCCGAGCTACCTGCTCTCGGATGCTCTCGGTGTGCTCGTCCTCGCGCCGCTACTGCTCGCGTGGCGCAGTCGCGGTCTCGCCCGGCACCCGGTAGAGGTCGGGGCGCTGTTCGTGACACTCCTGGCGGTGGGGCTCGTCACGTTGGCCGACGCGGATAGGCCGCTCGCCACCGGGCTGCCGTACCTGATCTTCCCGATGCTCACCTGGGCGGGCCTGCGTTTCGGGATCCGAGGGGCCGCGCTCGCGGTGTTCGCCATGACTCAGGTGGCGACCTGGAACGCCGTGACTGGCGCCGGCCCGTTCGTGGCGGCCCTCGATGACGCCGGTGCCGTGCTGCTGCCGGTCTTCCTGCTCGGCGCGGCGCTGTCGGTGTTCGTACTCGCTGCGGTGGTCGAGGGCCTCAGCGACAGCACCGAGGTCCAACGTCAGCTCACACGTCAGGCCTACCGCGACGACCTGACCGGGCTGCCCAACCGCCGCTACCTCATCGAGTACCTGACGGGCCACACCGCGTCGTGGCCCTCGGGGCGCGTGGTGGTCTTCGCCGCTGATCTGGATCACTTCAAGTTCGTCAACGACGGGCTGGGTCACCTGGCCGGCAACGAGGTTCTGATCGAGATCGCACGTCGCCTCGAGCGCGCCGTTCGCCCCGGAGACCTCGTGGTCCGTTCCAGCGGCGACGAGTTCATCGCCGTGCTCCACGTCGTCGAAGCAGACATCCTCCCCCTCGCCAGACGCCTGATCGAGAGTGCGTCCGGGCCCATGGTCCTGTCGACGGGCAGCGTCATCACCCAACCGATCTCGATCGGGATCGCAGACGGCTCACCGGATGACGATCCTGAACTCACCCTCCGCGGCGCAGATGCCGCCCTGCACCACGCGAAACATCTCGGTCGGGCACAGGCGTACCGCTTCGACGAGCACCTCCAACGCCGGGACCGCGACCGCCGCCTGGTCCAGTCCGACCTGGAGCGCGGACTCGAGGACGGGCAGATCACCTGCCACTACCAGCCGGAGATCGACGCCCTGACCGGCCGGGTGGTCTGCTTCGAAGCACTGGCCCGCTGGCACCACCCGACCGCCGGGTTGCTCACCCCCGACCGGTTCATGCCCGCCATCGAGGACATGGGAGCCATCGGCGAGCTGTTCGAGAGCGTGCTCGCCCAGGCGCTCACCGAACAGTCCAGGTGGTCGGACGAGTTGGGCTCAGCTCCACCCGTCGCCATCAACCTCTCCGCCAACCAGATCGCCGACAGCCGGCTGCCCGACACGGTCGCCACGGCACTGGCAGCCGTCGGCGCCACGCCCGATCGCCTCTGGCTCGAGATGACCGAGACCGCACTGGCACACCAACCTGCCTACGACGTCCTGCTCGCCCTGCACGATCTCGGCATCATGCTCGCGATCGACGACTTCGGCACCGGCTGGTCATCCATCTCCCGGCTCGCGGCGTTCCCCTGGGACCTGCTGAAGATCGACCGCAGCTTCGTCGACCAACTCGCGCCGGGCGAAAGCCACACCCAGCGGATCATCCGATCCACGATCACCATGGCCCACGACCTCGGGATGCTCACCACCGCCGAAGGTGTCGAGAACCCCTCCCAGGTCGAGCGGCTGACCGAGTTCGGGTGCGACTACCTCCAGGGCTACCTGTTCAGCCGCCCAGTCCCCGCACCTGACGTGCTCGCCCACGTCACCGGAGAGTGGCTGTGGGCAGGACCAGGATCGGGGACGATGGCGCCGGTCATGGGTCGAAGGCGCTGAAGCAACGCGTCGTGCCCGGCACGCGGACGGTCCAGAGGCGAACAGGTCCGCGCCGCTGGCCGTCCCGCTGGGCGGCCGTTCTCCCCGGCCGCCGCGTGGGTGCTGCTGCGGCTGTTGGCCGGCAAGCAGCCCGGACCGATGTCAGCTTCGCGCCTCTCGCAGCGGCGCCACCACCTGCGGCACGACGACGCGCAACAGCTCGCCGGCCGGCTGCGCAAGCGCGCGGCCGTCTCGTTCTGGCACGTGCACCCCTCACTGGTCGGCGACCTCGCCGCCGAACCGGGATGCGTGCTCGCTGGACGCTCCGCAGCCGAACGGGTCGGCGCCGATCTCGCCGGGCACAGCGGCCCCCTCGAGGTCTCCCTCCCCGCCCCCGCGGCCGACCGCCTCGACGCCTGGCGTGAGGAGGACCCCCGTGGCCGCTGACCGGCAGATCAAGCTCCCCCACGAGGGCACGGAGGGGCGCCCGTGATGACGCCTGCGGGACCCGATCGGTTCCACGTGCCCGCGACCTCAGCGATCGAGGACGCCGCGCGCCGTCGAGACGCGGGCCCGAGAGCGCGGTTCGGGCCCCTGGATGTCTCCGGGGGCCCGAACGGGGTGGGTGGTCAGGGGCGGGGTCGAACCGCCGACACCACGATTTTCAGTCGTGTGCTCTACCAACTGAGCTACCTGACCGCGATGGTCGCGCCCCATCCCACCGGTCGGCGGGGTGATGCGCGACGGCCGGTCGACCGTGGTGCGATCGACCGGCCGTTGTGTCGTGCGCCGCCTCGCGTGCGGGGCGGTGTGACGCGGACCTGACGGGATTTGAACCCGCGGCCTCCACCTTGACAGGGTGGCGAGCACTCCTGACTGCTCCACAGGTCCCTGTGGTCTTGCGGTGCTGCTCGAACGGTGGGCCGCGCAGGACTCGAACCTGCAACCAGCGGATTAAAAGTCCGATGCTCTGCCAGTTGAGCTAGCGGCCCCTGCTGGAGAGCGCGCCCACCGAGCAGCGCCGGCGAAGGATAACGGGGGGCGGTCGGACGCGCCAACCGAGCCGGGCGCACCTAGCCTCGCGCGCGGTGACCGACCGACGCCGCGGTCCCGCCCACCACCGGAAGGGTCCCGCTTGCGCCTGCACGACGACATCGCCGCCGAGCGAGGCGACGTGGTGGGCCGGGTGCTCAGCGGGGGCGACGGGCACGACGGCTGGACCGACACAGCGGCGGTCGAGGATGCGATCGCGCTGCTCGACGCCGCCGAGGCGTCCGCCCTCGTGCCGCTCGTCGACGAGGCCGAGCGCCACCGGTTGCGTGCCCTGCACACCACTGACGAACGGGCGGCGCACTGGCATCCCGTCCTCGCGCGCCGGGGCGAGGTGGCCGTCGGCTACGCCGGCGTCGTGCTGCCGCACACCCCCGGCCTGACCGCCGTCGGGGACGTCGCGGTTTCCCGCGAGCACACCCCGTGCGGTCCGGTCCTGTCGGTGCTGCTGGCCAGCCTCGAAGGTCTCGCCTGGCAGCACGCGGCCGGACGGCTGCAGGTCTGGATCCGGCATGCGACCGCCGAGGACGTCAGCTGCGCCACCGACGAGGGCTACGGCATCGACCGGCGCCTGGCGGTCCTCGGCCGCCACCTGCCCGTCCCCGTCGCGGAGCCGTCCGCGCCGCCGCCCGCCGGCATCACGATCCGTGCCGCACGTCCGGACCTCGACGACGAAGGGATCGTCGCGGTCCTCGCCGCGGCCTACGGCGCCGGACCCGACGGCGGGTGGGACCTGCCCCGGTTCCGTGAGCGGGCGGCGCTCGACTGGTTCCGACACGAGGACCTGCTCGTCGCCGTCGACGAGGTCGGGCGCATCCTCGGCATGCACTGGCTCAAGCGCCGGTCGGCCACCGTCGGCGAGGTCTACAACCTCGCCATCCATCCGGACGGGCAGGGCGCGGGACTCGGCGGAGCGCTGCTGCACGCCGGCCTCGCTCACCTCACCGACGTCGGCTGCGACGAGGTGCTGCTCTGGGTCGACCGCGCGAACGAACGGGCGGTCCGCCTGTACACCTCCCAGGGCCTGACGACCCGCTGGGAGGACGTGGCCCTCGGCCGCACGCTGCGGGGGTCGGCTCGGTGACCGCGAGCCAGCCCGGACGGACGGGTCGGACTACGGTGTCGGCCCTTCCGTCGTGGCCCACCAGGCCTCGGCGCGTCCGGATGGGGGTCCGTTGCGTCCACGATCACGCGTCCACATCGCTCTCGCCACGTTCGCGCTGGCCGCATCGGCCTGCGCTGTGGGGACGGGATCCGATCCGGACCGAGGCGCGGCTGATGGTCCACCGGTCGAGGACGCGGCGCTCGCCGACGAGACGGCCAGCGACGCCGCCGCCGATGACCCCAACGAGGACGCCGCCGACACGGCCACCGACGACGATGGCGACGGGGACAGCCCCGGAGGGCCTCAGCTACCGCCGGGCTGCGGCGACCGGTTCCTCGATCCCGACCGCGTGGTCGAGGGCGAGGTGTTCGCCGACTGCCTCGTCGCCGCCATGGAGATCGCCCGGACCTTCCACCTGACGCGGACCACCTCGCTGTCGACCGACCGGTGGGACGTCGCGGTCGCGCCCGAGCTGGCCATCGACGGCACCATCGAGGACCCGGCCGGCCGCATCATCGTGCTGGGCGACACCGGGTGGATGGAGACAGCGGTCGGCTGGATCCAGGCGGGACCGACCGACGAACCCCTCGAGATGGCGGTCACGATGGCCGTCGAGCTCGCCATCGCGACGACCGGCCTCGAGGGCACCCGCGCCAGGTTCGCGACCTCCCCCGGCTACACCCCCATCGGCACGCGAGAGATCGACGGACGTCCGAGCTGGGGGTACACCGGGTCGCCCGAGCAGATCTTCGAGGGCGTCATCACCGAGTCGTTCGAGATCTGGATCGACGCCAACCACCTCCCCGTCAGGGTCGAGCAGGTGACATCGGTGCCGGAGCTGTACGCGAACGAGACCGAGCGCTGGGACTACCGCGACTGGGGCGAACCGTTCGAGGTCGAGCCCCCCGCAGGCTTCGATGAAGGCTGACCATGGTGCCCGCGTGCGCGTGGCCTCAGGCGTCGACGGGGCCACGCTCGACACGCGAGCCGGGCGGCACCAGCTTGTAGCCCACGCCGCGGACGGTCACGATCATCTGCTCGTACTCGGGACCGAGCTTGGCGCGCAGCCGCCGCACGTGGACGTCGACGGTGCGCGACCCACCGAAGTAGTCGTAGCCCCAGACCTCCTGCAGGAGCAGCTCGCGGGTGAACACCCGGTTCGGTGCGTTCGCCAGCGTCTTGATGAGCTCGAACTCCTTGTAGGTGAGGTCGAGCGGCTGGCCACGGAGGCGCACCTGGTAGCTGTCCTCGTCGACGACGAGGTCCCCGACGTTGGCGGCGCGCTGCGGCTGCGAGGCGACGGCTCGCTCGCGCACCAGGCGCAGACGCGTCTCGATCTCGGCCGGGGAGGCGAACGGCTGCAACCAGTCGTCGAACCCCCACGTGGACTTGAGCGCCGCCAGTCCACCCTCCGACATCACGACCAGGACGGGCTTGTCGAGGTCGTGCACGGACGCGGCGCGGCACGCGGCCGCACCCTCCCGCAGGTCCTGGGTGGCGTCGACCACCACCACGTCGCACGACCCGAGCCCGAGCAGGGAGCCCGACGCGAGTGGCGCGTCCTGGAGGCTGTGGTCGAGGTACTCGAGGGCGGGGAGCAACGACTTGCCCCCGCCGGGGCGGTCGGTGAGCACCAGCAGGTGCACCCGCGCTCTCCTGGTCGTGGCACCGCGGTGCCGTCCTCGTGGCCGCCATCACCACACCCCTGGGGTGGTGGTGTCCGAAACGCACGACGCCCCGCACACACGTCGAGGTCCGGGCGAGGCGGCGACGTTGCCGGGGCGAGCCGAGGGGATCGTCGCAGATGGTGACCCCCGAAGTCCAACCGCCACCGTCCGACGACGGTCCCGCACCCTCTCGCGCTGGCCCACGGCGGGGTCCGTTCCGCCGCTACCTCGAGACCCGCGGCGTGGTCGGCGGCCACGCCTCGGCTCACGCACGCACCCGCCTCGTCGCCGCCGACGGGACCCGGCTTGCGGGCAGCTACCTGCCCGGTCCGGCGTCGTCGCCCACCGCCGTGCTGCTCCTCCACGGCTTCGCGGCCAACCGTCGCAAGCCTGCGTACGCGCGCCTCGCGGACGGCCTGGCACGCGAGATCCCGGTCCTCGCCCTGGACATGCGCGGGCACGGTCGGTCCGGCGGGACCTGCACCTTCGGCGACCACGAGGTGCAGGACGTCGCCGCGGGGCTCGCGTGGCTGCGCGCCCTCGGTCACCGCCACGTGGTCACCGTCGGCCTGTCGATGGGCGGCACCTCCGCCCTCCACGCCGCCTCGCTCGGTGCGGACACCGACGCGGTCGTGGCCATCTCGGCGCCCGCGTGGTTCCGCGAGGTACCCGACACCGACGCGCTCCGGCGGCTGCACACGGTGTGGCACCGGCCAGCCGCCCGGGCTGGCCTGCGGATCGCGCTGGGAATCCGGTTGGCCGGCCCGTCGGCGTGGCGCTCCCCGCCGCACCCGGCGGAGATGGTCGCGCAGGTCTCCGCACCGCTGCTGGTGATCCACGGCGCCGACGACGCCTACTTCCCGCCGTCGGACGCCGACGACCTCGTGGCGGCGGCGGCCGGCCCGGCCACGCTGTGGCAGGAACCCGCCGGGTTCGGTCACGCCGAGGACGGCCTCAGTCCCGAGGTCATCGCCCGGCTGCGACACGCGGTCGTGTCCGTGGCCGCGACCGGTCGTTTCCCCCCGCGCTGAACGCCGGAGGCCCGGCCCCCGTGTGGGGAACCGGGCCTCCGTGGCGTCAGGCGTCGGTCAGCCGTCAGGCCGACCGGCGGCGGCGCGGCGTGAGGAGCAGGGCCGCTGCACCGAGCGAGGCCAGGAGCACCCCGAGCGCGACCAGTCGCTCACCCTCGACACCGGTGCGCGGCAGCGTCCGCTGCAGCACAGCCGGCTTCACCTCGACGACCAGGACCTCGACGATGTCCACCGACGCGGTGTCCTCGGCGCTGACCTCCGTCCCGCTCGGGTCGGTCCCCGTCGCGATGCCGAGGTTCTCCACCTCACCGGCAGCGACGTCCGCGGCCGTCAGGGTGTAGTCAGCCTCGACCACGGTCGACTCGCCCGGCTCGAGCGTCGTCCCGGCCGGGACGTCGATCGGACCGATCTTGTCATCGACGAGCGCGATGTCGGTCAGCGTCGTGTTCCCGGTGTTGGAGATCGTGAACCGGTAGCGCACGACGGTGTCCTCACCGTCGGTGTGCTCGACGACCTGGAGCCCGTCCTCGTCCGCATCGACGAGGGCTTCCTTGACCAGGCCGATCCCCGGCTGTGCGGAGAGCACCTCGACGATGCTGACGGTCTCGTCGTCCTCAGCGTCCCGCTCGTTGCCGAACGGGTCGGTCCCGGTCACCGTGCCGACGTTGTCCACCCGGCCCGCCGCGATGTCCGCAGCGGTGATCGTGTAGTCAGCGAAGGCTTCGGTCGACTCCCCGGGCTGCAGGGTGTCGACGGCGAGCATGACCGGTCCGATCTTGTCGTCGACCAGCACGAGGTCGGTCAACGTCGTCTGCCCGGTGTTGGTCGCCACGAAGCGGTACGTGATGGTCGTGGTGGCCCCGTCGAGCACCTCGACCACCCGCTGACCGTCAGCGTCGGCGTCGATCACCGCGTCCTTGGTGAGCGTGATGCCGCTCGGCAGATCATCGTTGATGATGACGCAGCTGATGTGCTGAGCGAGCTCGGGCGTGAACGTGGCGTCCAGGCTGTTCTCGTCGCTGTCCGTGCAGCTGAAGGCGATCTGCTCGTAGCCGTCCAGCAGCTCCTCGGAGACGGTGTACTCGGTGCCGGCGACGACATCGTTGCTCTCGCCGCTGACGACCTCGTCGGCGTTGATCAGGAGCGTGAAGTCAGCGGGCCCGGCGTTGCCTCCGTCATCGTTGATGACGAGCTTGGTGACGGTCACCGTCGGCGCGATGTCGTCGTTGACGATCACACAGGTGATGTCCTGCGCGAGCTCCGGCGTGAACGTCGCCCCGAGGTCGTTCTCGTCGGCGTCGGTGCAGGTGAGCGACACCTGCTCGTAGCCGTCGACCAGGTCCTCGGAGACGGTGTACTCGACGCCCGCGGTCACGGTGCTGCTCGCGCCGCTGGTCACCTCGTCCTCACCGAGGTACAGGGTGAAGTCCGCGATCCCGGCGGTGCCACCGTCGTCGTTGATGACCTCCTTGATCACGGTCACCGTCGGTGCGATGTCGTCGTTGGTGATGGTGCAGACCACCGCCTGACCGAGGGCGAGGGTGACGGGGTTGGCCACCTCCTCCTGGGTCCCGGCGTCGACGCACACCGTGCTGACGTACGCGTAGCCGAGGTCGGTCGGGTCGTCCTCGGTGACGTCGTACTCGACACCGGCCTGCGGGTTGGCGAGTGCCACGCCGTGGGCGATCGGACCGCCGTTGACCCGCAGCTGGAAGTCATCGGGCCCGAGCGCACCACCGTCGTCGTTGATGACGGACTTGACGACCGTGAGGCCTGGCATGACGTCGTCGTTGGTGATGGTGCAGGTGACCGACTGCGCGAGGTCGAGCGTCACCGGGTGGCCGACATCGACGCCGGTGTCGTCGTCCTCACAGACCAGGCCGGTCTGGGCGTACCCGGGCTGCTGGTCCTCGGACACGGTGTACTCGACACCAGCGACCACGTCGTTCGGGTCGTCGTGCTGGACCGAGGCACCGTTGAGGTACAGCGGGAAGTCGTCGGGCCCGAGCGTGCCGCCCGAGTCGTTGACGACCTCCTTGACCACCGTCAGCGTCGGTGCGATCGCCGTGTTGGTGATGACACAGGTGGCGTTCTGGCCGACCGTCAGGCTCACCGCGCCGTTCGCCGCGCAGTCACCGCCCCAGGAGCCGGCGGCGTAGCCGGGCAGCGTCGACTCCGACGCGGTGTGCGAACCCGCGTTCAGGCCGACGGCGGTGTCCCAGTCGACGTCCGCGCCATCGATGCGGGCCTGGAAGTCGTCCTGGGTGGCGGTGCCACCGGCGCTGTTGTCGACGATCTTCTCGAGCGTCAGCGTGGGCTGGACGTCGGAGTTGGTGATCGTGCAGGTGGCCTCGTCGCCCGGACCGACGGTGATGCTGCCGTTGGCGGCGCAGTCACCACCCCAGTCACCGGCGGTGTAGCCGCTGACGTTCATCACCTCAGAGGCGGTGTGCGACCCGATGGTGGTCTCGATCGCCGTGTCCCACCCGACGTTCGTCCCGTCGAGCTTGGCCTGGAAGTCATCCTGGGTCGCGGTGCCACCGAACTGGTTGTTCACCGTCTTGACGAGGGTGATCTTCGGTGCGATGGCGGTGTTGGTGATGGTGCAGGTGGTCGTGCTGTTGGCCGCGACGGTGATGTTGCCGTCGCCGTCGATGGCGTTGGCGGCACCGATCGTGCAGGTCACCGAGTAGTCGGCATCCCAGCCGGTGGGGACCGTCTCGGTCAGCGAGTAGTCGCTGCCCGCGAACAGCGGCTCGTCATCGGTGTCGCCGTAGACGAACGACGAGCCGTGCGCGGCGAGGTCGAAGGAGGCGAGCGTCGACGCGCCCTTCTTCAGCTCGACGGGGAACGGACCGCTGAGTCCGATCGGCGAGGTCACCTTCTGGACCACGAGCTGCCCGCAGTTGCTGATCGACGGGCCGGGGAAGCCGTTGAGCACGACGTCCTGGAGCTCGGCCGACGTCGAGTTGCCGGTCTGACTGAAGGGCAGGACCGTCGCGAAGGTGACGCATTCCTGGCCCACGCCCGGCAGGATGCCCGACGTGGTCAGGTTGATCGCTGCCTCGCCGCGGAGCGTGTCGTTCTTGCCCCCGTCGACCGCCGCGATCGCCTTGTTACCGTTCAGTTCGGTGGCGCCCGACCAGTCGCTGCCGGTCCATGAACGCAGGTACATGGCCGGGACGGGGTCGAAGTCGAAGGTGAGGAGCAGGTCGCCGACCTGTCGGTTCGCGAACGGGTTGCACCCACCGGCGTTGAAGAAGTCCGGGGTGCCCGTGCACGCAGGGGTCAGCGACCCCTTCTGCAGCTCGAGCGACACGTTCACGGCGCCCTGTGGTGCGAACCGCTGCCAGGCGAAGTAGAGGAGGACGTCATCGCCCTGGGTGGCCAGGTCCACCCAGATGTTGCAGAGGTCGCTCTTGCCGGTGACGTTCCCCGTCTCGAAGACCGGGGTGCCCGCATCCTGGATGTTGTTGAGCTTGTAGTTGTTGCCGTTGATCGGCTTGTCATCGCTGCTGGAGTTGCAGGGGTCCGTCAAGGTCTGCATCGACGGCGTGCTGTCCGGCACGATGCCGTCGATGCTCCACGGTCCGATGGCCGCCTCGGCCGTGCCCGCCCCGAGGAACGGCAACTGGGACGCCAGCAGCGACAGTGCGACGAGGATGGGGATCAGCGTGCGGCGCAGCCCGTGCGCCTTGCGGTGGCTGATCGAGAAGGTGGTCCCCACGGTGGTGCCTTCCGGTCGTGTTGCGCGGTGTCGCGCGTCCTGCTTCACGGCCGGTCTCGCCACTCGCTCCCCGCGGGACCGTGAGGCGGCCAGGTGCGACCACCCCCGGGCGACCGGCAGAGGCGCCCCCTGGGCAACCACCCCTGCGTGTCCCTCGGATCAGTGCGTCCGTGTGGCGGAGTGCGCCGTCCGGTGTCGGACGACCCTCGAGCGCTCCGCTCGCTTCGAGCCCCATGACGTGCCCCCGAGTGAGGGGGACGGCCGTCACGATACGTAGCCGACGTCGCGCTGCGTAGCGGAGAACGCGGGTTCGGGACAGAGGTCCCGCCCTCCGAGGACCGGGTGTCGCTCACCGTTAGGTCAGGCGTACGCAGCGTCCCCTCAGTGTGGCCGTGCGGCCTGCCGTGCGCGCTCTCCCGGCCTGCCGTGCGCGCTCCCTGCGGCCCACCCCGTTCGCACAGTTCGCACCGTTCTCCCTACAGTCGACACCGGTCCGGGACGTCACCACCGGACCATCGGCGTTCCCGTACGAGCCACGGGCTCCGTCGAGACCCAGCCACGGTCGCCGACCGACCGATCGAGGAGCCCGCGTGAAGGAGCGCAAGGACGTGAGCGCGGCGACCATCGCCCCGGACCTCGACGCCCGCCCCGCGGCGGACGACGAGGCGGTCGCGCGCGCGCTCGCGGTCCCCACCCGCGCCGGCATCTACCGCCGCCTACGCACCGAGGGACGGCCCGCGACGGCACGTGAGGTCGCCGAGATGTTCGGGCTGCACCCGAACGTCGCCCGCACCCACCTCGACACCCTGGCCGACGCCGGCCTCGTGGTCACCGGCACACGCAAGCACCCTGGCGGTGGACGCCCCGCGAAGGTCTACGTCGCCCGTGAGCAGGCCGTCGACGGCCGTGACCTGCAGGTCCCACCCGGCAGCCAGCTCGCGGTCCACACCATCGTCCAGCTCATCGCCGGCCTGACCGAGCACCGCCACAAGCTCGCGCTGCTCGCCGAGGACCAGGGCCGCAGGCTCGTCGCGGCCAGCGCCGGCCGCGCCGACACCCGGGACTTCCACGCCGCCGCCGTCATCGCCGTCGAGGCGCTCCGCAGCGCCTTCCCCGAGGTCCGCCTCGCCAGCGTCGAGGACGACACCGCCGTCATCGAGGGACTCGAGGTGGGCCTGCGGCTCGTCGGCGAGGTCGACGGCGAGGTCGGCGACGCGCTCGCGACCGGCTTCCTGCGTGGCGCCCTCGCCGCGGCGGGTGCCCCGACGACCGTCACCGCGCGCGGCGGTCGCGTCACCGTCGAACTCGACGAGGCCGGCCTCGGTGCGCAGCCGTCACCGACCACCAGCGTCGACGTCCGCGGCGAGCCCTACCAGCGCGGTGTGGTCGCCACGATGCGTGCCATCGTCCCGCTCCGCCCTGGCGACCACCTCGAGATCCTCACCGACGGCCAGGGCGCGCCGGCCGCGTTCGCCCGCTGGGCGGACCGCGCCGGGCACCAGATCGTCGACGTCGCGCGCGTCCGTGACGTCCGCGGCAAGCCCGCCGTCCGCGTGCTGCTGCGCAAGGCCACCGGCCGCTGACCGACAGGTGGAACGACGACCCGTCCCCCCACCCGCACCGACCCCCGACCCGCACCGACCCCCGACCCCGCACCGACCCCCGACCCCGCACCGACCCCCGACCCGACCGCCCACGAGGAGACCGACGATGGCCCGACGAGCCGACCTGGCGTACGACGCCGACGGCGGGCTGCTGATCGACGTCCGCGGCCCGCGTTTCGGGGCCGCGATCACCACGGTCGTGCTGGCCGTCGCCCTGATCGTCCAAGGACCCGTCGGGGTCACGCTGGTGGCCGTGCAGTGGCTGGTCTTCGCGATCTCGACCGTGTTCGGGCTGGCGTGGTCGCCCTACGGCAACGTCTTCCGGTGGGTCAAGCGGCGCTTCGACCTCGGCGCGCCACCGGCCACCGAGCACGAGGGACCACCGCGGTTCGCGCAGGCGTGCGGCCTCGCCGTCGCCAGCGCCGCGCTCGTCCTGTTCGCCGTCGGGGCGATGACGGCTGGCTGGATCGCGGTCGCGGTCGTGCTGGCCCTGTCCACCCTGCTCGCGACGACCGGCATCTGCGTCGGGTGCGAGCTGTACCTGTTCGGCCAGCGGCTCTCCCGCCGCCGCGCGCCGGACGCGGAGGGAGCCGCCCGATGACCCCGATCGTCCTGCGCCTGCTCCTGGTCCTCCTGCTGCTCGCCGGCGTCGCCCTGGCCGGGTGGTGGTGGAACCGCCGCGACGGTCGTGTCCGCCGCGTGGCCGACGACGCCCCCCGTGTCTCCGTCGACCACCTCACCGACGTCGGGCTCGACCTCACCGGCGCGGATGCCGGTGCGGTGCTCTTCGGGTCCCCGACCTGCGCCCCCTGCGTGGCGGTCGAACGGGTCCTCGCCGAGCTGTCGGCGTCCCGCCCCGGCTTCCGGTGGGTGAAGGTCGACGCCGCCGATCACCTCGGGTTCACCGAAGCACACAAGGTCCTGCGCGTGCCCACGTTGCTGGTCGTCGACGGCGACCGACGCCTGCTCGCCCGGACCAGCGGCGTGCCCGCCACGGGCGACCTCGCCGCCGTGCTCGACGGCGACGGGGACCTCGAGCGCGAGGGCGCCGCGGCCTGATCCGCTACCTCGTCGCGGAGGCCGTGCGGTCGGAGATGGTGGCGGGCACCCCGACGGTGGCAGCCGGCAGGTCCGCGCCGACCCGGGTGGTGCCCTCGCGGAAGTGGCGGCGGCACAACACCTCGTAGGCGACGGTCGACTCGTCGAGGTCGCCGACCACCACCTGCTCGCCGGCCCGCTGGATCTCGCCGTCGACGGTGCGGGCGTTGAAGTTGCCCCGCTCGCCGCACCAGCAGCGCGCCTCGACCTGGAGCTCCTGGCGGCGGTCGGCGAGCTCGAGCAGCCGCTGGGACCCGGGGAACAGCCGGGAGGTGAAGTCGGTCAGCAGCCCGAAGGCGTGCACCTCGACCTCGAGCTCGTCGACGATGCGGCCGAGCTGACCGACCTGCTTGGTCGAGTAGAACTGCGCCTCGTCGCAGATCAGCACGTCGACCGGGTTGCCCGCCGCGATGTGATCGCCGACGTAGGCCCGCAGGTCGAGCTCGTCGGTCACGAGCTCCGCCGGCTGGGCGAGTCCGATCCGTGACGAGATGACCCCGCCCTGCCGGTCGAGCTTGGTGAACAACAGGCAGTGCTTGCCTGCCATCGCCGCGTTGTGGTGGATCTGCAGCGCGAGGGTCGACTTGCCGCAGTTCATGGTGCCGTAGAAGAAGGTCAGGTCGGCCACGCGCGGCGATCCTCCTCGGGGGCCCCCGGCGAGGGGGGTCGGGACGCGGGTCAGGGGTGCTCCGGGGAAGGAGCCCTTCCTACCGCACCGGCGGCCAGCGGCCGAGGAACCTCGACGGGCCCTGTCCGGTCAGTCCCGGGGCTCGTACGCCTCGAGGGTGTACCGGACCACCGGGTCCCACATCAGCCACTCGTCGATGCCCCGGTCCAGGGCGGCCCGGATCTGCTCACGCACGTGGGTCGGCCGGTCGTAGGCGCGGTAGGAGGTGTCCTCGAGCCAGGGCACGATGCGGGTGTCGGTGCCCTCCACGATGTCCAGGAAGGCCTCGAGCGAGCGGAAGATGATGTCGTAGGGCTGCCGGTTGGGATCCGCCACGTCGTACTCACCCGGACCCCAGTGGGAGGGGTAGAGCATCGGCGCCACGTAGTCGACGAACTCGGCCATCCCTCCGACGTCCTGGGCGATCTGGCTCGCCCGCGTCGCGGCGATCCCGTACACCGAGACACCGTGCTCGACCCGGTACGGCGCCAGCCGCTCGGCCGCGAGCTCGGTGAAGTCGACGACCGCCTGCTCCATGGTCCGATCCCCCGCGTCCGGGTCCAGGCCCGGGATGACGAGGTTCTCGGCCGGCCCGTCGGGACGGCGGATGTAGTCCCACAGGATCGAATCGATCCCGGCGGCCGCGGCTTCCTCGGCGATGGCCAGGTTGTACTCGAGGACCTCGTCGCTGGCGAAGCTGGTGAAGCCGCCGTAGCCGGCGTACGGCTCACCGTCGGGGGTCTGGATCACCATGTCGCGTATGCCCTCGTCCCAGGCGTGCTCGGCCAGGACGCGGTCACGGAAGGCGACGATGCGACCCACGATGTGGATGTCCCTGCCGTGCAGCTCGGCCACGGCGTCCTCGAGGTCGTAGACCGCCTCCACGGCTCCGATCTCGCGCGCGAGCGGGACCTGGCTGTCGTACCCGATCCGGCCGGACTCGTCCTTGAGGTCGAGCTGGATGCTGTTGATCAACCCGTCATCGATCATCCCGAGGATGCGCTCCCGGAAGCTCGGCGTCGCCCAGGCGTGCGGGGTGACGTGGACGGCACGGACGTCCTCGCCCGACTCGACCCGTGACGCCAGCCGCCGCAGCTCGAGCTCCTCCTCGGCGGCGTTGCCGTGGGGATCGGTCGCCGTCAGCACGATCGGTCCATCGGGCAGGTCCTGCAGCGTGTGGCTGAACGCGCCGTCGGCGCCGACCGCCACCTCGGCACCGTCCACCGTGAGGGTGGCGTCCGCCTCGGTACGGCCGGCGACGGTGACCTCGTCGTCGCCGAACACGACGGTGTCCTCCGGCTCGGTCAGCTCCAGCTCCGGTGGCGTCGTGTCCACCGCGAAGGCGAACGTCTCCGAGCCGGCGCGCGGCACCGCGACGGCGATCTCGTGCTCGCCTTCCTCGAGGTCCCTGAGCGGGAAGCGCAGCTCGTCGTCAGCGATCACGGCGGCGTCGGTGACGTCCTCACCATCGTGTTCGACCGTGGCCTCGTCGAACCGGGCGGTGGTCTCGTCGTCGACGACGCGGACCACGATGGCTGCCTCGCCGATCCGCTCGGCGTTCAGGACCTCGCCGTCGGCCGGCCCGTCGAAGGCCAGCTCGGTGTCCGACGCGCAGGCGATGAGGACGGCCGCAAGCCCTCCCACCACCAGGGCGGCGCGCGCGAGGGCGCGCGGTCGGACACGGGTGGCGGTCGTGGGCACGGTCGGCACGTAGCGGTCTCCTCTGGCCGTCGCTTCCGGGGCGAACGGGCGGGTCCCCGCGGCGGCACGTTCGGCGGGCCGACCGTAGCGTCGGTCCCCTCCGACTCGACGAGCACACCGTGACCCTCCGGACGTCCCCGACGATCGCCCGTGGACGCCCCTTCCTGGCTGTTCTGGCCGTTCTCGCCCTCCTCGGGGCCTGCAACGGCAACGACGACGCACCGACGACCGCGTCCCCCGAGGCGACCGGACCGGCGAACGGTCAAGACGAACCGGACGAGGTGACCGAACCCGACGAGCCGGAACCGACCGAGGAACCCGAGCCGGCGGTCGACCCGGCCGAGGTCGGTGCGAACGAGCTCGGCCGGATCCCGGTGCTGATGTACCACCGGATCCTGCCCGACGGCGGCGGCGACTACGACAACACCCCCGAGGAGTTCCGCGACGAGCTGCGCCGCCTGCACGAGGAGGGGTACGTGCCCATCACGACCGCGGAGCTCGTCAGCGGCCACATCGACGTCCCCGCCGGCACGACCCCGGTTGTGCTCACCTTCGACGACTCCACGCGGGAACAGTTCGGCCTCACCGAGGACGGTGAGGTCGTCCCCGACACCGCGGTCGCGATCATGGAGGAGCTGGCCGAGGAGCTCGATGGCTTCGAACCCGCCGGCTCGTTCTACGTCCTCCGCTCGTTGTTCGGCAGCTCCGAGGAGCGCGGCCGCGAGCTGCTCGCCGAGCTCCACGCTCGCGGGTACGAGATCGGCAACCACACCGCCGACCACGACAACCTCGGACAGCTCGACGCCTCCGGGGTCCAGCGGGCGCTCGCCGAGGGCGTCGCCAACATCACCGCGGCCATCCCCGACGCGGAGGTCCGCACGCTGTCCTACCCGCTCGGCATCCGACCCGACGATCCCACCCTGGTCGCCGAGGGCGAGCACGACGGCATCACCTACACCCACGAGGCCGGCCTGCTCGTGGGGTCGGGGCCCTCACCCGCGCCGTTCGACGCCGAGTTCGATCCGCTGGCCATCCCGCGCATCCGGTCACAGCCGGACTGGACACCAGGCGACGAGCCCGACTACTCCTCGGGCTTCTGGCTCGCCTGGTTCCAGGACAACCCCGAGCAGCGCTACGTCTCCGACGGCGATTCCGACACCATCAGCTTCCCCGAAGCGCTGGCCGATCAGCTGCACCCCGACCTCGTCGATCGCGCCCGGCCGTACTGACGCGACGGAGCGAGACGTGGACCTGAGTGCCCTCGAGGCGGCCGCCCGCGAGGTGATGGAGCCGTCGGCCTACGACTACTACGCCGGTGGGGCCGAGACCGAGACCACCCTCCGCGAGAACGTCACCGCGTGGGAGCGGTGGCGCCTGCGACCGCACGTGCTGCGGAACGTGGCCGACGTCACGACCGCGACCTCGCTGCTCGGCTCGCCCGTCACCACCCCCGTCGGCGTCGCGCCCGCGGCCTACCAGCAGCTCGCACACCCGGAGGGTGAGGCGGCGACGGCACGCGGATGCGCCGCTGCCGGCGCGCTGATGACCGTCTCCACGCTGGCGACCGTCTCGCTCGAGGACGTGGCGGCCGCAGCACCGGACGCTCCACGATGGTTCCAGCTGTACGTGTTCACCGACCGCGGGTACGCCGGTGAACTGGTCGAGCGGGCCGTGACCGCCGGGTACCGCGCCATCATCCTGACCGTGGACACGCCGATGCTCGGCCGGCGCTGGCGCGACGAACGCAACGGCTTCGCCCTGCGCGACGGGATGCGGATGGCGAACGTGCCCCTCGACGCGTCGACGGGGGGCGACATCGGACGCGGGTCGGGGCTGGCCGCGCTGTTCGCCGAGCACGACCGCGGCTTGACGTTCGACGACGTCGGCTGGCTGCGTGCACGGGCCGGCGCCGTCCCGATCGTGCTCAAGGGCGTCCTGCGCGGTGACGACGCCCGACGTGGCGTCGACGCCGGCGCCGCGGGGATCTGGGTGTCCAACCACGGCGGCCGCCAGCTCGACCGGGCCGTCCCGACCGCGACCGCGCTCGGCGAGGTCGCGGACGCCGTGGGCGATGACGCCGAGATCGTCGTCGATGGCGGTGTACGCCGCGGTGTCGACGTCCTGACGGCCCTCGCGCTCGGAGCACGCGGGGTCTTCGTCGCCAGGCCTGCTCTGTGGGGTCTGGCCACCGGTGGGGCGGCGGGCGTCCGGGAGGTGCTCACGGGTCTGACCGACGACCTCGCGCACGCGGCGGCCCTGGCGGGCGTCCCGGACGTCCGCGAGGTGCCCCGCGACCTCGTCACCCCTGCCTGAGCCCGGCAGCGGTTGTCGTTGGAGAGGCCCGACAGGCCGGCGGTCCGGGGTCATCTCAGCCACGACGGGCATCGTGCAGGGACGGCGGTTCCGGCCGGTGCTGCAGCGCTCCGCGGAGGCGGACTCCACGGCAGTTCCTGGCTTCTGGCGGCCAGGAACTGCCACGGGCACTGGGTGCTTCGCCAGCGTCGGCGACAGTTGCTGGCGCCCAGAAGCCAGGAACCGCTCACGCAACGACATCACGATCCGCCGCTCGATCGGATCGGCCAGCCGCGACGGGCTCACGATCGGACGTGACGGGCGATCGACCAGCCCCGCCAGCCCCTCAGGGTCATAGCGGCGCATCCACCGGGGCACCGTGCGCACATCGACCCTGCACACGCCGCAGCCTCCTGCCGGGTGATCCCCAACGTCCGGATCGACTGCAACACCTCAAGACGACGTTCTGCCTCGCTCATAGCTCCTAGAGCTCCCATCCCGCCCTCCACCTCGAGGACGATCATGGGTGCTACAGCGGACACAGGTCCTGAACACGTTTCCGGACACACCTCCTGAACCAGCACAGCACCTCGATGTGCGCCTCGTCACCCGCTGAGCTCGTCAGCCCCCGCTGCCGCGACCTGGCCAACACGCCCGCTGTGCACACCTCGCTGGGGCCTCCTAGGAACACCCGCTGCTGAGTTCACCCCTGCCTGAGCCGGACGTATGGCACCGACCGACGCGGGCCCACACCGACCGGTGCGGGCCGCGTCGATCGTTGCGCTCAGGACTCGAAGGCGACCTGGAGGGTGATCTCGGCCGTGCCGCCCGCCAGCAGCTTGCTGATCGGGCAGCCGTCCTTGGCCTTCTGCGCGTACTCGGCGAACGTGGCCTCGTCGATGCCGGGCACCTTGCCCACCGTCGACAGCGCGATCTCGGTGACGGCCGCCTGGTCGTCGACCTTGCCGAGGGTCACCACGGCCTCGGTGCGCACCTCGTCAGGGGTGTGCCCGTCGGAAGCGAGGATGTTCGACAGCGCCATCGAGAAGCAGCCGGCGTGGGCGGCAGCGATGAGCTCCTCGGGGTTGGTGGCGTCGCCGCTGCCTTCGAACCGGCTCGCGAACGTGTACGCCCCCTCGTAGCGGGCATCGCCGACGACCATGCGTCCGCTGCCGGACTTCAGGTCACCGTTCCAGGTGGCGTTCGAGGTGCTGGTGGTCACGCGTTGCTCCTTGTTGATCGCCGGCTCGGCGGTTCCGCGCCGGAGGTGTGTCGGTCAACCACGGGGTAGCTCGACGACGAACCGTGCCCCACCGAGGTCGCTGTCCTCCACCGACGCACGGCCACGGTGGAGCTCGGCGAACGCCGCCACCAGGGTCAACCCGATGCCGGTCCCCGGCGAGGCCGCACCCTCGGCGGTCGCCCCCTGCGCGAAGGGCTCGAACACGGTGCGGCGCTGGTCGGCCGGGACACCAGGGCCATCGTCCTCGACCACCAGCCGGACTGGGTCGCCCGGCTCCAGCGTCACGCTGACCGCCGCGGCCGGGCCAGCGTGCCGCCGGGCGTTGACCAGCAGGTTGACCACGATGCGCTCGACCTTGGGCGGGTCGACCGCAGCAGTGACCGATGGAGCACGCACCTGGAGCCCGTCGCCGCCGTGTTCGGCGGCGACACGCTGGACCAGCTCCCCGAGGTCGGTGGGGATGCGGTCGAGGGCCAGCACCCCGCGCGAGAGCCGGTCCACGTCGAGCAGGTCGTCGAGCAGGCGCTCCATCTTGCGGGACTGGTGGTGGATGCGCTCGGCCAGGGCGGCGATGCGGTCCGGAGGCAACCCATCCGCCCGATCGTAGAGGGTCGCGGAGAACCCGAGCAGGGCGGTGAGCGGCGTCCGCAGCTCGTGGGAGACCGCCCGCAGGAACACCTTGCGCAGCTCGTCGACCCGACGGAGGCGATCGGCCGCGGCCCGCTCGAGCTCGAGGGCCGACGCCAGCGCCCGCTCCTGACGCAGCTGGTCGGTGACGTCACGCACCATCCCGAAGACCGCTTCGAGGCGGCCATCGACGTCGCGGAGCGGCGCCTCGCGGAACTGCAGCTCGAGCTCACGCCCGTCCGGGTGACGCCACCGCCCCTCGAGCGGCCACGACACGTCGGCACCTCGGCGTGCCGCGTCGAGGCCATCGCGGGTCGCCGGATCGAGACGTTCCCACAGCGGTCTCGGGTCGGTTGCGAGCTCGACGAAGCTGACGCCGATCAGCTCCTCGAGGTACGGGTTGACGTAGTCGACCTTCAGGTGGGGCAGGAACGAGAAGCGGTACATGCCGAGCTCGCTGCCCTCGGCGAGGGCGCGGAAGCTGTCCGCCGTCCGCTTCAGTTCGTGCTCGAGCCGATCGCGCCGTTGGCTGGCCTCGCCGTCGGGCAGAGGCGGAGCCATCTCGCCCTCCCTCTCGTGGCGGTCAGCGTCGGCGCGGCCGGTCAGCGGGTCACGTCGTGCTCGCCAGGTGCGGGCTGACCGAAGAACGGGATGCGCTCGAAGTCGAGGTCGTAGCGCTCGATCGCCTCGGTCAGCACCTTCTCCTCCAACGTCCCGGCCTTCACCAGCTCGGCCAGCACGCAGTACGCGATGGCGGTGGCGTCGATCCGGTGGAAGCGACGCAGCGCGTCACGGGTGTCCGATCGCCCGTACCCGTCGGTGCCGAGGACCGCGTACGGACCGGGGATCCAGTCGGCGATCTGGAAGGGGGTGGCCCGCATCCAGTCGGACACCGCGACGTACGGCCCCGACGTCCCCTCGAGGATGCGGGTGACCAGGGGGACCTTCGGCTCGGTGTCGGGGTTGGTGCGGTTCCACGACTCGACGGCGAACCCGTCACGCAGCAGCCGGTTCCACCCGGGCGCCGACCACACGTCGGCCCGCACGTCCCAGTCCTCGGCCAGCAGGGTCTGGGCGGCGAGCGCCTGGGTCATGATCGTCCCCGAGGACATGATGTGCGCCTCGTGGGTGCCCTCCTGACCCTCGGCGAAGCGGTACAGCCCGTCGATCACCATCTCGTCGGTGACGTGGTCAGGCATCGCGGGCTGGACCACCGGCTCGTTGTAGATGGTCAGGTAGTAGATGACGTCCTCGCCACCCTCGACCACCTCGTCGGAGTACATCCGCCGCAGCCCGTCCTCGACGAGGACCGACAGTTCGTAGGCGAAGGAGGGGTCGTAGGCCTCGATGGCGGGGTTCGACTGGGCCATGAGCAGCGAGTGCCGGTCCTGGTGCTGCAACCCCTCGCCGTTGAGGGTGGTGCCGCCAGCGGTCGCTCCCATGAGGAAGCCGCGCGCCCGCTGGTCCGACGCGCTCCAGATCGAGTCAGCGGTCCGCTGGAACCCGAACATCGAGTAGAAGACGTAGAGCGGGATCATGGGCTCGCCGTGGGTGGCGTAGCTGGTGCCCGCTGCGGCGAACGTGCCCACCGACCCAGCCTCGGTGATGCCCTCGTGGATGATCTGGCCGTCGGTGGCCTGCTTGTAGGTCAGCAGCAGGTCCTGGTCGACCGGCTCGTAGGTCTGCCCGTGCCGGTCGTAGATCTTGGCCGTCGGGAACCACGAGTCCATCCCGAAGGTGCGGGCCTCGTCGGGGATGATCGGCACGATCCGCGGGCCGATGCCGTCCTTCTCGCGGAGCAGGTCCTTGAACAGCCGGACCATCGCCATGGTGGTGGCGACCTCCTGGTTGCCCGAACCCTTCTTGAGCGCGTCGTAGGCCTTCTTCGCCGGCAGCTTCGGTGCGGTGAAGACCGTCCGCCGTTCCGGGACGCTGCCGCCGAGCTCCTGGCGACGCTCGCGGATGTAGCGCACCTCGTCGGAGTCCTCACCCGGATGGGCGTAGGGCGGCAGGTCGCTCTCGAGCTCCTCGTCGGAGACGTCGAGGGACAGCCGGTCGCGGAAGGTCTTGAGCGCGGCGGACGACAGCTTCTTCATCTGGTGGACGGCGTTGCGGGCCTCGAAGTCCGGCCCCAGCGTCCAGCCCTTGACCGTCTGGGCGAGGATCACGGTCGGCGCCCCGTGCGCCTCGGTCGCGGCGCGGTAGGCGGCGTAGAGCTTGTTGTAGTCGTGCCCGCCGCGCGTCAGCTTGTCGATGTCCTCGTTGGTGATCGAGGAGGCGAGGTCGGCCAGCTTCGGGTCCGCACCGAAGAAGTGCTCGCGGACGTAGGCGGCCCCCTTGGTGGTGTAGGTCTGCATCTGGCCGTCGGGGATCTCGTTCATCCGCGCGATCAGGGCACCGTCGACGTCCCGTGCGAGCAGGTCGTCCCACTGGCGGCCCCAGACCACCTTCACCACGTTCCAGCCCGCCCCGCGGAAGACCCCCTCGAGCTCCTGGATGATCTTGCCGTTGCCGCGCACCGGACCGTCGAGCTGCTGCAGGTTGCAGTTGATGACGAACGTGAGGTTGTCCAGACCCTCGCGCGAGGCGACCGCGAGGGCGCCGAGGGACTCGGGCTCGGCCGTCTCACCATCACCGCCGAAGAACCACACCCGCTGGTCCGAGGTGTCCTTGATCCCCCGGGCGTGCAGGTACCGGTTGAAGCGCGCCTGGTAGATCGCGTTGAGAGGCCCGAGCCCCATCGAGACGGTCGGGAACTCCCAGAAGTCGGGCATCAGCCGCGGATGCGGGTAGCTCGACAGCCCACCCGGTTCGACCTCCTGACGGAACCGGTCGAGCCGGTCCTCGCCGAAGCGGCCCTCGAGGAAGGCCCGGGCGTACACCCCGGGCGAGGCGTGCCCCTGGAAGAAGACCTGGTCGCCGCCACCCGGGTGGTCCTTGCCGCGGAAGAAGTGGTTGAAGCCGACCTCGTACTGCGCGGCCGCCGACGCGTACGACCCGATGTGGCCCCCGGTACCCCGCTCGACGTTGGTGCGGTGGACCATGACGGCGGCGTTCCACCGGATGTAGCGGCGGATCCGGCGTTCCAGGTCGTGATCACCGGGGAAGTCCGGTTCGCGCTCCGGCGGGATGGTGTTGATGTAGTCGGTCGTCGTCAGCGAGGGGATCCCGATGTTGCGCCGCCGTGCCTGCTCGAGGACCTTCAGCAGCAGGAAGCGACCACGCGCCTGCCCGTGCTCGTCGACGACCGCGTCGAAGGACTCCAGCCACTCACGGGTCTCGACCTCGTCGACGTCGGGGTACTGGGCCGGTAGGCCGTCGGTGATGATGGGACGGTCACCGGTCGCGTACCGCTGCTGGTCTCGCTGCTCTGCCACGGGAGGCCTCGATCGGAGGAGGGGCTCGGAGGGGGTGGCGCTCGCGGTCCTGCGGACGCGGGTCACGCGCCGGACGGGACCGACTCCTCACGACCGGGGTACCGCACCGCGAGGGCGACCGACGCTAACCGTTCGGGCGGGTGGGCGCCGCACGACCCGCGGCCCGCGGACAGCGGTGTCCGCCGCGAGGACGACCCCGTACAGCCACCCTGGAACGACCTCGCACGGTACGTTCCGCTCGTGTCCACCTCCCGGTTCCTCGTGGTCGCGCTCGCGGTGCTTGCGAGCGCGTGCTCCGGCGTGAACGATCAGATCTCCGAGCTCCGTGGGCAGGCGGACGACACCACCGACCGGGTGCAGTTCTGCCTGGCGGTCACGCGTGCCGTCACGGCCGTCGACGGCGGCTCGTCGCCGGCCGAGGCGCAGGCCGCCGCCGAGGAGGTCCTCACCCAGGTGCCCGACGAGATGCGAGCCGACGCGGAACTGGTGGCGCAGCGGCTGCGCGAGGCCGCCGAGGCCGGTGATCGCTCGGCGCTCGACGAGGAGTTCCGTACGGCTGCCGCCAACCTCCGTGACGGCACGAAGGCGATGTGCGACCCGCGCAAGTGAGCACGATCCAGCGGACGCGGGCGGCACCGCCGCCGCGACCCGGTGGGCCACGTCGAGCCACTACCCTCGACGTCGTGCCCGACCGGAAGGCCGACGCGTTGGCCCGAGCCCGATACAAGCCCGTCACCCCCGATCAGCGGGTGCGCGACCTCCGCAAGGAGTTCAAGGGGTTCGAGAAGGAGGAGCCCGGCCCACAGCGGGCTGCGCGTCTCGCGGCCTTCGCCCGCGCCGCGCACCACGAGCGTCAGCTCAACATGGCGATGCACGCCGCCCAGCTGTGCCTCGACGAGGACCCGGACGCCCCGACGCTGCTCGTGGATGCCTACCGGGCCGAGGACGCCGACGTCGAGGACCGCCTGCGGTCCTACAGCGACCTGAAGGACCTCGCCCGGTACGTCGACCGACCGGACGTGGTCACGCTCGCCGAGGGGTTCCTCGCCGAGGAAGCCCGGGCGTGGGTCGCCGCCGGGGACGACCAGGAGCGACGTCACCGGTTGCGGACGCTCACCTCGCTGGTCAGCCGTGCCTTCGCCGACGACCTGCGCGACCAGATCGCAGGCCGACCCTGAGCGGACCCGTCCCGGTCACCCTCGACGACGTGCACCGCGCCGCCCGACGGATCGCCGGCGTCGCGCACCGGACCCCCGTGCTGACCTCCGGGCAGCTCGATGATCGGACGGGCGCCGCGCTCTTCTTGAAGGCCGAGCACCTCCAGCGCGTCGGGGCCTTCAAGTTCCGCGGAGCGACCAACGCCGTGGCCGCTCTCGATACCGCGACCCGGGCCCGCGGCGTGGTCGCGTTCTCGTCGGGCAACCACGCCCAGGCGGTCGCCCTGACGTGCCGGATCCAGCAGGTACCGGCGACGATCGTGATGCCTCAGGACGCACCGCCGGTCAAGCTCGACGCGACCCGCGGCTACGGCGCCGAGGTCGTCACCTACGACCGCTTCACCGAGGACCGTCGTGCCATCGGGCAGCGGATCGCCGAGGAACGCGGCGCGACGGTGATCCCCCCCTTCGATCACCCCGACATCGTCGCGGGCCAGGGCACCGCAGCCCTGGAGCTGCTCGAGGCCGTCCCGGACCTCGACCTGCTGGTCGCGCCCATCGGCGGCGGAGGTCTGTTGGCCGGCTGCACCGCTGCCGCCCGTGGCCTGGTGCCGGACCTCGAGGTCGTCGGCGTCGAGCCTGCCGGTCGACACGCAGCACGTGACGCGCTCGCCCGTGGTGAGGTCGTCGAGGTCCCGGTGCCGAGGACGGTGCTCGACGGGCAGCAGACCGCGTACATCGGCGCCATCCCGCTCGCGGTGCTCTCCCACCACGGGGTCCGGGTCGTGGGCGTCGAGGACGCGGCGGCGCTGGACACGGTGGCGTGGGTCGCCACGCGGATGAAGCAGGTGGTCGAGCCGTCCGGCGCCGCGGCGCTCGCCGCGCTCCTCGACGGGACCATCGACGTCCGAGGACGACGCGTCGGGGTGGTGCTGTCCGGCGGCAACGTTGCACCAGCGCTCCTGGCGGACGCGCTGCGCACGTCGGGGGCCGAGGGCTCAACCGCCCAGGCCGATCGGCCGAGAAGAGGGTGACCGACCCTCGGATCGTCGATGTCCCCTGCCCGCATGCCGTCCACGTCCACTCGTGGGCACGGCCGGGCGGCGCTGGCGCTACTGCTCGCGATCGGGCTCACGGCCCCGGTGGCCACGGCCGCAGCTGCCGACACCGGGACGACACCGGTGGCGCCGCGGGAGGTCACCGCTCCTCCGCGAGCGGCGACGACCGATCACGTCGACGGTCTGATCGTGGAGCTGCGCCCCGGCCGCGGCCCCGAGCGGGCCCGTGAACGTCTGGCACAGCTGACCGGGCGGACGGCCTCAGCCGGCGCCCACCTCGGGGGGAACGCACGCACCCTGGACCTCGACGGACCGGTCGGCCTGGCCGACGCGCAGCGCGCCGCTGAGCGGCTCGAGCGCGAAGGCCTGGTGGTCTCGGCCACGCCCAACGTGCGCATGTCGATCGCGGCGGCCCCGGACGACCAGTACTACGCGCAGTACCAGTGGAGCCTGCACGACCGCTGGAAGGACAGCGCCGTCCGCGGCGTGAGCGCCGAGATCGCGTGGAACACGACCATCGGCTCGAGCGACGTCGTCGTGGCTGTGCTCGACACCGGCGTACTCGCCCACCCGGACATCGTCGACCGACTCGTACCCGGCTACGACTTCGTCGACGGTGACAGCGATGCCAGCGACCCCGGCGACTGGTGCGAGGAGCCCCCCTTCGAGAGCGACAGTTCCTGGCATGGCACCCACGTGGCCGGCACCATCGGCGCGACGACGGACAACGGCATCGGTGTGGCCGGCGTCGACCAGCGGGCCCGTATCCAGCCCGTCCGCGTGCTCGGTCAGTGCGGCGGGACCATGGGCGACATCATCGCCGGTATCCGGTGGGCCGCCGGTCTGCCGGTGACAGGGGTGCCGACCAACCCCACGCCCGCGGACGTGCTCAACCTCAGCCTCGGCGGAACCGCCTCCTGCTACACCGAGCTCCAGTCGGCGATCGACGACGCCACAGCGGCCGGCAGCCTGGTCGTGGTCGCAGCCGGCAACGAGAACAGGGACGCCAAGGACGTCGCACCCGCCAACTGCGCCAAGGTGGTGACGGTGGCCTCGACCAGTCGGCTCGGTGACCGAGCCTTCTACTCCAACTACGGGCCGGTGGTCGACATCGCCGCCCCCGGCGGCGACAGCAAGGAAGGGGACGGCTGGGGGGTCATCCTGTCCCTGAGCAACACGGGGACGACCACCCCGGGCACGATGAACTACGACTTCAAGCAGGGCACCAGCATGGCCGCCCCCCACGTGGCCGGCGTCGCCGCGCTCGCGCTGTCCCTCGCCCCGACCCTGAGCCCCGCGCAGCTGACCGACCTGCTCCTGGCCACCGCCACCCCGTTCCCCGAATCCACGCCCCGCGGTGCGGAGCACGAGTGTTCCAGCGACCCGACGGCGCCCTACCACTGCGGTTCGGGGATCGTGAGCGCAGCGACCGCCGTCGCCCTGACCACCCCGGTGCTGTCCGGCACGGCCGGGGTCGAGAAGGTCGACCTCGCCTGGACGGCATCGACCCACGCCTCGGGGATCGCGGGCTACGACCTGCACCGGACCACCGGTTCGACCTGCTCGACCGCGGCGCCACGCGTGTACCGCGGGACCAAGCGCACCTTCACGGACACCACCGTGACCGCGGGCACCACCTACCGGTACTGCGTGGTCGCACGCTCGGTCGACAAGCAGCTCTCCGCCCTGTCCAACACCGTGTCGGCGACCCCGAAGGCGGCCCCGGCTCCCCTGGCCAAGCCGTCGTGGCCGGCGGACACCACGCTCACCTTCGACCTCGAGGGCAGCGACCTCCGCCTCGCCTGGCCCCGCGCCAACGGCACCGTCGACCGGTACGACGTGTTCCGAGACGGCACCCGCATCGCCACGACCACGGGCCGCAGCTTCCTCGTCACCGGCCTGAAGCTCGACCAGCGCTACCTGCTGCAGGTCCGCGCACGCAACAGCTCTGGGTCGTCACCCGCGATCGACCGCTACGTCACCCCGTCGGGCCCGTTCAGCGACGTCGATCCCCGGTCGCCCTTCCGCACCGACATCGCCTGGCTGGCCACCGCCGAGATCACCCGCGGCTGCGGCGGCGACCGCTTCTGCCCCGGGGCCCACGTGACCCGTCAGCAGATGGCCGCCTTCCTCAGCCGCGGGCTCGGCCTGACCGAGACCAGTGGCATCCGGTTCTCCGACGTCCCCCGCGACTCGATCTTCGCCACCGACATCGACAAGCTCGCCACCGCCGGGATCACGCTCGGCTGCGGCGGCGACCGCTTCTGCCCGGGCGACAACGTCACCCGCCAGCAGATGGCCGCCTTCCTCACCCGTGGGCTCGACCTCACCGCCACCAGCGGCATCCGGTTCTCCGACGTCGCCCGCGGATCGGCAGCCGAGCGCGACATCGACCGGCTCGCCACCGCCGGGATCACGCTCGGGTGCGGCGGCGACCGGTTCTGCCCCGGGGCCGACGTCAGCCGTCAGCAGATGGCCGCGTTCCTGCGACGCGGGCTCGCCAGCTGATCCGGATCATGTGACGCAGGTCAGCTCGCGTGATCACGGCTGCGTTGGGCTGACCAGCGAGCCCGGACCGCCCCGAAGGTCGCCGCAGCGGCGAGCAGGTCACCCGCCGCGAGCGCGTCGATCGCCTCGTGCAGCTCGGCGCACGTGCGATCCGCCCGCCGTTCCTCCGGCGAGCGCAGCTGACCGACCCCGCCCTCGTCGAGCTCGACGACCGCCTCGTCCACGAACCCGTCGAGCCACGCGGTCAGCTCGGCCAGGGCGAGGAGCACCTCGTCGGCGTCCTCGACCGTCCCCTCGACGACCTCGATCGCGTGCTCGAGGCGGACGACCGCCTGCCCGACGGTCGTCAGGTACCGGACGCGCGGGCCGGCACCCTCCGGGGGATCCTGCACCCGACGCTCGTCGGGGGCGAAGGCCACGAACCAGTGCAGGGGGACGGCCCAGGGCTCGTCCAGGATGTGCGGCACCTCGCCGGACGCCGCGGCCTCGGCGAGCAGGTCACGCGCCTGCGTGTCGGGGACGAACTGGTCCACCACCACGTCCGGGATGCTGCGCCGGAAGGCCGCCAGGGCGAACGCCGCCCGCAGCTCCAGCTGCAGGGGGCAGACCAGGGTGCGCGACCCTGCCCGGCGCACGAGCGCGGCATCGGGGCCGAGCGGCGTCCGTCCGCCGACGAGCCGGGCCGAGGCGTCGCGCCACTCGACCTCGGCCACCTGGCCTCGGGTCAACCCTTCACCGGCCTCGACGTACGCGGCCCAGCGGGCACGCTCCCGAGGCGGGAACGACGCCAGCGGGACGAACACCTTCAGCTGCGCGGTGGGCACCATCGCGACCGAACGTAGCCGTCCCGTACGCCGTCGTGGGCCTAGCCTTGGCAAGACGAGGACGGACCCGTGCGACCCACGGGCCGCACCTCGCCTGGGAGCAGCGCCGACGTGACCCGTCGGCGACGACGACGGCACGCCGCCCGGACCGGGCGGCGGGAGGAGCGAGACCGGTGGGACCCTTCGCACGCTTCGACGGTCACGAGCAGGTGGTGTTCGCCCGCGACGAGGAACGCGGCCTGACCTGCATCGTGGCGATCCACTCGACCCGCCTCGGACCTGCGCTGGGCGGCACGCGGTGGCGGCCCTACGCCTCCGAGGAGGAGGCCCTCGAGGACGTCCTGCGCCTCTCGCGCGCGATGACCCTCAAGAACGCGTGCGCCGGGATCGACCACGGCGGCGGCAAGGCCGTGATCGTCGGCGACCCCGCCACGGAACGCTCCGAGGCGCTGCTGCGGGCCTACGGCCGCGTCATCGCCTCGCTCGGCGGGCGGTACGTCACCGCCTGCGACATCGGCACGACCCCCGACGACATGGCCACGATCAAACGCGAGACCCCCTGGGCCACCGGCGCCGACCCGATGCACGGCGGCTCGGGTGATTCCGGGGTCACCACCGCGCTCGGGGTGGAGCTGGCCATGAAGGCCGCCTGCGCCTTCCACTTCGGCAGCGAGGACCTGGCGGGCCGGCACGTGGCGGTGCAGGGCCTCGGCAAGGTCGGCGGCCGGCTGGTGCGCTCCCTCGCCGAGCAGGGCGCCAAGCTGACCGTCGCCGACATCGCCGAGGCGGCCATCGATCGCGTGGCTGACCTGCCCGGTGTGGACGTCACCTCCGTCGACGACGTGCTGTTCACCGATGCCGACGTGGTGTCGCCCAACGCGCTCGGCGCGGTGCTGACCGCGGACTCGGTACCGAAGCTGCAGGCACCGATCGTGTGCGGCGGCGCCAACAACCAGCTCGCCACCGACGAGGACGCCGATCGTCTCGACGACGCCGGGGTGCTGTACTGCCCGGACTTCGTGGTCAACGCAGGTGGCGTCATCCAGGTCGCCGACGAGCTGCTGCCGGGCGGTCACGACCCGGCACGTGTCGCCAGGCGGGCGCAGGCCATCCCCGCCACGCTGACGCAGCTGCTGCGCGTGGCGCGTGACGAGGGCGTCAGCACCGAGGTCGCCGCCGAGCGGGTGGCCGAGCGCCGCATCGCGTCGGTCGGCGGTCTGCGAGGTTTCCACCTCCCGACCTGAGGCCGGGTCGGCACCCCGCACCGGCGTGCCGCGGCCCCGACCTGACGTGGTCGGGGCCGCCGTCGTGCTGTTCAGGCCGTACCGACCGGCAGCGCGCACGACCAGCCGAAGACCGGGTCGGCGGTGAACCGAGCAGCCGATCGCCGCGCTGCGCCGAGCTCGGCGCTGGTCATCTGCGGCGCGAGCACCTCGGTGCGGGTCTCCACCCGCTCCGCGGCGGCGCCGTCCAGGGTCAGGATGTGGATCCCGTGGACCGAGTCGTTGGCGTAGATGACCTCGCCGATCCAGTGGGTGCTCCACCCGCTGCCACCCTCCGGGCGGAAGTAGGCGATCTGGATGGGTGTGGCCGGATCGGTGACGTCGAGGAACCGGAAGCCCTGCGCGTACCACCCACCGGCGACGACGCCGTCCTGCATGTTGAAGTAGTGCGCCGAGCAGGCCACATCGGTGTTGCCGCCCGTGCCCTCCTGGTCGTACACGCTCCAGCGGGACACCTCGGTGAGGGCGAACGGTTCCGCTCCTGCCGCGTACTCCTCGGCGCTGCGCCACGCCTGGCCCTCGTCGGCACCTTCCAGGGAGACGATGTAGAACTTGCCCGATTCCGAGCACGGCGCGCTGAAGTTCTCGTCGGTGACGTACAGGAGTTCGCCCGGCGCGTGGTCCCCGCCCGTGGCGGCACCGTCGCTGGCGCCTGGGCGCCGTGGCCGCTCGGAGTCGGTCCAGGCCGAGTCCCCGAACTCGCCGTCGACCGGGCGCTCGGAGTTGTGGATGGCGCCCAGCAGCCGGCGGGGATCGGCCGGCTCGTTGTACTCGCCGACCTCACCGCCGGCGAAGGGCACTGGGTCGTAGGCGGTGGCGGTGCGGTACCGGTCCTCGGTCGGGTCGAAGTGGATGCCCTCGGTCCGGTACCCCCGGACCCCGCCGCGTCCGGAGACCCACGCCACGCCCTGCTGGTCGACCTGGACGTCGTGGGCGTAGTCGGTGATGCCGCGGTAGCGGCCGGTGTCGACCGGCTCGTCGTAGGTCCGCGGGTTCTGCGGGTCACGGACGTCGGTCACCAGGATGGGCCGGGCGATCCAGTCGGCGGGGTCGGTCGCGGCGCGTGACGGCCCACCGCTCCAGATGAAGTCGCACCCGTTGACGCAGGTCGAGGTGTGCCCGGCGCCGACCTCGTGGAAGCGCAGCGGCTGCGGGTCGGTCGGATCGGCGATGTCGATGATGTAGAACCCGCTGATCCCGGTCTCCTGCTGGTTGGAGAAGGCCCGTGGGTCGCGGGACAGGAACGCGAGCATGCGCTCCTTGTCGATGTTGAGCGACTCGGCCGTGTGGTAGTTGTTGCTCGGGTCGTCGCCCGGCAGCGCGAGCTCGGCCTTGTCGAGGGTGCCGATCAGCTTCGGCTCGTACCGGTCGCGGATGTCGTAGATCCGCATCCCGAAGCGACCGGTGGTCACGAGCGCCTCCCCGTCCGCGTAGCGCACCGGGTTGACGGCCGACGTGCCGGCGACGCTGATCGTGCCGTGGAACTCGACGCCGTCGATGGGACCGTCGGGTCGCTCGGTGTCGAGCACGTCCTCACCGGCCTCGTCCCACGGGTGCGGTTCCTGACGGCGGTCCTCACGCCACTGCACGGCGCGGAAGACGAACGAGGCCGCTTGGTCGCGACGCAGGGAGGCACGTGGCCGGAAGGTGCCGTCCGTCGAACCACGGGCGACACCGATCGCTGCGAGCGCGTTGATGGCGTCGGCGTGGATGGTCGCATCGAGGTCCGAGAACGCATCCTCGTCGACCGGCGGCGCGTCCAGCCACCGGGCGAGCAGTGCCGCGATCTGGTCGCGGGTGATCGCCTGGCCCGGGCGGAAGCTGCCATCGGGGTAGCCCTTCACGAGCCCGGCTGCGGCGGCCGCGGCGATGTTGCCCGCGTGCGGCCCACCGTCGACGTCGTCGAACGGGCGCTCACCGCTCGGTGACAAGCCAGCAGCGCGAGCCACGACCGAGGCGAGCTGCGCGCGTGTCAACGTCCCGCTCGGATCGAAGGTCCCGTCCCCCTTGCCGAGCAGGATCCGGCGCTGCGCCAGCTCGGAGATCGCCTCGCCGTGGGGTGAGTTCTCGTGGTCGACGTCATCGAACGTCGGGGTGGCCGCAGCACCAGCTGTCGACACCACCAGGGCGGAGGCTGCCAGCAACGCCACCGTCCGGCTGCGGCGACCCAACCGATGGCGCCCTCGCCAGCGTCTGTGGATGATCACGGTTCGCGCTCCCTCGTCCGACCGGCCTCCCGCCAGTGGCGACACGACACTAGACACCGGTCGTTCGACGTCGAGACGACTTCGGCGCTCCGCGCTCACCGGCGTGGTCGCGTCCGTACGCTCCGTGATGAACACACCTCGCCTCGCGGGACGAACGACCTCTCCGGGGGCCGGTCGGACGTCCCCGCCTGCCCCTGGAGCCCCCCGTGTCGCGTGGTCGCATGGTCCTGCTCAGCCTCGTGGTGCTGCTCGCCGCCCTGCTCGGCGGCGCGGCCTGGTACCTGCGGCCGATCGCGCCGATCGCGACCGGCTACGCGGCCAAGACGGTGTGCTCGGCCCACTTCGTCAGCGGACGCACCGTCGACGACGGGCTCGGCGACCTGCCCCCCAACCCGCTGGTGCCGCTGCTGCGCATGTCGGTGAACCCCTCGGAGCGCACGGTCCGCACCAGCCTGCTCGGCGTGTGGACGTCGACGGCCTACGCGACCCCAGGGCTCGGCTGCACCCTCTCCGACGACCGTCCGTCGTTCTCCGCCCCGACCACGGAGGTGTCGCCGCCCGATCCCGGGACACCGTGGCCAGCGGGCGACGGTCCGGCCGACCTGCCGGACGACGTCGACGGCGCAGCGCTCGACGCGGCCATCGCCACCGCGTTCGCCGAGGACGACCCCGAGGGCCGCCTACGCAACAGCCGAGCGGTGGTCGTCGTCCGTGACGGCGCCCTGATCGCTGAGCGGTACGGCGACGGGTTCGCCGCCGACACGCCGCTGCACGGCTGGTCGATGGGCAAGTCGATCGCCAACGCCATCGTCGGCCGGCTCGTCGGCGACGGCCGGCTCGACCTCGACGACCGCGACCTGCTCGAGGAGTGGGACGGCGAGGAACGCGCGGACATCACCCTCGACCAACTGCTGCGCATGACGCCTGGGTTGGCGTTCGACGAGGTGTACGAACCCGACACCGACGCGACGCGCATGCTGTTCCGCCCGGGGGACACCGGCGCCTACGCCGCGGATCAGCCACTGGTCGCCCAGCCCGGCGAGCACTGGTCGTACTCGTCGGGGACGACCAACATCCTCTGCGATCTCGCCCAGGACGCGTCGGGCCTCGGCACCGACCTCGCCCACGAGCTGGTGTTCGCCCCCCTCGGCATGACCACGGCGACCATCGAGCCGGACGCCAGCGGCGGCCTGATCTGCAGCTCCTTCCCGTACGCCACGGCCCGCGACTGGGCGCGGTTCGGGCAGTGGTTCCTGCAGGACGGAGAGTGGGACGGCGCGCAGCTGCTGCCGTCCGGCTGGGTCGAGTACTCCACGACGCCGGTCGAGATCGCCGACCCCGGCACCCCGTACGGCGCCCAGTGGTGGCTGAACGCAGGGCCCGGCGGCCAGCTGCGGATGCCGTCCGTCCCGGCGGACGCCTACTGGGCCTCCGGCAACGAAGGCCAGCAGGTGGTGGTGATCCCGTCCGAGGGGCTGGTCGTGGTCAGGCTCGGCTTCAGCGGCAGCTTCTCGGGCGTCGAGTGGGGCCTCGAACCGCTCCTCGCCGGCATCATCGACGCGACGAGCTGACCGCCTGCCGAGGTGGCGGCCGTCAGGGGCCGCCGGTGAGCTCGACGCCGGATCGGTCGGTGACCGCGCCGACCGTCCAGGCGTCGACGCCCCGCCCCTGCAGCAACGCCACCGCGTCGGCGGCACGGTCGTCGGGCACGATCGCGACCATGCCGACCCCGCAGTTGAAGGTGCGCCACATCTCGTCGGTGGCGACGGGCCCCGCCTCGGCGAGCCAGCTGAAGACCTCGGGCCAGGCCCACGTGGCGGTGTCGACCGTGACGCCGAGGCCGTCCGGCAGCACCCTCGGCAGGTTGCCGGGCAGGCCGCCGCCGGTCACGTGGCACAGGGCGTGGGTCTCGACCTCGGCGATCAACGCCAGCACGTCGAGGGCGTAGATGCGCGTGGGCGTCAGCAGCACCTCGCCGAGGGGACGTGCGAGCCCGTGGCGCGCGGCGAGGTCGCGGTCGGCGACGATGCGGCGCACCAGCGAGTAGCCGTTGCTGTGCAGACCCGAGGACGCCATCGCCACGACCGCGTCCCCCGGCTGGACCCGGTGTGGGCCGAGGATCGCATCCTTCTCCACGACGCCGACCCCGAAACCGGCCAGGTCGAACTCGTCGTCGGCGAGGAGGCCCGGGTGCTCGGCGGTCTCGCCGCCGACGAGGGCGCAGCCAGCGATCGCGCACCCATCGGCGATCCCGCGCACGAGGTCGGCGACCCGGTCGGGGTCGAGCTTGCCCACCGAGACGTAGTCGTTGAAGAACAGCGGCTCGGCTCCGGGCACCACGAGGTCGTCGACCACCATCGCGACCAGGTCGATGCCGACGGTGTCGAGCACCCCGAGCCGACGGGCCAGATCGACCTTCGTGCCGACGCCGTCGGTCCCCGAGACCAACACCGGCTCGCGGTACCGGGCGACGTCGAGCTGGAACAGACCGCCGAAGCCCCCGATGCCCCCGAGGACCTCCGGGCGCGATGCCCGCTTCACCACGTCGGAGAGCAACTCGACGGACCGATCCGCGGCGGCGAGGTCCACACCGGCGTCGGCGTAGGAGACGGGTTCGTTCGCGTCGGACACCGAGGACCTCGCGGGCGGGGACGGCGGGCCCGCATCCTCGCACCTCCGGAGCCGGTCAGCAGCACCGGGCCACGGACGCGCTCGCCCATCCAGGCCGAGCGGCGTTCGTCGGCACGGATCGCCAGTTCAGCCTGCGAGCTCGTCGGGGCCGACCTCGCCGAACCCCTCGGGATCGAGCAGGTCCGGTCGCAGCCGCCCGGTGAGAGCCGGCGGGACCCGTAGCCCAGCGACGTCCGTGCCAGCCCCGAGCTGGTGCGCCCACAGGCCGCACAGCTGGCGCGCCGCCCGCCGGCCACGGACGTCCGCCACGGCCCGCGCTGGACCGTCAGGGGGCCCGACCACGACTCGCCACGAGCGGCGGCGCGGACCGAGCCACGCCGTCCGAACCTCGAGCCCTGTCACCTGACCCTCCCATCCCGTCGAGCGGGAGACGCTAGCGCGACGGCGACGAGGTACCTCGTCCGCCTACGGTTGCGCGTCGACCACGTCGCGATGGAGGGTGAGCGTGCAGATCTCCGCACAGGGTCAACGGGTGCTCGGGTGCCTCGTGGAGAAGGCGTTGGCGACCCCGGACCAGTACCCGCTGTCGCTCAACGCCCTGAGGACGGCGTGCAACCAGACCACCGGTCGCGATCCGGTCGTCAACTTCAGCGAGGAGGACGTCCGCGCCGGCATCGACGCGCTCAAGCAGCACCAGCTGGTCAAGACCGAGTACGCCCGTGGGTCACGGGTGCCGAAAACCGCCCACCGCCTCGGCGACCAGCTCGACCTCGACGAGGCGCAGCAGACCGTGCTCGCGCTCCTGCTGCTGCGTGGCCCACAGACGGCCGGTGAGCTGCGGTCACGGTCCGGCCGCATGCACACCTTCGGCTCGGTGGAGTTGGTCGAAGCGATCCTCGGCTCGCTCGCCGCGCACCGGTTCGGCACCCTGGTCGAGCTGCGGCCACGGGAGCCGGGCCGCCGCGAGGCACGGTGGGCCCACCTGCTCGGGCCCGCGGCGGAGAGCACCGCCACGGCCTCGGCGCCGAGCGCCAGCTCGTCGGGCCGCTACCGCAGGTTCCACGACGCGGTCCTGGCCGGCGACTGGAACACCGCCGTCGACCAGCTGGCTCGGGACGTGACCTTCCGCTCCCCCGCGGTGCACCAGCCCTACGAGGGACGCCTGGCGACCGCGACGATCCTGCGTGCCGTCGCGAAGGTCTTCGAGGACTTCCGCTACACCGACGTCCTCGACGAGGGTGATCGAGCGGTGCTGGTCTTCGAGGCCCGCGTCGGGGACCGTGAGCTGCAGGGGATCGACCTGCTGCGCTTCGATGACGACGGGCTGATCACCGACTTCACGGTCATGATCCGCCCGCTGTCGGGGCTGACCGCCCTCGCCCAGCGGATGCAGGCGCTGCTCGAGAACAGCGGCACCGCGCCCTGACCGGGGCCTATCCTGCGGTCGATCGCGACGGGGGAGGACCACGGCGTCAGGGACGCACACGGCGCAGGACGACCCGGGCTGGCCGAGCGGCCGCAGGATCCTGGCGATGCTGGTGCCTCCGCTCGCGGTCGGGGGCGCAGCGGGGCAGCCCATGGTCATGGTCCTCCGGCAGCTGCTGATCATGTTCTGGCTCGCGATCGTGGGTCTCGGCGTGGTCGTCCACTTCACCTTCCGCGACGGGACGGAGACGACCGATGGGTCCGTCGCTTGGGCGCTGCTCGCCGTCGGTGGTCTGATGTCGCTGGCCGGGGCCGGGGTCGCACGGCGCCGGCCCCTCGCGTGCGGCGAACCCGGGGCGCTCGCGGCCCAGTACCGGGTCACGTTCTTCATCGGTGTGGCGTTCGCCGAGATGGCCGCCCTCCTCGGGTTCGTGGCGGCGTTCACCATCTCGGCGGCGTGGCCCTACTACGTGGGCCTGGTCACGTCGGCCATCGCCTTCAGCCTGTTCATCCCGACGCGGAGCCGCCTCGCGGCGGTGGACCGTGAGCTGCAGGCCAGGGGCTGCCCGCACTCGCTGCGCGCAGCCCTGTACGCGTCGCCCGACGACGAGTCCGGGGCGCCGCCCCCCTCCTGACCGTCGCGCGGACACCACGGGCAGGCGACCCACGTCATCGGGACCTCCGGCCCTCACGATCCTCGGCCGCGCCCGTACGGTGAACGTTGAGTCCAGAACTCATCGATGAGCCGAGGCGGTCCGTTGAGCACGATCCAAGCCGGTCGGCGGCTCCCCGTGCAGCAGCCGACCCCCATCTCCCCCTTCGGTGGGGCGGTCCCGAACCTCCGCGTGGCAGTCGCCTACCTCGTGGCTGCAGCGGTGTGGGTGGTGGCCGGCGCCGCCCTGCCCGGCGGCCGCTGGTTCGCGGTGCACCTGTTCACGCTCGGCGCGCTGACCAACCTGATCCTGGTGTTCACCGAGCACTTCGGGCGCACGCTGACGCGAGCCCCCGAGCAGCACATCCGCTGGCAGCTCCCGGTGCTCAACGTCGGCGTCCTGCTGGTGCTCGTCGGGCTGCCCGGTGGGTGGACCGTCGCCGTGGCAGCCGGCGCGACCGTCGTCACCGGTGTCGTGTTCGTCGCGTATCTGCGGCTGCGCCGCCTCCGGAAGGCGGCGGTCGGGGCACGGTTCACCTGGGTGGTCCGCGGCTACGAGCGGGCCCACGGGGCGTTCATCCACGGCGCGATCCTCGGGCTGCTGCTCGGGGTCGGCGTCCTGCCCGGTGCCTGGCACGGACCGGCCAGGCTCGCCCACCTGCACGTCAACGTCCTCGGCTGGGGCGGTCTGACCCTGCTGTGCACCCTGGTCTTCTTCGGGCCGACGATCACCCGCACGCGGATCCTGCCCGGCGCCGACGAGCGTGCCGCTGGTGTCCTCCGCCACGGCGCGACCGCCCTGACCGTGGCGGTGCTGCTCCTGCTCGCCACCGGGGTCGGTGGTGCCGCGGTGGTGCCGCTGCGGCTGGCGGCGGCTGCCGCGTTCGCCGTGTTCGCGTGGGCGGCCACCGTGACCTGCGTCGCGGTGCTCCGTGCCACGCTCCGCGCCAAGCCCACGGCCACCAAGGCGCCGCTCATCGCGGTCTGCCTCTGGTTCGTCGCGGTGGTCTGGGCCGACGTTGCCATCGTCGCCACGGGGTCCTGGCGGCTGCTCGACGCCCTCGGTCTGGCCATCCTCGTCGGCGTGCTGCTGCCGGCGATCACGGCCACCCTGACCTTCCTCGCGCCGATGCTGCGTGGTCCGACGGTGCCGGTGCGGGCGCAGATCATCGCCCGGCTGGAGCAACGGGCGGTGACCCGCGCGGTCGTCGCCAACGTCGCCGCGGTGACCCTCGTGACCGCTGCCGCCGTCGGGACGGCGCTCGGCCCCGGCGGCGCCTGGATGGTGCGGGCCGGCTGGCTCGCGCTGCTCGCCGCGATCGTCCCGCCGCTTCTGTTCGCGGTCGCCCGCCCGCGACCGCCGCTCCTGGATGCCTGAACGGGTACCCCGGCCGGACGCGCCGGGCGGAGCGGCCACGTCAGACGGTGTCGAAGTCGAACTTGAACTGCGCGAGGTGCTCGTGCTCCCCGGGGACGGGGATGGGGTACTCACCGTCGAAGCAGGCGCGGCACAGCGACTTCTTCTGGTGCGGGGTCGAGGAGATCAGGCCGTCCAGCGAGATGAAGTGCAGCGAGTCCGCGCCAACGAAGTCGCGGATCTCGTCGACGGTGAGGTCGGCACCGATCAGCTCGGCACGGGTCGCCATGTCGATGCCGTAGTAGCAGGGGTTCTTGATGGGCGGCGAGGTGATGCGCAGGTGCACCTCGGCGGCCCCGGCCGAGCGCAGCATCTGGATCAGCTGCCGCGAGGTGTTGCCGCGCACGATGGAGTCGTCGACCACCACCAGGCGCTTGCCCTCGACGACCTCCTGGACCGGCGACAGCTTCAGCCGGATCCCGAGCTGGCGCAGCGACTGCGACGGCTGGATGAAGGTCCGTCCGACGTAGCGGTTCTTGACCAGACCGTCGGCGAACGGCAGGCCGGCCTCAGCCGCGTACCCGGCGGCGGCGTCGCGGCCTGCCTCGGGGACGGGGATGACGATGTCGGCGTCGACCGGCGCCTCCTGCGCGAGCACCCGGCCCATCTGCCGACGCGCGAACAGGACGCTGCCACCGTCCTGGCGGTGATCGGGCCGGGCGAGGTAGACCCACTCGAAGAGGCAGAAGTTCGGCGTCGGCGGGGCGAACCGTCGTGAGGTCAGGCCGTGGTCGTCGATGCAGACCAGCTCGCCGGGGGCCACGTCGCGCACGTACACCGCACCGACGATCTGGAGGCCGGCGGTCTCGGAGGCCACGACCCATCCGCCGGCGGGCAGGCGTCCGATCTGCAGGGGTCGGACGCCGTTGGCGTCCCGGAAGGCGTAGAGCCGGTTCTCGTCCATCACCACGACCGAGAACGCGCCGGTCAGGCGGGGCGCGGTCCGGAGGATGGCCTCCTCGAGGGAGACGTCGGCGTCGCGGGCGAGCAGTCCTGCCATCACCTCGGAATCGTTGCTCGGTGGCTCGTCGAGCTCGCGGGCGAGCTCGGCGGTGTTGACCAGGTTGCCGTTGTGCCCGAGGGCGAGCCCGCCACCGGCGGGGGTCTCGCGGTACTGGGGCTGGGCGTTGACCCAGGTCGACCCACCCGTGGTCGAGTAGCGGCAGTGCCCGACGGCGAGGTCGCCCTCGAGCGCCGCGAGACCGGTGTCGGTGAACACCTGGTTGACCAGCCCGGTGTCCTTGTGGACCACGATCCGGCGGCCGTCCGAGACGGCGATGCCGGCCGCCTCCTGGCCGCGGTGCTGGAGGGCGTACAGCCCGAAGTAGGTCAGGCGCGCGACGTCCTCACCGGGGGCGTAGATGCCGAAGACCCCGCACTCCTCGCGCGGCCCCTCCCCGTAGCCCGCCAGATCGACCCCTTCGGGGAGCGCGTCGAGCCCAGCGTCGGCGACGCCGTCGAGTGGAGGCTGCTGCACGGTGGTCGCTCCGCCAGGACGGGGTCGGGTCAGGCGAGGGTACCTGCGGTGGGTGCCGGGCACGGCCCACCGAGCGACCCCGCGCCACGGTCGCCACCGGACCACGAGGTACCGTTCCCCGCGCTGCCTCCGACCCGCCGAGATCACCGTTGCCGCGACGTCCGGACGATCTCGGCCCGGGACCACCTGCGTCGGCGCCGGTGCCGGCCGCCGCCTTCCCGTCGCGCGACGACGAGGTCGCCCCGTTCGTGCGCTCGCTCGGCCTCCTCGGTCTGATCGACGTGCACGTCCACCTCCTCCCCCACCGGTTGCAGGAGGCGGTCTGGGCCTTCTTCGACCGGCTCGAGGACCCGCCGTGGCCGGTCACCTACCGCGACGACGAGGCGACCCGCCTCGCGACCCTGCGCAACCTCGGCGTCATCCACCACACCGCGCTCGCGTACGGGCACAAGCCGGGTGTGGCCGCGTGGTGCAACGAGCACACCCTGGCGGCGGCGGAGGCCCACGCGCAGGTGCTGCCGACGTTCACCTTCCACGCCGAGGACGACGCAGCGACCTACGTCGCGGAAGCCATCGCGCGTGGCGGGCGGGTCGCGAAGGTGCACCTGCAGGTCGGGCGGTTCCACGCGACCGACCCACGCCTCGGCGAGGTGTGGCCCCAGCTGGCCGCGGCGGGTGTCCCGGCGGTCGTCCACGCGAGCGCGGTCTACGGCGTGGACGGCGGCGGCGAGTACTGCGGTCCCGACGCGATCCGAGCGCTGCTCGACCGGCACCCCGACGTCACGGTGATCGTCGCCCACCTCGGCGCCCCGGACCTCGCGGGGTTCCTCGCGTTGGCGGAGGCGGCGCCCACGCTGCGGATGGACACGGCGATGGTCCTGACCGATCCGCCCTACTTCCCCACCGACCACGACGCGCTGCTCCCGCGGCTGCGGGCCATCGCCGACCGGCTGCTGTTCGGATCGGACTTCCCCACGATCCCCCACGTCTACGCCGCCCAGCTGCGAGGCTTGGCCCAACTCGGCCTGGACCCGGCGGGCCTGCGGGGCGTGCTGCACGACAACGCGGCACGGCTGCTCGGCCTGCCCGTCACCGCGCCGCGACCTCAGGAGAACGACACGTGAGCGATCAGCAGGGCCCCGTTCCGGGGTGGTACCCGGACGTCGAGGTCCCCGGCGGCGAGCGGTACTGGGACGGCCAGGCCTGGACCGAGCACCGGCGCGCCGGTCCGGGCCAGGCGACCCCGTGGGGGTCGCAGCCGGTCACGGCCCCGAGCTGGTCGGCGGCGACCACGACACCGGCGATCGACACCTGGCTGTGGCAGTCCATCGTCGCGACGGTGCTGTGCTGCATGCCGCTCGGGATCGTCGGCATCGTCAAGTCCACGCAGGCGTCGACGGCTCGGGACATGGGGGACGTGGCCCTGGCGCAGCGGCGGGCGGCGGAGGCCCGGACCTGGACGTTGTGGTCGGTGGGCGTCGTGCTGGTGCTGTTCGTCGGCGGCTTCGTGCTCACCGTGTTCGGGGCTCTGCTCGCGTGGTGAGAGGCCGGCGTCCCCACCCCGTGCTTGACTCCGGCGCGGCGCGGGGTGCGCCGACACGTGGCTGGACGGCCCACCGGGGCCGCCACGCCGACCGATGAGGGGTGACGACGTGAGCGACCAGGGTGGGTCCGGACCGCAGGCGGGGTGGTACCCCGACCCTGAGGTCCCGGGAGGCCAGCGGTACTGGGACGGGGCGCAGTGGGGTGAACAGCGCCCGCCGGAGGGCGGCGGCTGGCAGCAGCCCCCGCCGGCGCCCACACCGACACCCTCGTGGCAGCAGTCGACGCCGGCGTGGCAGTCCTCACCCGCCCAGGGTGGCGGGTACACGCCGGTCAACGACGTCGATCCGTGGCTGTGGCAGTCGATCGTGGCCACCGTGCTGTGCTGCCTGCCGTTCGGCATCGTCGGCATCGTGAAGTCGTCGCAGGCCCGGTCGGCGATGGACATGGGCAACGGGGTGGTGGCCAAGCAACGAGCGGACGAGGCCCGGACCTGGACGCTGGTATCGGTGGGTGCGGGCCTCCTGGCGTGGGTGCTGTGGTTCGGCTTCGTCGTCTCCTTCGCGTGACCCGGATCGCCGCACCCCCGACGTCGCCCCCGGAGGCCCCTGCGGCCAGGCGAGGTCCGCCGCGGTGGGCGGCGCCGGTGGCGGTGGGCGTGGCGGCGGTGGCCGTGTGCGTGGTGCTCGCCGTGGTCGATCCGGAGGACCGTGCGGGCTGGTCGCCGCGGTGCCCGTTCCGTGCGGCGACGGGCCTGGACTGCCCCGGATGCGGCGGGACGCGCGCGTTGGCGGCGCTGCTGCGCGGCGAGCCGCTGGTGGCGCTCGACCACAACGTGGTGACGGTGCTGCTGCTGCCGGTGCTGGCCGGCGGCTGGGTGGGGTGGCTGGCGTTCCGGCTCGGGTGGCGACGGACCCGGCCGGAGCTGCCGACGTGGGCCGGGTGGACCATCGCGGTCGTGATGACGGTGTTCATGGTGGCACGCAACCTGCCGTGGGGACCACTGGCGTGGCTCGGTTCCAGCGCGGGGTGAGTTCGGCAGCGGGTGTGGATGGGACAAGCCCGGAGGGATGCGCAGTAACGGGCGTTACGCATACACCCGAATGCCACCGCTTCTCAGGTAGTCAGGCGTCGGGACGCCGCCCCGTCTCCGCTGGTCTCCTCGCACTTCGGACCTGCCACAGGTCGAACATCACGATGCCGCAGAGCGCCAGACTCGCATAGGCGATGGACCCTGCGTGGTCCACCACTGCGACGACCAACAAGCCGAAGAACGCAAGGAGGTAGAGCCAGTCGCGAACTCGGAGCGTCCTCACGTCCATCTGCCCTCGCTCTACTCGCGGTAGCGCAGTTGATCACTCCAACGGGCGTTGCGAGTAGATTCGAGTAGCAGGTCGATCGCTGAGGACGGGGACCGCATGCCTTTGGAGGAGTTGCTCGTCCGGGGCGAACCCGCGCCGATCCTCAGGTGGGGCCATCCGGTGCTGCACCGGCCATCGCGTCCGGTCACGGCCTTCGACGCAGACCTGTGGGACCTTCTCGCCGCGATGTTCGCGACCAACCGAGCCGCGCAGGGGGCGGGACTCGCCGCGCCGCAGATCGGCGTCGATCTCGCCGTGTTCGTGTACGACTGTGAGGATGCCAACGGGCGGCGACGGCAGGGGCTGGTCTGCAACCCGAGGATCGCGCGGTTGCTCGGCCCTCAGCGCGATGTCGCCCTGGAGGGCTGTCTGTCCCTGCCAGGTGCGTACCTCCCGCTGGCCCGCCCCGACACGGCGGTCTGCCGCGGGCAGGACCAGTTCGGCCAACCGATCACGGTCCGCGGCACCGGCGTACTCGCGCGCTGCCTCCAGCACGAGGTCGACCACCTCGAGGGAGTGGTCTTCGAGGACCATCTCACCCCTCCGGAGCGACGCGACCTTCGCCTCCAGCATGCTCGTGTCGCGGAGGACTACCCCGAACGGTGGCCAGCGGACTGATCGCTGAGCCCGGTAGGTAGCTCCCACGGGCGTTGTTCGCCTGCGGTCGCGAAGACTCCGCACCAGGTGGCATCCTTCGCCAGCGAGCAGCGCTTCCGTTGCTGCTGACTTTCAGGGGGCGGTGTGGGCGAGCCCGACTGGGTCTCGTGGCGGTGGGCGGTCGGCCTCGGCGGGATGCTGTTGATCGTCGGTGCCTGGCTCTTCGGTTTCGGCGATCCCGTGTGGCTGTCGGTCCCGATGTTGCTGGCACTGGCGACGCCGCGACTGCGCGACGGGTCGACGGTTCCCTTCTCACTCGTGGTGCTGTTCGTCCAGAACCTCCCCGCGCTCGCGGTCCTCGTGCTCGTTGTCCGTGACGCATCGACAGCGGGAGAGCTGAGCGAGCTGGCCGTGGTCCTGGCAGTGGGGGTCACCCTCGTGGCTGCGCTGGGGCACGGGCTCTGGGTCGCCGGGCAACGCGGACCCGCCGCTGGGCTCGGGGTCGGACTCGCCGGGTGTTGCGCCACGCTGGTGATGAGCGGATGGCTCGCTCCGCTGGACGAGGCGTACTTCGTGATGGGAGCGTTGCTGCTGCTCGGCGAAGACATCGTCTCGTCATTGACCCCGGAGCTGCGTGAGGACCGGATGATCCTGCCGTCGGCGGTGACGGCTCTCGTCTTGCTGGGGTTCGGCGGGATCCACCTCCTCGACGGCGAGCTGATACCGCAGGCGTCCGCAGTGGTGGCCACCGCGGTTGTGGGCCTCCCTGTGGCCTGGGCGATCAAGCGCACAGCGCGCCGCCAGGAACGGCGGCACTGGTCCGTGAGCAGGTAGCGGCGGCTGGGCAACTGCCCTGACCGCGTACGAGGATCGTTCCCGATCGTGGGCAGAACCGCCGTGTTGCCACGGCCGGGCTGGTCGGGCCCATCGAACAACACCCGCTACCGAACGCAGCGCGGGTTGACCTCAGCCGAACGCTCCCTTCAGCCGAAGAGCTGGCTGATCGCGGACGCGAACGGGATGGCGATGAAGACCGTCCCGGGGACGAGCGCGGCCACGGTCACCGGGACCCACACCTGTTGGCCCCGCTTCTCGGCCACCTCGATCAGATGCCGGTGCTGTTCCTGACGCAGCGTCCGTGCCTCGGCGGCCAGCAGCCGACCGAGGTCGCCGGTGTCGCGGTCGAGCTGGAGCACGCTGACGAGGCGGGTCACGGCGTCGACGGCGGCGAGGTCGGCCCACTCGGCCAGTGCACGGTCGGCCGCGACGCCCTGACGGATGCGGGCCGTGACTCGTGTGAGGTCGCGCGCGACGGCCCCACGTCCCCGCGACGCGACGCGTTCGAGCGCGACGGTCAGCGATGCCCCCGCCCCCATGCGCATGGCGAGCTGCTCGGTCACGACGGGCAACTCGAGGGTGAGCGCGCGTTGCCAGGCGGCCGACGCGGTCAGCAGCCGCTGCTCGACCAGGAGGAGGGCGAGCAGCGCTGCGATCGTCGGTACCGCGACCGCCAGCAGCAGCGGGAGGCGCAGCAGGACGGCGAGCAGGACCGCAGCGGCGAAGGCGGCCGCGGCCACGCCGAGCTGCCGGACCCGGAAGCTGGTCGGGTCGGCGGTGGCGTGCACGCGGCGCAGGCGCCGTCCGAGGTCCTCGGTCACACCGACGGCACGACCGACCGCCGCACCGATGTCGCGGGCCAGCGGGGCGATCACCTCGGACACCGTCGCGACCGACCACCACCCCGAACGACGAGGCACCTCGTCTCCTCCGGGGACGAACGGCGCCAGCCGGTCGGTGAGCGGCGGCCGCGAGAACCAGCGCACCTCGGCGAGCAGCAGGGTCAGGCCGACCCACAGGGTCAGCCCGGACAGCACCAGCAGGCCCGTCACGCCGGCCTGCCGGTCGCGCGTTCGTCCCGTGCGACGAAGACCCGATCGGGCTCGGGGAGGCGCAGGAGACGCCCGGCCCACCACCAGCACGCCGCGATACCGCCGATCGCGGCGAGGACCAGCAGTTGCGCCCCGGGTGCCGCGTAGGCACCGCGCCCGTCACCGATGGCCAGGCCCACCGCCGCCATGCCGACCGGGACGATCAGCACGAAGGTCCGGGCGAACCGCGCGCCGGCCTGTTTGGCCCGGGCGTCGCGTCGCTGCTGGACGTCGACGGTGCGGTCGGTGACCAGTTCACGCAGCCGTCGGTCGACGTCACGGCCACCGACCTCGTGGGCGACCAGCAACGTCTCGCACACCGCGTCGGCCGCGGGGTCGGCCAGCTGCGCCTTCAGCACGTCGAGCGCGCGGTCGAGGTCGGTGGATCGCTGCCACTCACGCGCCGACGCGGCGAACGCAGGTCGCAGGTCCTCGGGCGCGCGGTGCCCCACCTCGACGAGCGCCTGCGGCACGGACCGGCCGACGCTGACCACCTGGAGACGCAGCTCCTCGAGGAGGCGGGGCCACGCGTCGCGGGCCTGCTCGCGACGGCGGTGCTGACGGCGTCGGACGACCGCCGCCGGCGCCAGGGCACCGACGACACCGACCGCCAGGGCGACCGGCCAGCCACCGAACAGCGCCCAGGCGACCAGGCCGAGCACCGTCCCGACGGCGACGCACACGGCGAGGAACTGCGCCGGCCGCACCCCTTCGAGACCGGCCTGCGCGAGCACGTCGGTCGCGGAGCGGCGCTGTGCTGCCTTGCGCCCAGCACCCAGCCCGGGGCCGAGCCCGCGCCAACCGAGCAGCACCGCGGTGGCCCACAGGTAGGCACCGGCTCCGGCGAGCGCGGCCAGGATCAAGGTGCCGAACGGGCCGTTCACCGCGGTCCCTCGTGATCGCGGCCGATCGCAGCGAGGTCGACCCGGACGTCCTCACCGACCGTGCGGGCGAGCTCGGCGAGGCGCACCGGCAGCGCGCCGCTCCAGCGCCACGCCCGCCCGTCCGGGGTGGCCCGTACGAGGTCGGTGGTGGTGAACGTGGCCCCGCTCGCGTCACCCGAGACATCCTCGACGGCGAGCACCTCGGTGACGCAGGGGCGGCCGTCGACGCGGCCGACGTGCACCACCAGATCGACCGCGCCGGCCACGAGGTTGGTGAGCGCCGGCAGGGGCAGCTCGGAGCGCGTGTCGGCCAGCTGACAGATGAACCGCAGGCGGGTCAGCGCCTGTCGAGCCGTCCCCGCGTGGATCGTGGTGTAGCCGGTCACCCCTGAGGACAGGGTGAGCAGCAACGGGAGCGCCTCGCGATCGCGGACCTCACCGACGATGGCGACGTCGGGAGCCATGCGCAGGAACCCGGCCACGAGCCGGCGCAGGTCGACCTCTGGGCGGTCGGGGCGGCCGGGACGGGTCTGCATGGCGGCGACGTTCGGCAGCGGCACGTCGAGCTCGAAGACCTCCTCGGCGGTCACCACGCGCAGCGTGGGGTCGAGCTCCGCAGCGAGGCAGGCGAGGAGGGTGGTCTTGCCGGCCCCGGGTGCCCCGGCCACCACGATCGAAGCGCGGGCCCGCACGGCGGTGCGCAGGAGCGCGGCGACCTCCACCGACAACATCCCGCCGGCCACGAGCTGGTCGAGCGAGCGGTACGCCACGCCGGTGAAGCGGCGGATGTTGACCAGCAGGTGGCCACCGCGTCCGACGTCGCGGTGGACGATGTGCAGCCGCGAGCCGTCGTCGAGCTGGGCGTCCTGCAACCCCTCGGACGGATCGAGGGTGCGGTGGGAGGTCGAGGCGTCGTCGAGCAGCTTGGTCAGCGTGCGCAGGACGTGATCGTCGTCGTGGAAGGTCTCGTCGTGGTAGCCGGACACCCCGCGGTGGCGCCGCACCAGGATCTGGTCCGGCGCGTTGATCATCACCTCCCACACGTCGTCGTCGCGCAGGAGCGGTTCGAGCGGCCCGTAGCCGACGAGGTTGCGGTGGGCGCGTTCCACGACGAGCTCGGGGGTGGGCAGGTCGAACGGCCGACGTCCGGCATCGTGGTCGCGCCGCCAGCGCGCCACCTCGTCCTCGATCAGCGATCGGATGCGGTGCCGGGCGGCATCGTCGGCGAGGTCGAGGGTCTCGTCCTCGGCGAGCGCGAGGACGCGGGTCTCGATCTCGGCGAGCGGTGAGAGCGTCCGGTCGTCGGCAGCGTCGATGGCGCTCACGCCGGCCACCCGTCGGCCGGTGGGCCGGGCAGCGGTCGGTCCTCGGTCGCGAGCCCGAGCTCTCCCGGGCGGATCGGGGTGGGGGCGGCCTCGACCGCAGACGCACGTGTGCCGACCCGACCGAGCAGCGCAGCGACCGCTGTTGCCAGCTTGTCCGGCAGGGAGGCGGGCAGCGGTGCGCCGTCGCGGACCGCCTCGTCGACCGGTCGCTCCGGCAGGCCGAGCGGCGAGGCGATCCGTTCCGCTGCCGGACCGACCGCGCCGCGCAGCAGATCCGCCAGGGCCGTCACGAGCTCGGCCCGGGCGCGCGGGGACCGGGGCGAACGCGGCAGCACCAGCAGGAGGCGGTGCGGTTCGACCTCGTGGGCGAGGACGTCGGCGACGAGGCGCACCAGCTTGGCGCACCCGAGGGTGGTCGGCTCACCGGTGACGAGGGTGACGTCGGCCCTGGCGAGCGCGGCCCGGGTCAGGTGGTGACGCTCCTCGACGTCGAACGATCCGCTGACCGCCTCGCCCTCGAGGTCCGGGTCGACGTCCGCGACGGTGACCTCGAAGGCCGTCCGGAGCCCGTCGAGCAACGCATCGACGGCCCGGGGCGGCAGCGTGGCCCAGTGCGCCGGGCGCCGCAGCCCGAGCAGCAGGTGGTAGCCGCGGTCGCCCAGCGCGAACGTCTGCGCCCGCAGATCCGCGGCGGACGGCGTACTGGTCCGGTGGGCGTCGACGACCTCGCGCAGGCCGGGCACGAGAACCCGCGCATCGTGCAGCACCGCCTGGTCGGCGCGGCGGCACAGGTCGGCGAGGACGACGTCCCGACGCGGCATCACCGGCGCGTAGCGGCGCCCCGGTCGAGGGTTGCCGAGACCCTGTGCCAGCGCGGCAGCGACGGTCGAGGTCCCGCTGCCACCGGTCCCCGTCACGGCGAGGAGGGTCCCTGGTACGGCGGGTGGTGCGGGGCCGTCGGGGACCACGGCGACCCGCCCCGGGGCGAGCTGCCGGCCATGCAGGGCGAGGACGCCGAGCAGCTCGTCCCGCGAGAAGGGTGCACCGAGGACGGCGGCGGCCCCGAGCGGCTGCAGGTCCCGGCCACCGTCCTCGTCGACGAGGATGGTGGGGCAGCCCGCGACGTCGGCCGCCGCGACGAGGTCCCGGTCCACGCCGCTGAGCGCGGCGTCGGCGAGCAATGCCGACCACGGGCGCCCCGTCGCGAGCCGTGCCCGGACCTCACCGATCGAGACGCACCGGACCACCTCGACGGGCAGGACCGCGCTGGCGGCCCAGCGGGCGACGGCACCCGACCACGCGGACCGCGCGCCGGCCACGGTCAGGACGCTCAGACGGCCGCTCACGGCACCGGCTGCTTGGCGGGTGCTGGCAGCTCGGCGGCCGGTTCGACACCCGGCGCCTGTGGGTCGAAGCGGTACGGATCGGGGGCGCCACTGGTCACGTCGGGGCTGCGCACGACCACGACGTCGGCCGTCGCGAGGGCGTGCGCGAGCGCCTGCACGTCGGTGGGGCGTGCGAGCTCGACGGTCAGGCGCACCGCCTCGCCTCCGAGGCCACCGCCGGTGGCCTGGACGGCGGTCAGCGGAGCCGCCCGTACCACGTACGCGGTCGTGGCCTCCGCACCGGTGCCGGTCGTGGCGACCACGTCGATGTGATCACCGGGGGTCAGCGTCCCGCCGACGGCCGCATCGGCGGAGACCGAGAACGCGAAGGTCGAGGTCCCCCGATCGGCGCCGACGTCGGCCAGACCCGAAGCGAGCAGCAGGTCCCCTGCCTGGACGGCACCGAGCAGACGGCGACCGACCAGCGTGGCGGCATCGTCGACGTGCACCGCCCCCGCCGCGACCTCGGCCGGCAGGTCGAGCGCGACCTGGCGGAAGTTGGCCTGCACCACCCGCACGTCACCGAACAACATCCCCGCCGGGAGGTCGCTGGTGGCGACCAGGTACCGATCACGTGGCGCCGCCGTCGCGGACAGGTGCGCGACGACCACGCCCACGACGGCCAGGGCGACGAGCAGGGCGCCGAGCACCGCCCGCCCGCCGGGCAACGTCCGTCGCGGCACGATGCGCCGCTGGGACGTCGGGGTGACCGCTGCCGGAGCCTCGGCGCCGGCCGCTGCTGGCGCGTCGGCCGACGTCGACCACGGATCTGTCACGTGGGACACGCGGACCCCCGTCCTCGTCGCCGCGCCCCCCGGCGCGGCTGCCCGGCGGAAGCTAGCCGGACCCACCGGACGAGGCCGATCCGTGTCCGGCCGGGCTGTGGACGAGCGCGGTCCACGACCGTCCCGGCTGGCCGCCTGTGGACAGCGACGGTCCAGGCCGTACCGAGGTCGTAGGCTGCGCGCGACGTGCAGGACGAGCGCGGACGGAGGTGAGGTGGCCGGGCACGGGGACGACGCGATCGCGTGGTTGTCGACCAAGGAGGCGGCACGCCACCTCGGCATCGCCACGGCCACGCTGTACCGGTTGATCGACTCGGGGGAGCTGCCCGCCTACCGGATCGGACGCGTCATCCGGCTCAAGCAGGCCGAGGTCGATGCCTTCATCGAGGGTGCACGCATCCAACCCGGCACCCTCGAGCACGTCGACGTGGACGGCACCGAGGACGGGTAGCGGCCGACCCCTACCGCACCGAGACGCTGACGATGGCGTCCGCCGGGACGTGGAGGGTGCCAGCGCCGGTCGTGAGCGAGATCACGTCCTCGCCGACCGCCACGATGCGGCCCCGTTCGGTCGCGCCGCCACGGGTGACGAGGTGGACGGTGGCCGCGTCCTCGTGCCACCGGTCGAGCACCTCGAGCAGCGTCTGGTCGGTCGGCGCAGGCCGGTCGCCGGCGGCCGGTGGCGTGGCGGCCGCGGCACCATCGGTCTCACGCACGCCGGTGGTCGCGGGACGCGCCACGACCGTGAGTGCGCCGCCGTCCAGGCGCAGTAGGAGGTGGTCGGAGGCCACCCCGATGAGGCGGCCTACGACGGCCACGTCGGCATCGGTGTGCACCTGCACGTCGGCCTCGCGCTCGGCCAGGTCACGGAGGGCGCCGACCCAGGTCGCCACCTGCCGTGCGCGCTCACGGCCGTCACGGGCGATCCGGCGCGCACGGACCGCAGCGTCGACCGCCGCGTCGTCGAGCAGGGCCGAGAGTGCGGCCTGGTCGCCACCATCGCCGTGGGCGTCCACTTGCGGCGCCTCGCTCGGACCGCTCACCGGCCACCGCCCGGCAGGCGGAGCTGCTGCCCGGGGAGCAGTAGATCGGGGTCGTCGGGGATCAGGAGCCGGTCGCGGTTGACCTCGATGAGCGCGATCCAGCGCTCGAAGATCTCGCCGTCTTCGGGTTCGCGGCCGAACTCGTCGGCGGTGAGGTCCGCGGCGATCGACCAGAACGACTCCCCCGGCACGACCTCGTGGGTCGCGACACCGCTCGCCGGCAGGTCCACGTCGGCCTCGGCGCGGGTCGGCGCCACGAGCGGTGGTTCGTCCTCGTCCCGGGTCGGCTCGGCGACGTCGGGTGCCCGCGGGCCCGGCAGCTCAGCGATCCGCGGTGCTCGCGGCGGGTCGTCGACCGGCGGGTCTCTGAGCTCGGCCAACGGCGCGGGCGCACCCGAGGCGCCGGGTGGCCCCGGCGCGACGCCGGGTGGGCCGGGAGTCGCGGCCGCAACGGTCGCCGGCCCGAGGCCGACCCCCACGACCAGGGACGCACCGAGGCCCGCATGCACGAGGCGGCGCACGACGGGAAGCGTCACCGCATCCTCGAGCCGCCGGAGGGGCCGCCACGCCAGCACCGTGGTCACCGTCGAGAGGGTCGTGGCGCCGGCGAGGTACCACGCGCAGGCGAGCGCGATCCACCGGGCGCCGCGGAGCAGGACCGGCATCAGATCGGCCGGTTCGCGGCTGGCGAGATCGAGGGCGTCGGCAGGCACCGGCAGGCGGTGGAGTGCCACGAGGACCATGGCGAGCGCCGCGCACCACACCATGAGCCGGACGATCCCGCGAGCAGCTGCCACGACGACCCCCCGGTCCGGCACGGGACGGCTCCCCGCGCCCGAAGGACGGTAGTCAGGTCCGTGCCACGAGGTCCGGGTGATCCACCACGGCTGGGGAAAAGCGTGGGTTGGTCCGGGAGGCGGGCATGACGGGACCGGCCATCGCCAATGTCGTCCCATCCTCGGCCTCTGCGGTCAGATCATCAGCGACACGCACGAGCCGTACCGCCAGTAGCGGACGATGGTCGCCGCACCGACCAGCCAGTGGACCAGCGTCACCCACCCGGCGTAGGCCGTCCCGCGAACGGGCCAGCGCCTCCTGGGAGGCCGCGGCCGCCCAGACCAGAGCGGATAGGCGACGATGCGGCCCGCGACGACGGCCGCCAGGACGGCGACGCGGGCGAGAAGGCCGATGACACCGTCAGGGCGCGCCGGCCGTACACCGAGGCGCACGCCACGCGCGAGTCGATGCACATGACAACAAGGTGAAGGTCGAGTGGCCTGTCCCGTGGAAGGCACTCGTACACCTTCTCGGGGGAATCCATGACTCACACGATATACCGACGCCGTGCGGCCGTTCTGATCGTACTCACGCTGATACTCGGGCTATTCGTCTCGAGCGAAAGCGCGAGAGCACAAACCCAATCTCAGGCACTCGGACGCATGGGCCTCATGTCGAACCTCGATATGGCGGGGGACCGCCTTGGGGCATACGAGTCGCTTGATCTTCCGTCATGGATGCCCGAATCGACACAGCCATCCGACTTCATCGACTCCGTTCAACTCGGGTCAACCATGAGGACGCCAGAGTATGGGAAACAATCGGGCAGGATACGATCTCCGCTGTCGACGACAAGCTACCGGTTCCTGCTCTTCCTGCTGGCTCACAGCATCTTCGTTTGATCTCTGCAATCAATGATGCTGCCTTCGTTCAAGACGTCGTGGCGTCTTCCACCGACAACGCCACGAAGGCCAGCGTCTACGTCAGTGTGGTCAGGATCGCGGCGGATGCACGATCACAGGCACCAGAGTTCTCTCAATCAGTTTGGAACGAGATCGACTCCGACTCCGAATATGCAGAGTTGTTTCGAATCACGGTAAATCAGGCGGATGACGCGGCAACCCAAGATATATCGATCCAGATGCGTGGCTCATCCACGCGTACATTCTCTGTCGATGAGTCGGCATACGCAGATGAATGTGAGGCCGCCTGTGGAGCTCAAGGGACGGTGCTCGGCCTCGGCGCTGGTCTGGCCTGCGGCGGCCTCGCGATCCTCGCGGGTCTACCAACAGCCGGCGTCGGCGGAGCTGCCGTACTCGGTGCTTGCGGGGTCATTAGCGCCGGTTCCGGCTACGCCTACTCGGAACTTTGTTCCGATGACTTTGGTGCTACGAACAAACTGTGTGATCCCTCCGGCCAAGGAACCATGCGATTCCAGGGACAGTGTGAGCTTGTTCATTGTTCGGGAGCGTTTGTCCTCGAAGACGAGAAGAAGAACCTGCATCGCTACCCACAACAGTTCAACATCACCTACTTCATGATGGGCACGAACGGGTATACGCAGAAGGGTGGCCCCTACGGCTATTGGGACTACGATCTAGACCGAACCAACGCCGGCACGTTGTTCAGTGGCGCTACGTATCTGGGGCAGTTCGATACTCGCGGCCGTCCCATGAAGCTCACGCACCATCGCCGAGAATGCGCAACCTGGGTCGTCATCACTCTCTTCTTCCTTGAGAACGAGAACTGGAACACCTTCTCCGTCTACCGTACCGAGCTTTCCAAGCCCTTCGAGCCCTGTGAGCCATGGTACTGATCCGGCGAATGAACCGGATCGTCCGAGATCAGGCTAGGATCAGGGCGAGCGATCGCGAGATCGAATGAGCGAGACCGCTGCCAAGATGGGGGCCGTGGCATGCGCATCCTAGCTGCACTACGAAATAGATTGGATCACTTGGACTCCAGCCTACTCCGTTTGTCAGAGATGTCTCCACCGCCGGGGTCTCTGGCATCTGATCTATGGGATCGAATGGACGAGGAGCAAAGGGCACAGGTGCAACGGTCGGCCTACAACGGGCAAGTGCCCCGAAGTGCCGAGGTTGCCTTGGTGCAGTCGGCGCTCATGACCCCTCAGCTCAGGAAGGCGACGCGACGTCGGGTGCCGCTGGCCCTGGGAAGTGTGGTTGCGCTCATCGTTCTCGCGGTGGTGATCCTCCTGGACACCACCGCCCCGTGGCAGTCCCTCGCGATACTCGCGACGGTGCTCATCACGGGTCGGCTCGTGATGGATCTGCAGTTCGAGCGACGCTGGCGAATGGCGGTCTCGTTGGCCGAGCGGGCCGATCCACCGGGAAGCGACCCCTGACCTGTGGGCACGCGGTGGGCGCGCCCGACAGGAGCCGGGGCCCTTCGGAGCATCCGGCAGGGTCGTCCACAGCTCGAGACGACGGCAGATCTGGCGGCCGTCAGTGCCGCTGCCGCGGCAGGCGCCAGGCGCGGCGCCAGGCGCGTTCGGCGTCCGAGAAGCTGTCCAGGGGATCGATGACGTCCTGGAAGGCGGTCAGCAGCTCCTCGAGCTCACGGGTCGACGCCGCGACCTCGGCGACGTGTTCGCAGCCCGTCTCAGCCTCGTCGAGCGACGCGTTCGCCTTCCCCCACGCGTGGGCGAGGTCCTCGACGGCGTCCGGGTCCGCGCCGCCGGCTGCCTCGGTGACCCGCCACCGCGGCATCCACTCGCGGGCGTCGCGGATCGCCTGCCGCATGGAGTCGAGGCCCACCGCGATCGGCGCCGGCTCGACCCGGCCGGTGGGCAGCGTGCCGAGCAGCACCCGGCGGCCGCCCTCGATCACCTCGGCGCAGTCGAGGAAGGACCACCACGCATCGTGGAGGTCGGCGGGCAGCTCGGGCTTGCGCGTGAAGATGGCCATGGCGGGCAGCCTCGCGGGGTCGCTCGGGCGAGGCAAGTTCGTCGCTCGGACCCTCCGGCGGCAGCCCGCGCCGCCGGCCGGTGGCGCCCTCCGGCGGCAGCCCGCACCGCCGGCCGGTGGAGCATCCCGGTCACAGCTGCGCCAACGCTGCCAGTGCGACCAGACCGAGCGCGACCCCGCCCAGCAGCCAACCGGTCCGGTCACGGCCCGGCCACGCGTCGAACCGGGTCGGCTCCTGCGGGTCGTAGACGACCGTCACCGCCCGCCCGACGCGGCTCCCGCCCGCGTAGGTGCCCGACCTCGGCGTCGCTTCGACGACCTGACCGTCGGGGGTGGTGAACCTCAACCTCACGACGGGCAGGAACGAGCGCGCCGAGGCGCGGGTGTTGAGGACCCCCTCCTCGGCCACGACCTCGCCCGTGGTGTGGGTCCACCCGGCGAGGCGGCGCCGACGACGCGACCGGCGCGTGACCGCCGCCGCGGCGAGGAGCGCCGCGACGAGCAGCATCAGGAGGATGGGGCGGTTGGGGTCGGGCAGCGTCGGTCCCCCGGTCGGCCGGCCGCACGCTAGCTGTTGGCCAGGTTGTCCCGGTCGGGTTGGAAGCCGCTCCGCTCGCGCGGGTATCCTCCCCGTCGTCTGCGGTCCGAAGTCTCGGTCCCGCGCTCGTCCCGGTGCCGCTCACCTGCAGCCCAGGACCGCTCGCGACCCCTCGGACCGACGATGCTGCCCCCTCTCGACGCGCACCCCTTCCTCGACGCGCTCCGGCGCCGCGTCATGGTGCTCGACGGGGCGATGGGCACCTCGCTGCAGGACGCCGACCTGACGGCCGACGACTTCGGGTCGAGCGACCTCGAGGGGTGCAACGAGATCCTGGTCGACACCCGGCCCGACGTCGTCGAGGCGGTCCACCGCTCGTTCCTCGAGGTGGGGTGCGACGCGGTCGAGACCGACACGTTCGGCGGCGCGCCGTGGGTGCTCGACGAGTACGGCCTCGGCGACCGCACCGAGGAGCTGAACGAGAAGGCGGCCCTGCTCGCCCGTGCCGCGGCCGACGCCTACTCGACCCCCGACCGTCCACGGTTCGTCATCGGCTCCATCGGGCCGGGCACCCGCTCCCCCACGCTGTCGCTCGGCAAGGACCCCGCGACCACCAAGGACTTCATCGACGTCCCGACGATGGAGGACGGCTACCGCCGCCAGATCCGGGCGCTGCTCGACGGCGGCACCGACGTGATCTGGATCGAGACCAGCTTCGACCTGCTCCAGATCAAGGCGGCCGTCGCTGCCGCCAACGACGTCTTCGAGGAGCGCGGGAGCCGGGTACCGCTGGCGGTGCAGTTCACCATCGAGAAGGACATCAACACGATGCTCCTCGGGACCGAACCGCTGGCCGCCCTCGCCGCGCTCGACCCGCTGAGCCTCGACCTGCTCGGGATGAACTGTGCGACGGGCCCCGAGGACATGCGCGAGCACGTCCGCACCCTGTCGCGCGCGTCCCGGCTGCCGCTCAGCGTCCTGCCCAACGCCGGGATGCCGGAGCTGATCGACGGGGCGACGGTCTACCCGCTGGACCCGGCCGGGCTCGCCCAGGCACAGCGGGAGTTCGTCACCGACCTCGGCGTCTCCATCGTCGGTGGCTGTTGCGGCACCACGCCGGACCACATCGCCGCGGTCGTCGAGGCGGTCGCGGACCTCGCGCCCCGACCACGCGTGCTGGACCGACCCGACCAGGCCAAGCCGGGCTTCGCCGGCTCCCTGGTGCTCCCGGATGCTTCTGGAGGGCGGCCGATGGAGGGGCCGGGAGGCGCGCCAGCGCCGACCCCGGTGACCGTCGAGTACCGGCCGTCGCTCGCGTCGCTGTACAGCGCCGTCCCGCTCGAACAGGACACCGCGTTCCTGGCCATCGGTGAGCGGGCGAACGCCAACGGCTCGAAGGCGTTCCGCGAGATCCTCCTCGCCGAGGACTGGGACGGCACGGTCGCGCTGGCCAAGTCCCAGACCCGCGAGGGCGCCCACGTCCTGGACGTCTGCGTGGACTACGTCGGCCGCGAGGGTGCGCCCGACATGATCGAGGTGGTGGACCGCTACGCCACCCAGTCGACCCTGCCGCTGGTGATCGACTCGACCCAGTCGGACGTGGTCGAGGCGGCGCTGCTCCGCCTCGGGGGGCGGGCCGTCATCAACTCGGTGAACCTCGAGGACGGGCGCAACAAGGCCGACCTGCTGCTGCCGCTGGCCAAGCGCTACGGGGCGGCGGTGGTCGTGCTCGCCATCGACGAGGAGGGCCAGGCCCGCACCGCCGACTGGAAGGTCCAGGTCAGCCAGCGGGTGGCCGAGATCGCCATCGACGAGTTCGGCCTGGAGCCACAGGACCTCATCTTCGACTGCCTCACCTTCCCCCTCGGGTCGGGTCAGGAGGACCTGCGCCGTGACGCGCTGGAGACCCTGGAGGCGATCGAGCGCATCAGCCAGCTGATCCCCGGGTGCGGGACGACCCTCGGGGTGTCGAACGTCTCGTTCGGGCTGTCGGCGGCGGCGCGGCAGGTCCTCAACTCGGTGTTCCTGAAGGAGGCGGTCGACCGCGGGTTGACCTCCGCGATCGTGCACCCCGGCAAGATCCTGCCGCTGCACCGCATCCCCGACGAGCAGGTCGCTACGGCGCTCGACCTCGTCCACGACCGCCGTGGCGAGGCAGGCACGTCCGAGGGCGCAGCGACGCAGGGCGCCAAGTACGACCCGTTGCACCACTTCATGGCGCTGTTCGAGGGGGAGGTCGAGCAGGACGACCGCGAGGAGCTCGCGAGCCTGCCGATCGACCAGCGGCTGCACCGACGCATCGTCGACGGCGAGCGCGAGGGCCTGGAGGCCGACCTCGACGAGGCCCTCGCCGACACGCCACCGTTGGACATCATCAACACCCACCTGCTCGGCGGTATGAAGGAGGTCGGGCAACTGTTCGCCTCGGGCGCCATGCAGCTGCCGTTCGTGCTGCAGTCGGCCGAGGCGATGAAGACGGCGGTCGCCTACCTCGAGCCCCACATCGAGGCCTCCGGCGGCGGGTCGTCGAACAAGGGCTCGATCGTGCTCGCCACCGTGAAGGGCGACGTGCACGACATCGGCAAGAACCTGGTCGACATCATCCTGCGCAACAACGGCTACGAGGTGCACAACCTCGGGATCAAGCAGCCGATCGACACGATCCTGCACGCGGCCGAGGAGCACGGGGTCGACGCGATCGGGATGTCGGGTCTGCTGGTCAAGTCCACCGTGATCATGAAGGACAACCTCGAGGAGATGAACGTCCGCGGGCTGGCCCGGTACCCGGTCCTGCTCGGCGGTGCGGCGCTCACCCGCGGGTACGTCGAGGACGACCTGCGCGCGATCTACGAGGGCCAGGTCTTCTACTGCAAGGACGCGTTCGAGGGCCTGAGTGTCCTCGACACCGTGATGGCCGGTGACGACCCGGCGGCCGAGATCCCCGAGGGCTTCGGTGAACGGCGCGAGCGGCGCAAGCCGACCCGCCAGCGGGCACCCGAAGCGCCGCCAGCCGTGGACGCGCAGGGCCGTCCCCGGTCGACGGTCGCGACCGACGTCGACGTGCCTGCTCCGCCGTTCTGGGGCCAGCGGGTCGTGCGCGGCGTCCCCGTCGACGAGGTCGCGCCGCTGCTCAACGAGGTCGCGCTGTTCCGCAACCAGTGGGGGTTCGGGCCCGGTGACGGCTCGCCCGACGAGTACGCCCAGCTGCTGGAGGAGAAGGCCCGCCCGGTCCTGCGCGAGTGGCTGGCGCGGGCCAAGGCCGAGAAGGTCATCACCCCCGAGGTGGTGTACGGCTACTACCCGGCCAACGGCGACGGCGACGACCTGGTGGTGTGGCACCCGGATGCTCCGCTGCAGCGCGAGCTGGTGCGCTTCGCCTTCCCCCGCCAGGACCGCGGTCGGTTCCTCAACATCGGCGACTTCTTCCGTCCCGTCGACAGCGGCGAGGTGGACGTGCTCGGCGTGCAGGTCGTGACGATGGGCCACCGCATCAGCGAGGTCGCCCAGGACCTGTTCGCGCAGGATCGCTACCAGGACTACCTGTTCGCGCACGGGTTCGGGGTCGAGATGGCCGAGGCGCTGGCCGAGCTGTGGCACCGCCGCATCCGCGAGGAGCTCGGCATCGCGGGCCACGACGGCCCGACGCCTCAGGACTGGTTCCGTCAGGGCTACCGCGGGTCGCGCTACTCGTTCGGGTACGCCGCCTGTCCGGACCTCGAGATGCAGGAGCAGCTGTTCGAGCTCGTGGACCCGTCGCAGATCGGCGTCGAGCTCACCGAGGAGTTCATGCTCCACCCCGAGCAGTCCACCTCCGCGATCGTCGTCCACCACCCGGAGGCGAAGTACTTCAACGCCAGGTAGACCACCACGCCAGCCGGAGGGTGTGGCGCGGATCGGGTCGTCCACCACCCGGAGGCGAGGGTGGCCGTCCGGGGGTCGGTCGGCCACGGGCGAGGTCCACCTCGCCGGTAGCGTGGGCGTCCGACGGTCCGACGAGGAGCCCTCCGTGAACCCGCAGGCCATCATCGCCGCTCTGCCCTGGCTCCGCCGTGCGTGGCGGGTCCTGCCGCCACCGCTGCGCGTCCCGGTCCTGCTGGTCGCTGCGGCGATCGGGATCTTCCAGTTCCTCCAGGGACGCAAGCAGGATCAGCAGGGCCGGACCTACGACGTGTCCGCCACCGCCGGTGGCCCGATCGACGACCCACGCTCGCCCGCCGGTAGCCCGGGTTGATCCGAGGGCGACGGCCACCACCCACGGCCTCGGCGCTCTCGGACACACGAGCCGAGCCGGCCCCTCAGGGCCGGCTCGTGGTGTCCGGACGGATCAGTTCTGGTGCTTGCGCTGCTGGCCCTCATGCCCGGCAGCCTGTTGCTTCTTGGCCTGGGCCTCGGCCTCGAGGCGCGCCGCCTCGTCGTCCTTCTGGGCCTTCTTCTGCTGCTGCTCGCCCTCGTGCTTCATCTCGTCGGAGCCGGTGACCTTCCCGGCCGCCTCCTTGGCGACACCCTTGATCTTCTCGCCGGTGTTGTCGCTCACGTGGTCCTCCTCGGTCTCGCGCCGGCCGTTCCAGCGCCTCACCCCCACCGTGCCTGCCGCGTGGGGCGCCCGGGACCGCCCACACGGCCGGACAGCGCTGGCCCATCGCACCTGTACGGACGACCGGACGGTGGCTGCCTAGCCTCCCGAGCACCCACCGGGCCCTGACGTGACAGGTTGACCGTGACCTCCTCCCACCCGGCGCCACCGGATCGGCTCGACACCGACCTCGAGCTGTCGCCGGCCGACTGGCAGGCACGCCAGATCTACTTCGTCATGACCGGCCTCGTGATCCCGCGCCCGATCGCGTGGGTCTCCACCGTCGGGGACGACGGAGTGCGCAACGTCGCACCGCACTCGTACTTCAACGTGGTGAGTCACGACCCGCCGCACGTGGTCTTCAGTTCGATCGGCGAGAAGGACACGCTGCGCAACGTGCGGGCGAGCGGCGAGTTCGTGGTCAACCTCGTCACCGAGCACGTCCTCGAACCGATGAACGCGACCTCCGCCGACCTCCCGCACGGCGAGGACGAGTTCGCCTGGTTCGGGCTCGAGGAGGCCCCCTCCACCGTCGTCGCGCCACCGCGCGTGGCCGCGGCCAAGGCCCACCTCGAGTGTCGCCTGGTCCACGAACTGCCAGTCGGCAACGGCAACCTCGTCGTCGGCGAGGTGGTCCACATCCACGTGGCACCGGACGTGTGGCGCGACGGGCGCATCGACCCCGAGCTGCTGCGCCCCGTCGGCCGTCTGGCCGGCACGAGCTACGGCGAGCTCGGTGAGGTGTTCAAGCTGCCACGCCCGAGCTGGGAGCAGGTCCAGGGGCAGCCGCCCGATGAGCGCATCCCCCGCCGCGACTGACGCGGAGCGTGGCCGGTCAGCTGCCGGTGCCTTCCTCCCACTCCTGCCACCTGGCGCCCTCGACGAGCTCCTCGTCGGGGGTCTCGGTGACCACCTGCTCGACCAGGTGGGGATCGTCGGCGAACTCCAGCACGCCGACGCAGCCGTCGCGGACGTCGTCGACCGACACCACCGCGAGCCGCCACCAGTCGGTCCCGTCGTGCTCCCACAGCACCCCGCAGGGTCCACCGTCTGACGCCAGTTCGCCTCGGGTCACCAGCACCGTGGGGCGACGGTTCCACAGGTCGGCCACGGCTTCGGGCAGGTTGGCACGGTCGTACCCGAGGAGCCCGGGCGCCTCGCCGTCCGACGCCACCAGCTCGACGAGGTCCTCGAGGTCGCGGCCGTTGAAGGCAGCCACCAACGCGTCGACGACGTCGGTCCCGTCGGCGTGCTCGTGGTCCTCGACCGGATCGGCCAGCGGGTCCATCGCCTGGTCGGGATCGTCGTCGAGGTGGAAGCCGAACCCGTCGGTGTCCGGGTCGAAGGTGCCGCGGTCGGGCGCGGTCTCCTCGGCGGCGGTCCCAGCGCTCGCCGCGTCATCGAGACGGTCCAGTTGCGCCTCGAGGGCGGCGTCCCTCGGGTCGAGGTCGGACACGAGACGTCCTCTCTGCCGGCCCCCTCGGTCGGGGTCAGCTCCACGTGCCTCGCATCCTGCCGCGTCGGGCGGTCGCACGGAAGGGGTCTTCGGGCTTCCATCCCAGGGCCGCATGCCGGGTGCGCGCAGCACACGGTCGCTGCTCAGCTGGTATGCCACCACCTCCCGCCGCGACAGAGGTTCCGATGGACGAGATCCGCCACGACCACGTGCTGCCCGACGGCACCACCGTGCTCATCCGCCCGATCACCCCCGACGACGCGGGTGCCCTGCTGGGCATGTGGGCCCGCACGAGCACCGAATCGCGTCGCGCACGGTTCCTCGGCACCTTCGACCTCAACGAGGGCAACGTCCACCGTTTCACCGATCTCGACCCCGATCTGCAGTTCGGGATCGTCGCCACCCGCGGCCGCGGTGAGCTCGAGCGCATCGTCGGCGTCGCCCGGTACGAGCGTGACCCCGACCAGCGCGATCACGCCGAGTTCGCCGCGCTCATCGAGGATGCCGAGCAGGGGCGGGGGATCGGCACGGCGCTCGTGCGCCACGTCGCCCAAGCGGCCGCGGATGCGGGCGTGCAGACCCTGACCGGCGACATCCTGTCCGACAACGTGCGGATGCTGAACCTCGTGCGTGAGCTCGGGCTCGAGTACCACTCGGATCGCGACTTCGGGGGGATCGTGCGCAGCGACCTCGAGCTCGCCTTCACCGAACGCTTCCTCGATGTGGTCGCCGCCTCCGAGAAGGAGGCGGCCAAGGCCGCCCTCACGCGCTTCCTGCGGCCCGAGCGGGTCGCGGTCGTCGGCGCCTCTCGCAACAAGCAGGCCATCGGCGGGCTGGTCTTCGACAACATCCTGCAGGGTGGGTTCGAGGGTGTGGTCTACCCCGTGAACCCCAACGCGCCCCACGTCCAGTCCGTCGCCGCCTACGGCTCGCTCCGGGACCTGCCCGCGGTGCCCGACCTCGTCTTCGTCTGCGTCCCGTCCCCGCTGGTCAACGACGTGGTCGACGAGGCCGGCGAGCTCGGGGTGAAGGCGGTCTGCGTCATCTCCGCCGGCTTCGCCGAGGTCGACGAGACCGGTGAGGCGCTCCAGGAGGAGCTGATGGAACGCGCCCGCGGGCACGGCCTGCGGATCGTCGGCCCCAACTGCATGGGTCTGCTCAACGGCAACGGCTCGGTCCGGATGAACGGGACGTTCTCGCAGACCTTCCCCCAAGAGGGGCGGGTGTCGATGTCGTCGCAGTCGGGTGCGCTCGGCCTCGCCGTCCTCGAGCACGTCGACATGCTCGGCCTCGGCATCTCGACGTTCGTGTCGGTGGGCAACAAGGCGGACATCTCCGGCAACGACCTGCTGCAGTACTGGGAGGACGACGAGGACACCGACGTCATCCTGATGTACCTCGAGTCGTTCGGGAACCCGCGCAAGTTCTCGCGCATCGCCCGCCGCGTGTCGCGCAAGAAGCCGATCGTGGCGGTCAAGTCCGGCCGTACGACGGCCGGTGTCCGGGCGGCGTCGAGCCACACGGCGGCCATCTCCTCGGGTGACACCGCCGTCGACGCGCTGTTCCGCCAGACGGGCGTGATCCGCACCGACACCCTCGAGGAGATGTTCGAGGTCGCCACGCTGCTCGCCAGCCAGGGGTTGCCGTCGGGCGACAAGGTCGCCGTCCTGACCAACGCGGGCGGTCCGGGGATCCTGGCCGCCGACGCGCTCGAGTCCAACGGCCTCACGGTGCCGCCGCTGTCGGACCGCACGCTCGCGGAACTGCGCGAGTTCCTCCCCGCCGAGGCCGGTATCGGCAACCCGGTCGACATGATCGCCAGCGCGTCACCTGCCTCCTACGGCCGGTCCATCGAGATCCTCGGCAACGCCGACGAGATCGACATGGTGTTCGTCATCTTCATCCCGACCGGTACCACCGCGACCGACGACGTCGCGCACGCGCTGGTCCAGGCCAAGGGCAAGCTGCCCGAGGACGTGCCGGTCATCAGCGTGTTCATGTCGGCCGAGGGGATCACCCCCGAACTCGCCGAGGCGCGCATCCCCTCGTTCGCCTTCCCCGAGTCGGCGGCACGCGCCATGGGACGCATCGGACGGTACGCCTCGTGGCGTCGGCGACCGCTCGGCCAGCCGGTCGACCCGGACGGACTCGACCGCGACGGCGCCCGCGCCATCGTCGACGCCGCCCTCGCGTCCACCGGTCCGGGCGGTGAGCTGCTCATCGGCAGGCCCCACACCGCCAGCGCCGCCGAGACGGCCAGCGACACGCCCTCCGACGCCTCGAACCGTGGTCGCTGGCTGACGTCGGCGGAGGCCGAGGGTCTGCTGTCGGCCTACGGCGTCCCCCTCGCGCGTTCGCGGGTGGTCGCGACGGCTGACGAGGCAGCTGCCGCGCAGGAGGAGTTCGGCGTGCCGGTGGCGGTGAAGGTCGCCGCGGCGATCCACAAGGCCGACGTCGGCGGCGTACAGCTCGGACTGTCGACGCCCGACGAAGCGCGCGAGGCGCTGGAACGCATCCGAGCAGCGCTCATCGAGGCCGGCCTCGAACAGCACGCCGACAGCTACCTGGTCCAGGAGATGGTCGGCGACGGCGTCGAGATGGTCGTCGGTGTGACCCACGATCCGTCGTTCGGTCCGATCATCCTGACGGGGATGGGGGGCACGCTGGTCGAGCTGCTCCGTGACGTCAGCGTGCGGATCACGCCGCTGACGGACCGGGACGTCGACGAGATGCTGACCGACCTGCGGATGGCGCCGCTGCTGCGTGGGTACCGCGGTTCACCGCCCGCGGACGTCCCGGCCCTCAAGGACCTGCTCTTCCGCATCAACGCCATGGTCGAGGACGTCCCCGAGGTCGCCGAGCTCGACCTCAACCCGGTGTTCGTCCGCGAGGACGGCAAGGGCGTGGTCGCGGTGGACGTCCGCATGAAGGTCGTCCCCGTGGAGTGACCGTCACCTGGCACCGGCCGCAGGGGTCCCACGGTCCGCCCGCCTCTCCCCGCGTCGTCGTCAGCCGGGGCCGGGGGTGGGCCCCGTGATCCGCGGGCCCGTCACGGCGAGCTGCGAGCCGAGCTCGCGGAGGGCGTCGATCAGCTCGGGGGGGTCGAGCACCTCGAGGTCGCAGGTCAACCCCACGAGGTAACGCGCGAGCCAATCGAGGTCGTCCGCGCCGAGGCGCAGCACGGCCGAGGTCGCCGTGTCGGCGGCGACCTGCCCGACGGTCGGCGGGATGGCGCGGCGAGCGACCGGTGCCGGCAGGTCGAGCCGGACCGTCGCGATCCACCGGTAGACCGTGGTGGTGACCGCTTCGGCCACGAGCGCACCTGCGTCGGGAGGGTCGTCGAACACCGCCCGCCCACCGAGGAGCTCGGCGCTGCCGACCCGGTCGACCCGGAACGTCCGCCACGCCGCCCGCCGGACGTCGTGGGCGACGAGGTACCACCGGTGACCGGCGTGCACGACCCGATAGGCGTCGACGTCGCGACGGGTGGTCGCACCACGCGCATCGGTGTAGGCCAAGGCGACCCGCTCGGCCCGCCGACAGGCGAGCGCCAACGCCGCGAGGACCGCCGGGTCGGTCGCCGCACCGACGGCGCCTCCGCCGAGGCTGATCACGTCCTCCCCCAGCGCCGCCACGCGGGCGCGGAGCCGGCCCGGCAGCAGCTGCTCGAGCTTGGCGAGCGCCGACACGGCGGTGTCGCTCGAGTCGGACACGCCACTGAGCGTCGCCGCGCGCAGACCGACGGCCAGGACCACCGCCTCGTCGTCGGTGAGGACCAGGGGCGGCAACGCCGAGCCGGCGCGCAGCCGGTACCCGCCACCGCGAGCGGGAACGGCATCCACGGCGTAGCCGAGGTCGCGCAGCCGGGAGATGTCCCGGCGCACGGTCCGGGGGGTCACCTCGAGACGGTCGGCCAGCTCCGGCCCAGCCCACTCGGGACGCTGCTGGAGCAGCGCCACGAGCCGGAGCAGCCGGACGGTGGGATCCACGTCGGGAGTGTCCCACGCTACGCGGACGGGATGTGTCCTCGTTCGCGGGAGGGTGGGAGCACGTCCCCGATCGAGGACCCTCCCGATGCAGTACGACTACCAGCTCGCCCATGACCGGATGGAGGCGGCCCGACGCCGCTCGCTCACGCGCTACGAGCTCCGCGCCGCACGACGAAGCACCCGCCGGGGCCGACGGCGGAGGTTCCCACGGTCCGCCCGCCCCGGTGCCAGGTGGCGTCGAACCTCGCCGTAGGCTCCCCCGCCGACGACGACGAGGTGGACCCGTGACGCGCATCGACGAGCTGCTCGCGAGCGGCCCGACGACGTCGTTCGAGTTCTTCCCGCCGAAGACCGACGCCGGCGAGCGCAACCTGCGCGACACCCTGCACGAGCTCGAGCCGCTCGCCCCGTCGTTCGTGTCGGTCACCTACGGCGCAGGCGGCTCGACCCGCGAGCGCACCCACCGCATCGTGGTGGACATCCTCGAGCACACGACGATGAACCCGATGGCGCACCTGACGGCCGTCGGGCACAAGCGCGACGAGCTGTGCGACATCCTCGCCCGGTACCGGGACGCCGGTGTGGCCAACATCCTCGCCCTGCGGGGCGACCCTCCTCGGGGCGAGGAGGGCTGGTGGGAGCTCGAGCGCGCCATCGAGCTGGTCCACCTCGCCCGGGAGGTCGGCGGCGACGCCTTCTCGGTCGGCGTCGCGGCGCACCCCGAGGTCCACCCGCTGGCGACGGATCGGGCGAGCGACCGCCGGTTCCTGGCCGAGAAGCTGTGTGCCGCCGACTTCGGCGTGACCCAGTTCTTCTTCCGCGTGCAGGACTACCTCGCGATGGTCGAGGACCTCGACGCGCTCGGGTGCCGCACGCCGGTGGTGGCCGGCGTCATGCCGGTCACCGCGGTGGGGCAGATCGTGCGCATGGCCGAGATGTCGGGCGCCGCCTTCCCGAACGACCTCGCCGAACGCCTGCACAAGGTCGAGGACGACCCGGCCGAGGTGCGACGGATCGGGGTCGACGTCGCCACCCAGCTGTGTCAGGAGCTGCTGGACGCCGGCGCTCCCGGGTTGCACTTCTACACCCTGAACCGGTCCACGGCGACGCGTGAGATCCACGCGAACCTGAACCTCTGACCTGCGCGCCGCGGGTCTGACATGCTCCCCCCGGCCGTTCGTACGGGCGGCCGCACGCTCCCGGCCAGCCGGTCGGCGACCCTGTCGCATCGAGCAGGAGGACCCGGACGCTCGGCGACCGATTCGAACCGACGCTGCGCGCGGCCCGACGGGGCCGCGATCGTGCGTGGGACGACATCTACGCCGACCTGGCGCCGGTCGTGCTCGGCTACCTGCGCGGGCGCGGGTTCCCCGACCCCGAGGACGTCTGCGGCGAGACGTTCCTGGAGGTGGTGCGGGGCCTGCCCCGGTTCGACGGGGACGAGCGCGGGTTCAGGTCGTGGGTGCTGACCATCGCCCACCACCGCGGCCTCGATGCCGTCCGTGCGCGTGACCGGCGACCCGCCGACCCGACGAGCCCGGAGCGGCTGCACGCCGCCGGACCGTCGACCCCGGCGGCCGACCTGTCCGTGCTGGCCGACGCGGCCACCGACGAGACGGTCGCGCTCCTCGGCTGCCTCGGCGAGGACCAGCGCGAGGTGCTCCTGCTGCGCCTGCTCGGCGGCCTGTCCGCAGCCGAGATCGCGGTGGTCACCAGACGCAGCCGCGACGCGGTCAAGGCGCTGCAGAAGCGCGCCATCGCGCGACTGCGGGACGAGCTCGGTGTCGGCCACGACGGCACAGACGCGGTGGCGGCCGTACCGGCGAACACGGCGAGCGATGGACCGGCCCCGGCGCGCGGCCACCGCGCGACCGCCCCCCGTCGCGGCCCTCCCAGCCCGCGCGTGACCCCGGTTCGACCGGAAGGACGCTGACCAGTCGATGGACGATGATCTCCGCGACCTGCTCGACCCGGATGACGACCGGGTGGCGTCCGCGTTGCAGCGGATCCGCACCGACCTGCTCGTCGCGCCCGACGAGGTGACCGCGGCACGCCACCGGCGCTTGCGTCGCTCGCTGGCCGAACGCCCCTCGGTACGGCGGACCGCGGTCGCCATCGTGCTCGCCGTCGCCGGCACCGGCGCCGCCCTGTCGGCGGTGGCCACGCCCCCGGTCGTGCCGGGTGCTCCGGCAGGCCAGGACGCGGAGCCGCACATCATCGACACCTCGTCGACGGTCTGGTTCCCCGCGCCGGTGCGGGACGCGGTGCCGGACCTGCCGACCTACGTCGATCAGCTGCCGGCGCCCGCACCGAGGGGGTCCGCTCCGGTGGACCCCGCTCCCGAGGCGGGGGACGTCGGCCGACCGGACGCGCCCGCGACCGTGCCCCCCCGGTCGCCGGACCCGCTCCCCGGACCGCCCGAGGATGCCCCCGGCGGCGCACCGGACACGCTGCCCCCCGTGGCACCCGGGCCGCCGGCGACCGGTGAGGCCCCTGCTCACCCCGACGATGGTCGGCCGCAGCCGTCCGACCCCGCGAGGTCGAGCAGCACAGGGGGCACCGGGACCGGCGAGCCCGAGGGCGACGCCCCCGCCGAGGATGCGCCCACGCAGGACCAACGAGCGAACAGCGCACAGGACCAACGTCCTGCGCCCCCGCCGGCCGATGGCAGTCGCTGACGAGCGGACAGGACCGCGTCGGGGCACCCCACACCCGACGTTCCCGCCCCTGACATCCCATCACATCCCATCCGCAACGAGGAGCACCCCGTGAGCTTTCTGAGCAACCTCTCCGCCCTCATCGGCTCGAAGGCGGCCGCGACCGCCGGCGCCGCCGTCCTGGCCGCCGGTGGCGTCACCGTCGCCGCCCAGCAGGCCGACGATCGCGCCAGCGACGCGCTGACCGACGCCGCGCAGGACGAGGACGGTGACGACGCCGAGGCCGAGGGCGCCGAGGCCGACGACGACCTGGATCTCGACCTCGACCTGGACCTCGACGACGACGGTGAGGACGAGGACGGCGAGGACGACGGCGACCTCGACGGTGACGACGACGGCGACGACGGCGAGGGCGACGAGGACGGCGAGCGCAGCGAGACCGCCGAGCGCGTCCACGCCGCCCTGACCGACGGTCAGGCCGAGCCGGGCGACGAGGACTTCGGCCAGAAGGTCAGCGAGAGCGCCCGCGAGGGTGGCCGCGACCACGGTCAGCGCGTCGCCGAGGCGGCCCGCGAGGACGCCGGCGAGCGTGACGAGGCTGGCGACGACGACGGCGACGACGGCGAGGCTGGCACGGACGCGGCTGAGGCGGGCCCCGCCAACGCCGACGAGCAGCGCCCCGAGGGCACCCCGGCCGGCGGCCGCAACGGCTGATCCGCCCGACACCAGCACCGCAACGACGCCCCGGCTCCGGCCGGGGCGTCACCGCTGGGACCCGTTAGGGTCCACGCGCGAACCGGCCGTGGAGGACCCGTGGGGTACGAACGCATCGACGGCACGCACGTGGTGGTGACCGGTGGCGCCGGCTTCCTCGGCTCCCACCTGTGCACCCGGCTGCTCGCGCGCGGCGCACGCGTCACCGCGGTCGACAACCTGATCACCGGCCGGGTCGAGAACCTCGGGCCGCTCTTCGGTCAGGAAGGCTTCCGGTTCGTCCACCACGACGTGACCGACTTCATCCACGTCCCCGGCCCGATCGACGCGATCCTCCACTTCGCCTCGCCGGCCTCGCCGATCGACTACCTCAAGCTGCCGATCCAGACCTTGAAGGTCGGAGCGCTCGGCACCCACAAGGTGCTGGGTCTGGCGCGCGCCACGGGAGCGACGCTCCTCCTCGCGTCGACCTCCGAGGTGTACGGCGACCCGCAGGTCCACCCCCAGCCCGAGACCTACTGGGGTCACGTCAACCCGATCGGCCCTCGCGGCGTGTACGACGAGGCCAAGCGCTTCGCCGAAGCGATGACCTACGCCTACCACCGCAGCCACGACGTCGACGTGCGGGTGGTGAGGATCTTCAACACCTACGGCGAGTTCATGCGGATGGACGACGGTCGGGCGGTGCCCACCTTCATCTCGCAGGCGCTCGACGACGAGGACATCACCCTGCACGGCGACGGGACGCAGACGCGCTCGCTGTGCCACGTCGACGACCTCGTCGACGGCATCCTGGCGTTGCTGGTGTCGGGCTACACCGACCCGGTCAACCTCGGCAACCCCGAGGAGGTGCCGATGCGGCAGCTCGCCGAGACCATCCGCGACGTCGCCGGCTCGTCGTCACGGATCGTGGCCACCCCACGCCCGGTCGACGACCCCGAGGTGCGACAACCCGACCTGACGGTCGCCGAGCGCGAACTGGGCTGGGAGCCGAGGATCGGCCTGCGTGAGGGCCTCGAACGCACGGTGCGCTGGTTCCGAGACCAGCGACACTCCTGATCGAGCCGATGCGAGCGGTCATCCTCTGCGGCGGCAAGGGCACCCGCGCCCACCCCTACACCGAGGTGGTGCCCAAGCCCCTGCTGCACGTCGCCGGCGAGCCGGTGCTGGCCCACGTCCTGGCGGTGTACGCCGCCCAGGGCGTGACCGAGTTCGTGCTGTCCGCCGGCTACCTCGCCGAACGGATCGTGCAGTTCGCGGCGACGCTGCCGTCCTCGTGGGACGTCGAGGTGGTCGACACCGGCGTGGAGGCCAACACCGCCGACCGCATCGTGGGCGTCCGCCACCTGCTCGACGGTCGCTTCTTCGCCAACTACGCCGACGGGCTCGGCGACGTCGACCTCGCCGCACTCGAGGCTTTCCACGCCGCCCACGGCCGAGCGGCAACCCTCACCAGCGTGCCCCTCCCCTCCCCGTACGGGACCCTCGAGACCGACGTGACGGGCCAGGTCGAGACCTTCCGCGAGAAGCCGCGACTACCCGACCGCCGCATCAACGGGGGCTACTTCGTGTTCGAACCGCAGGTGTTCGACCACTTCACGGGGCCTGACCTCGAACGCGACGTGCTGCCCGAGCTCGGCAAGCTCGGCGAGCTGTACGCCTACCCGCACACCGGCTTCTGGCGCTCGATGGACACCTACAAGGACGCGCAGGAGTTGACCGAGCTCGCGCAGGAGGGGGCCCCGTGGCTGCGTCCGACGAGGTGACCGGCGACCGCGACCCCCGGATCGATCAGCTCGCCGGCCGCCGGGTCCTGGTGACCGGCGGGTCGGGCTTCATCGGCTCGCACCTGACCGCCGCCCTCGTCGACGTCGGTGCCGAGACGCACGTGCTCAGCTCGGCCGTCTCCAGCGTCTACCCGCACCGGCTGACCGCCCTGCGGTCCGCGATCACCCTCCACGAGGGCAACCTCACCGACCGCACCGCGCTGCGCGCCGTCGTCCGCGACGCCCGTCCGGAGGTCGTGTACCACCTCGGCGCCTACACCCACGTCGGCAAGTCCTGGTCGCGGATCGACGAGTGCATCCAGACCAACGTGCAGGGCACCGTCAACCTCCTCGAGGCGCTCGACGGCACGGGCTACACCCGCTTCGTCAACACCGGGACCTCGGAGATCTACGGCGCCATCGACATCCCGTTCCACGAGGACGACCGCCCCGCCCCCGTGTCCCCCTACGCGGTCTCGAAGCACGCCGCCGAGGAGTTCTGCCGGCTCGGGTCGACCGCCCGGGGCTGGCCGATCGTGCGGGTGCGACCGTTCAACGCCTACGGGCCGGGGCAGTCCCCCGACCGCATCATCCCCGAGGTGATCGTCCGGGCCCTCCGCGGTGATCGCCTCCAGTTGACCCAGGGGCGTCAGACCCGCGAGTTCAACCACGTCGACGACCTGGTCGAGGGCTTCCTGCTGCTCGGCGTGGTGGAGGGCCTCGAGGGCCAGCTGTGCAACCTCGGGTGCGGGCAGGAGGTGTCGATCCAGCAGCTGGTGCGCACCATCCTCGCGGTGATGGGCGACCCGGTCGAGGCCGAGTTCGGTGCGCTGCCGGACCGCCCCATCGAGATCTGGCGGATGTACTGCGACGCGACACGCGCGCAGGACCTGCTCGGTTGGCGTCCACGCCTCACCCTGGAGGAGGGGCTGGCGAGGACCATCGATTGGTACCGCTCCGAGCTCGAGCTGCCCACCTCCCCGTTCGTCCCCGGGTTCGCCCGTGGCACCTGACGGGCGGTAGAGGTAGACTGGTCCAGCCAGTAGACCACTCTCCCCCGTCCGGCAGGACCCACCGTGGCGACGCCGACCCACCCCGGTCCCCCCGCCCTGCAGCAGCTCGAGCGCCCGCCGCTGTACGAGGCCATCGCCGAACGCGTGCTGTCCCACGTGATCCAGTCGGACCTGCGGCCGGGCGACAAGCTGCCGGGCGAACGCGAACTCGCACGGCGCCTCGGGGTGTCGCGGACCACCGTCCGCCAGGCGATCGTCGCGCTGCAGGTCCAGGGTGTGCTCGAGGCCCGCCACGGCGGTGGGACCTTCCTGACGCGCCTCGACGGGGACTCGCCCGCCGTGGCGCGCGTCGTGGCACGGCGCAGCCGCCTGCCCGCCGTCCTCGAGGCCCGCCGTGCCCTCGAGATCCCGCTCGCCTCCCTGGCTGCCGAGCGCCGCACCGACACCGACCTCGTCGCCATCGAGGCAGGGTTGCAGCAGATGCGCGACGAGGTCGCCGCGGGCGAGATCGGCATGGCCGGTGACGGCCGGTTCCACGCCGCCGTCACCGCCGCCGCCCACAACCCGGTGCTCGCCGAGCTGATGGCGGTGCTCGCCGACAGCGTGGCCGAGACCCGGGGTGAGTCGTTGTCCCAGGCAGGGCGACCACCACGCTCCCTGGCCGACCACGAACGCATCGCCGAAGCCATCGCCGCGCAGGACCCGGCGGGCGCCGCCGACGCGATGCGAGCCCACCTCGACCACGTCTCCGCCCTCCGGCTGTTCAGCTGGGACCCGAGTTCGCAGGAGCCGCGATGAACGCCACGACCCGTACCGACACCCGTGGCGTCCGGCTCCTCGCCGAGCGCCTCACCCCGTTGCCGTCGGCGCCCGTCTCGACCACCGACGATCCCCTGGCCTTCCCCGGGTTCGGCGACAAGCTCGCTCGCGCACGCGACCGGTCGGACGCCGACGAATCGGTCGTGGTCGGCCTCGCGCGACTCGGTGGTGAGCAGGTCGTGGCCGCCATCGGCGCGTTCGACTTCCTCGGCGGCTCGATGGGCGCCGCCCACGGCGAGCGGGTGGCTCACGCCATGGCCACCGCGCTCGAGCTGCGTCTGCCGTTCGTGGCGGTCACCGGCTCCGGTGGCGCCCGGATGCAGGAGGGCATGGTCTCGCTCATCCAGATGTCGCGGCTGGCCGAGGGGGTCCGTCGCCTCCGCGAGGCCGGCCTGCCGGTCCTCGCCCGCTTCACCTCACCGACGACCGGCGGCGTCCACGCCTCGTACGGCGCGCTGGCCGACGTGATCGTCGCCGACGCGGGCGCCACCGTCGGCTTCGCCGGCCCACGGGTGGTCGAAGCGTTCACCGGCCACCCCGTCGGCGACGACAGCCACACCGCCGAAGCCGCCCTGACCAGCGGGCTCGTCGACGAGGTCGCCGAGGCACGGGACGCCGACGAGCGTCTGGCCGCCTGGGTCCGCCTGCTGCACCCGGCCCGGCGGAACGGACCGCTGCCGGACGCCGACCACGTCGACGAGCCGGTGCTCGACATCGAGGCGTGGGACGCGGTCCGCCGCGCCCGACGTACCGACCGTCCCTCGACCCGCGACCTGCTCGACGAGGTGTTCGACGAGCACCTCGAGCTGCGCGGCGACCGCGCCGGTGAGGACGACACCGCCGTGGTGACGGCCGTCGCGCGGCTCGGGGACCGCACCGTCGTCGTGGCCGGGTTCGACCGCCGCGGCTGCTCGGACCGCCCCGGCCGGCGGCCCGGCCAGGCCACGGCCGCGGGGTACCGCAAACTGCGCCGCGCAGCCGAGCTCGCACAGCGGTGGGGCCTGTCGCTGGTGACCCTGATCGACACCCCGGGGGCCGACCCCTCGCCCGCCTCGGATCGTGCCGGGCTGGCGGTCGCGATCGCGGAGACCTTCGTCGCGACGCTGTCGGTCACCGCGCCGACCGTCGCGGTCGTGACCGGCGAGGGCGGCTCGGGTGGTGCGCTGTCGCTCGGCTGCACCGACCGCCTGCTGATGCAGGACGACAGCGTGTTCGAGGTCATCGCCCCGGAGGGCGCCGCTGCCATCCTCCACCGCGATCCCACCCGTGCCGAGGAGGTGGCTGCCCTGCTGCGGCCGACCGCCCACCAGCTGCGCGAGCTCGGCATCGCCGACCGGATCGTCCCGGGACCGACCACCTTCGACCCCGCGACCGCCGCGACCGCCCTGCGCGCCGAGCTGACCGCCACCCTCGCCGACCTCGACGCCGAGGGCGACCACCTCACGCAGCGCCGAGCCCGGTACGGCCCCGCCTGACCCTCAGCGCAGACCGGCGAGGGTGTCGGCGAGGTCCTCGAGGCTGGCGAGGTCGTGGCCAGGCAGGAACACGTCGACGTGGGGCAGGGCGGCCCGCATGCCGCGCTGGGCCGGCTCGTACCGCGGGTCCCCCGCCAACGGGTTGACCCACACGACCCGGTGGACCGAGCGGTGCAGCCGCGCCATCGAGGCGGCCAGCAACGCCGGGTCGCCCCGTTCGAGCCCGTCGGAGCAGACCACCACGACCGCGCCACGCAGCACGCCCCGGCGACCCCAGACCCGCAGCAACCGGTCGAGGCTGCCGCCGATCCGCGTGCCACCGTCCCAGTCGACGACCTCGGCGGCGGCGGCCGCGATCGCCGCGTCGGGATCGCGGGAGGACAGGGACGCGGTCAGCCGGGTCAGACGCGTGGCGAACGCGAACACCTCGACCTGCTGGCCCGCTCCGCGGTCGCCGACGCGACGGGCGGCGACGGCGAACCGCAGCATCGCCCGGGCGTAGCCCGCCATCGACCCCGAGACGTCGAGGAGGAGCACGAGCCGCCGGGGGCGGGTGCGACGCTGCTGCCAGGCCCGGTCGATCAGCTCACCGTCGCTGGCCAGGGCCCGGTCCAGGGTCCGGGCGAGGTCGAGCTCGCCGCGGCGTCCCGGCGTGGTCCGTCGGGAGGTGCGGTGCGGGACCGCCACGCGCAGACGCCGCAGCGTGTCGCTGATGGCGGCGAGCTCCTCGTCGGTGGCGCGGTCGAAGCGGCGGTGCCGCAGCCGCTCACGTGAGGACGCCACCCCGCCTGCGGCGAGCGCGTCGTCCCGAGCGGTCGAGGCGCCAGCGGACCGGTCGGAGGCGGCGTCCCGCGCGACGTCTGGCGGCGGCTGTGGAGATCTCGCGGGGGGCTCACCGGGGCCCGGTGCCCCGCCGTCGGCGACCGCCGCGAAGACCTGGTCGTAGGTGGCCAGGTCACGGTGGTCGGTCACGAGGGTCAGCCGGCCCGCCCAGTACCGGTCGGCGAGGTCGTCGACGTCGATGGTGGCCATCGCCTGACCGCACGTGACGACCTGCCCCGTGCCGACCGCGACCCCGGCGGCGCGCAGCCCGTCGGCCAGCGCCACGACCACGTCGGCGCCGTCCCGTGCGTCCGCGCTCACGCGCCGAGCACCTCGTCGAGGGCCTCGCGGACCACGTCGAGGTCGTCACGATCCTTGACCACGACACCGAGCGTGTCGGCCACCCGGTCCCGGGCGACGGCGTCCCCACCCTCCGCCTCACCGTGCAGCGCGCGGGCCCAGTCGATGGTCTCGGCCACGCCCGGTGGCTTGTGCAGGTCGAGCGTCCGGAGCCGGCCGACGAGCCCGGCGACCCGAGCCGCCAGGGCGGCCGGGACCTGCGGAGCCCGCAGCCGCACGATGGCGGTCTCGCGCTCGAGGTCCGGGTGGTCGATCCAGTGGTAGAGGCAGCGCCGCTTGACCGCGTCCGACAGCTCACGCGTGCGGTTCGAGGTCACGATCACGACCGGGGGTGAGGGGGCGCGGATGGTGCCGAGCTCGGGGATCGACACCTGGGCGTCGCTGAGCAGCTCGAGCAGGAACGCCTCGAACTCGTCATCGGCGCGGTCGATCTCATCCACGAGCAGCACCGCACGATCGCCGAGGCGCAGCGCCTGGAGGAGGGGCCGGGCCAGCAGGAACCGTTCGTCGTACAGCTCGGACTCGTGGTCGGCCGGCCGCTCCCCCGACGCCTCGAGCGCACGTAGGTGCAGCAGCTGGCGCGGGTGGTCCCAGGCGTACAGCGCCTGGGCGCGATCGATCCCCTCGTGGCACTGGAGCCGGATCAGCTCGGCGCCGCGGACGGCCGCCAGCGCCTTGGCCGCCTCGGTCTTGCCCACCCCCGCGTCGCCCTCGAGCAGCAGCGGACGACCGAGCCGCAGCGCCAGGTGGAGCGCGGTGGCCAGGCCCCGGTCGGCGAGGTAGGCGTGCTCCCGCAGCGCCGCGGTCAGCGCCGCCGGTGTCTGCACGTCCGGGCCAACGTCCGTCATCAGCGGCCAGCGTCGCGGACGAGCCCGTCCAGCGCCACCTGCACCATCGCGTCGAAGCCGGTCTGCCGCTCGTCGGAGGTGGTCTTCTCACCGGTCAGGATGTTGTCGCTGACGGTCAGCACCGCCATCGCCCGCACCCCGTGCTCGGCGGCGACCCCGTAGATGCCGGCCGCCTCCATCTCCACGCCGAGCACCCCCATGGCGGTCATCCGATCGAAGTACCCCGTAGCCGCCCGCGGGTCGTAGAAGAGGTCGGCGCTGTGCACGTTGCCGGTGCGGACCGGGATGCCTCGCGCCTCGGCCGCATCGGCGGCCGCGCGGAGCAGCTCGAAGTCGGCGATCGCCGCGAAGTCGAGACCGCCGTACCGCGCACGGTTGACGGTCGAGTCGGTGCACGCGCCGGCTGCGAGGATCACGTCACGCAGCCCGAGGTCGGGTTGGACGGCGCCGCACGAGCCGACCCGTACCAGGCGCTGCACGCCGTACTCGGCCACCAGCTCGTGGGCGTACAGGGAGGCCGACGGGATGCCCATCCCGGTGCCGAGGACCGACACCGGCATGCCCTGGTAGGTGCCGGTGAAGCCGAAGGCGTTGCGCACCGCGTTGACCTGCCGGGCACCGTCGAAGTGGTGCTCGGCGATGTGCTGCGCGCGGAGCGGGTCGCCGGGCAACAGGACCGCTTCGGCGAAGTCGCCGGCGGCCGCGCTCAGGTGGGGCGTGGGGATGGGCATCTAGAGCACCTCGTCGTCGTGCTGGCCGAGCGTGGGTGGAGGTTCGGGCGGGCGTCGCCCGGAGCGCGACCACCGTAGGGGAGCGCCGGGCAGGTCCATCTCCCCGACGGTCGGGTGGGTGACGTGGTCGACCAGGCCGAGGTGGGCGAGCTGCTCCCAGGCGTACACCTGGTCCATGGTCCGGATGCGGCCGGCAGGCACGCCGGCCTCGTCGAACCGCGCCATCCACGCCTCGACCGGCTCGCCCTCGAGGTGGGCATCGATCTCGGCGGTGAGCACGTCGACGTTGGCGACCCGGTCACGGTTGGTCGCGAACCGCGGATCGTCGGGGTCGAGCCCCACGGTCGGCGCGAACCGGCGCCACAGGCCCTCGGAGCCCACCGCGACGTTCACGTATCCGTCCGAGCAGGTGTAGGCGCCGTAGGGCTGGATGGTCGGGTGCCGGTTGCCGCCCGGTTCGGGGATCTCGCCCGCCAGGGTCCACCGCGTGCCCTGGAAGGTGTGGACGGCGACGGCCGCCGCGAGCAGCGAGGTGCTCACGCGCTGCCCCTTGCCGCTGCGTTCGCGCTCGTACAGGGCGGCGACGACCCCGTGCGCTCCGAACATGCCCGAGAGGATGTCGGTGATCGGGATGCCCATCTTGTGCGGCGTGCCGCCCACCGGTCCGGTGACCCCCATCAGGCCCGCTTCACCCTGGATGATCTGGTCGAACCCCGAGCGGTGCCCGTCGGGTCCGCCCTCGCCGAAGCCGGTGATCGACAGCACCACGAGACGGTCGTTGAGTTCCTCGAGCGCGGCAGCACCGAGCCCGAGCCGGTCCATCACGCCGGGCCGGAAGTTCTCCACGAGCACGTCGGCGTCGGCGATCAGCGCTCGTAGGGAGGCCACGTCGCCCTCGTCCTTCAGGTCGAGCACCACCGACCGCTTCGAGCGGTTCACCGACAGGAAGTAGGCCGACTCCGGCGCGGTCCCGCCGTCCCCACCGACGAACGGCGGCCCCCACCCACGTGTGTCGTCCCCAGCGCCCGGACGTTCGACCTTGATCACCTCGGCCCCGGCGTCGGCCAGCATCAGCGAGGCGTACGGCCCCGACAGGGCACGCGACAGATCCACGACCTTGATGCCCGCGAGCGGGCCCGGTCCGTCGGCGGTCGGCAGCTCGTCGTTCATCCACAGCTCCGGTTAGCTAAGCGGTTGACCAACCTCGACATCGAGGGGTAGCGTCGGGCCATGGTCGAGGTCGGTGTCCACGAGGCGAAGACGACCCTCTCGAAGCTGCTGCGGCAGGTGGCAGCCGGCGAGGAGGTCATCATCAGTCGTGGCGGCCGCCCGGTGGCCCGGCTGGTCGCCATCGACCACCCCGGGCAACGGATCCTCGGCGAGGATGCCGGCCGGTACGTGGTGGGTGAGGACTTCGATCGCGACCTGCCCGACGAGGTCCTGGACCTGTTCGACGCGTGAGGGTCCTGCTCGACACGCACGTGTGGCTGTGGATGCTGACCGAGCCCGAGCGGCTCGGGGAGGCGGCGGAGCTCGTCGGCGCCGCCGACACCGACCTGCTGCTGTCGGCGGCGAGCACCTGGGAGATCGTGATCAAGCACGGCCTCGGTCGGCTCGACCTGCCGACCCCGCCCGCGTCCTACGTCCCGGATCGGATCCGGTCGACGCAGGTCACGCCCCTGCCCATCGAGCACAGCCACACCATCGAGGTGGCCGCGCTGCCGCAGCTGCACCGCGATCCCTTCGACCGGCTGCTCGTGGCGCAGGCCCGCATCCTCGGCGTGCCCCTGCTGAGCGCCGATCCGCGGATCGCGGCCTACGACGTCGACGTGTTGCGCATCGACTGACCCGCCACCGCGGGTGGCGAGGGCCGGCGGGCTGACGCAGGTCAGAGGACGTCCACCTCGGGGTAGGCCCGACCCTCGGGGTCGAGCTGCGCGTAGCCCGGGCCGCGGTCGAAGAACGCCGGCTGGTGACCCCGTTCCTCACGCAGCCGGCCGCGTAGCGCGGCGGTCGCGTCCACGTCGACCTCGACGGGCTCGTCCGCGTCGCCGGTGAACACCACGCCGTAGTCCCGCTCGGCCGCCTCGCGGGAGACCTTGCCCCACCGGACGTCACGCCGCACGGCAGCCACCTCGCGCTCCAGCGGGTCACCCCAGCCCCCACCACCGGTGGTGCGGATGCGGATGACCTCGCCCGCACGGACGAGCTCGTCGTCGACGAGGCCCTCCATCTCGCGCTCGTTCGGTCCCCCCGGATCGATGGTGACGCGGAACGGCGCACCGGCCTTGCCGCCCTTGACACCCCAGCACGCCAGGATCGACCGGTCGGCGATGGACATGAAGTAGGCGTCCTCGAGCATCCGCAGCTGCTTGTCGTACCCGAGGCCACCGCGGAACTGGCCCGCGCCGCCGGAGTCCTGGGCGAGGCCGAGCGACTCGACGATGAACGGGAACCGCGACTCGGTGAACTCGGTGGGCAGGTTCCGCGAATCCGGCACGACGTGGATGGTGTCCTCGCCGTCGCTGTAGTAGCGGCCACCCGAGCCACCGCCGAGGACCTCGCGCATCAGGTAGCTCGTACCGTCGGCCCGCGTCCCGTACACGCCGGTGTAGCGGATGGTCTCCTGGTCGGCGGGCATGCGCCCGTCGACGGCCTTGGCCAGCACACCGGACAGGACGCCGAGCAAGCGCAGGATCACGAACGTCCGCGCGTTGGTCGGGGCCGGAAAGATCGGGGTCAGCAGCGTCCCGGGCTCGGGGAAGCGCATCTCGATCAGGGGGACGATGCCCTCGTTGACGTCGAGCTCGGCCATCCGCTCGGGGGTGTCGGCGAGGTTGCGGAGGATCGGGGCGAGCCACTTCTTGAGGAAGTTGCCGTCGGCTCGGTCGGCCACGTGGTTGATCGGTCCCTTGGCCTGCGGCGAGGTCCCGGTGAAGTCGAAGATGAGCTTGTCGGGCTGCTTGGTCAGCGTGATGCGCTGGCGGTGGAGCCGCGGCTCGTCGACGCCGTCGTGCTCGGCGTAGTCCTCCCAGACGTAGGTCCCGTCGGGGATCTTCGGCAGGATCTCGCGACGGTAGGTCTCGGTGTTGTTGTCGATGATGGCGTCGAAGCACGCCTCGACGGTCTCGGTCCCGTAGCGCTCGAACAGATCGGCCACCCGGCGCGTGCCCATCAGGCACGCCGAGCACTCCGCGTCGAGGTCACCCGCGAGCGACTCGGGCATACGGGAGTTGCGGGTCATGATCGTCAGCGCCGCACGGTTGGGCACCCCCTGGTCCCACAGCTTGATCGGCGGGACCATCAGCCCTTCCTCGTAGACGCTGGTCGCGCCCGACGGCATCGATCCCGGCACGCAGCCACCGATGTCGTCGTGGTGCCCGAACGCCTGCACGAACGCCACGACCTGGTCGCCCGCGAAGACCGGCACGGTGACGCACAGGTCCGGGAGGTGGCCGATGCCACCCTCGGAAAGGTAGACGTCGTTGTGGAAGTACACGTCCCCGGGACGCATGGTCTCGATGGGGAAGTCGCGGACCACCGGCTGCACGAGGGCCGAGTACGACCGACCCGTGAGCTTGCGCATCCGGACGTCGTAGATGCCGGCCCGGTAGTCGTGGGCGTCGCGGATCATCGGGGACCGCGAGGTGCGGCCGATCGCGTCCTCGACCTCCTTCTCGATGGACGCCAGGGTGCCCTGGACGATCTCGAGGACGATGGGGTCGATGCCCTTGTCGGTGCCCATCAGCGTGCTCCGGTCAGGTCGGCGCCGGTCGACACAGCGCCGGCGGGCTCGAGCACCGTCGCCGCGGTCACCACGAGGTTGGCGAGGTCGTCGACACGGGCGGTGAACCCAGGGTGCAGCGGCACCGTCGAGCCGAACTCCTCGATGATGGCCGGTCCCTCGACGCGGTCCCCGGCGAGCAACCGCTCGCGGGCGTAGATCGGGGTGTCGACCGGGTCGCCGCCGAAGGTGACCGCCCGCGTCCCGGTGCGGGCCCGCGACGGGTCGCCGTCCCCCACCTCGAGGCGGCGCAGCTGCGGACGCTCGATGGGTCCGATGCCGCTGACGCGGAGGTTGACCCACTCGACGGCGTGGGCGTGTCCTCCACCCCCGGCCGCACCCGCCCCACCGGCGTCGCGGTAGCAGTACCCGTAGAGCCGTTCGTGCTCGTCGTGGAAGGCGTCGACCACCGCGCGCTGGAAGTCGACGTCGATCGGCCCGGCCGGCGCGGGGACCCGCACCTCGAAGGCCTGCCCGTCGTAGCGCAGGTCCGCGGTGCGGACGAACCGGTGATCGCTCGCCGCGAAGCCCTCGCGGTCCAGGGCGTCGGCCGCCCGCGACTCGAGGGTGCGGTAGACGGCGGCCACCTCGTCACGGTCGAGCCTCCCGTCGGTGACCACGTGGGTCTGCACGTAGTCGTTCTTGACGTCCACGGTGAGCAGCCCGAGGGCCGACAGGTTGCCCGGGTCGAGCGGGACGACGACCGCGCTGAGGCCGAGGATGTCGATCAGCCGGCAGATCAGCAGCGGCCCCGACCCACCGAACGCGGCCATCGCGAACTCGCGCACGTCGAGACCGCGCTTGACGGTCACCTGACGGATGGCGTTGGCCTGGTTCCACGCCGAGATCTCCAGGATCCCTCGTGCGGCATCGGCCGGCGCCAGCCCGAGCGCACCGGCGAGCCGTTCGATCCCCGCCGTGGCCGCGGCGGCGTCGAGGTCGATCTCGCCACCGAGCAGGTGCGGGGGGATGCGCCCGAGGAAGACGTGCGCGTCGGTGACGGTGGGCTCGGTGCCCCCCTTGGCGTAACAGAGCGGACCGGGGTCGGCGCCGGCCGATCGCGGCCCGACCTTGAGGTTGCCCTCGGGGTTGATCCAGGCGATCGAGCCGCCGCCCGCCCCGACGGTCACGATGTCGATCATCGGGATCTTCGACGGGAACCGCCCGATCGTCCCCTCGGTGGTGAGGGTCGGTTCTCCCCCGAGCACCACGGACACGTCGGTCGAGGTCCCCCCACCGTCGCAGGTCAGGATGCGTTCGTAGCCGGCCTCGCCGGCCACGAGCGCCGCACCGAGCGCACCCGCAGCCGGCCCGGACAGCACGGTGGTGATCGGCTGGTGCACGACCTCGTCGGCGCTGATCACGCCCCCGTTCGACTTCATGATGTAGAACGGGACGTTCACCGCGGCCGGACCTGCGCCGTCGGTCGGTGCACCGTCGGCCCCGGTGCTGGTGAAGGCCGCCAGCCGTTCGGCGATGCCCCGGATGTAGCGGCCGACCCGCGGCTTGACCGAGGCGTCGACCAGGGTCGTGACGGTGCGCTCGTACTCGCGGTACTCGCGCAGCACCTCGCTGGACAACGACACCGTCGCGGTCGGGTGCTCGCGCCGGATGATCTCGAGCAGCCGGCGCTCGTGGCTGTCGTCGGCGTAGGAGTGCAGCAGGCACACCCCGATGGTGTCGATGCCCTGGTCGCGGAACCACCGGGCGACCTCAGCCGCGCCGTCCTCGTCGAGGGGGCGGACCTCGTGGCCTCGGAAGTCGAGCCGGCCGCCGACCTCGCGCACCCGATCGACCGGCACGATGCGGTCGGGCTTGATCCAGAAGTAGCTGTTGCCGTACCCCTCGGGCACCGACTGGCGCGCGATCTCGAGCACGTAGCGGTAGCCCTCGGTGGTGATCAGACCCATGTGCTCGATGTCGTCCTCGAGCAGCGCGTTGGTGGCCACGGTCGTGCCGTGCGAGACCGCGGCCACGTCAGCGCCCCCCGCGCCGACCATCTGCAGGACCTTGTCGACGCCGGCGAGGAACCCGCGGCCAGGGTCGTCGGGGGTCGACGGGGTCTTGGTGGTGGTCAGCGCGCCGGTCGCCTCGTCGAAGGCGACCACGTCGGTGAAGGTGCCACCCGTGTCGATGCCGATGCGGATGCGTCTCACGGGTACGGCCTCCCGAAGCTGGTGCCGGAACGGTGGGTGGTGAAGGCGGCGTCGGACCCCTCGAGGGCGACCGCGGCGAGGGCCGCGCCGGCGAGGGCCACGGCGTCCTCACCCGGCGCCGCGATCACCTGGGTCCCGATGGGCAGCCCGGCGGGGCCGGTCAGACCCGGCACGGAGGTGGTGGGGGTGCCGAGGAGGGTCCACGCGCGGCACAGAAGCGGATCGCCGGTGGTGTCGATCGGCGGTGCTTCGCCGAGGACGCTCGGGGCGAGCACCACCCTGGCGTCGGCGAACACGTCGGTCAGCTGCGCCCGGCAGCGGTCGGCCAGCGCGAGCGCGTCGTCGTACCGGTCGGCGGACGCGCCCGCCTCGTCGAGGTAGCGGCGGAGCTGGTCGGACAACAGATCGCCGTGGTCACGCCGCTCCGCGTCGAGGTTGCGACGCAGCTCGACGGCCATGATGACCTGCTGCGCGTCCACGAGGCCGGCGAAGTCGGGCGGCAGGGTGACCTCGATCACGTCGGCGAACCGGGCGAGGTGCTCGGCGCCGGCCTCGACCGCCACGCGGGTCGACGCGTCGAGCGCATCCCACCAGGGGGTGCGGCAGAACCCGAACCGAGGCCGTGTGCCGAGGTCGATCGGCGCGAACCGGTCGAGGTCACCGGCCATGACGCCGAGGGCGACCGCGACGTCACGGATGTCCCGGCCGAAGGCACCGACGTGGTCCAGGGTGGTCGAGCACGCCTTCACGCCGTCGGTCGGGATGGCACCGATGGTGGCCTTGCCGCCGAAGACCCCGCAGAAGGAGGCGGGCCGCACGACCGAGCCGGCCGTCTGGGTCCCGAGGGCGAGCGGCACGCCGCCCGCAGCGACGGCCGCCGCCGAGCCCGACGACGATCCCCCTGGGGTGCGGGTCGGGTCGGCGGGGTGCGCGGTCGGACCGGGGGTGAAGACCGCGAACTCGGTCGTGACGGTCTTGCCGAGGATCACGGCGCCGGCCTCGCGCAAGCGCGCCACCGCCGTGGCGTCCGTGGCTGGCCGGTGCCCGTCGTAGATGGGCGAGCCGTACGCGGTCGGTTGGTCGGCGGTGTCGATCAGGTCCTTGACCCCCACCGGGACGCCGTGCAGCGGACCTCGCGGCTCCTGCGCGTCGCGGCGGCGTGCCTCGGCCAGGGCGAGCTCGGCGTCGACGTGGACCCAGGCGTGCAGCTCGTCCTCGCGTTCGGCGATCAGCTCGAGGCAGCTGGCGACGACCTCCTCGCTGGTGGTCGTCCCTGCACGGATGGCGGCGGCCGTGGCCAGCGCCGTCCGTGGCGGGCCGGACGATCCGCCGGTCACGGCTGGCGCCGCGCGGTGCGGCGGCCGACCAGCACGCCGACGAGGGCCGCGATCGCGCCGAGGGCGAAGGCCGCGAGCAGGTCGGTGGACCGGCGCGCACCCGCCGGTGCTGGCGCCCCGGCGAACACCTGGCCGACCTCGGGCGCTGCGGCGGCCGGAGCGGGCTCGCCCGCGACGGGCGCCGGCGCCACGGCGGCCGGCCCGTGCAGCACCTCGTTGGCCACGGCGCTGAAGAACTCGCCGGCGGTCCGACGAGCGGCCCCCGCGATCATCCGCTGCCCGACGCCACCGATCATCCCGCCGACCACGGCGTCGGCGTCGTAGTGGACGATGGTGGTGTCACCGTCGACCTCGAGCCGCACCACGGCGTCGGCCTGGATGGTGCCCGGCGCGCCGGCACCCTCGGCACGCAGGCGGTACGACTCGGGGACCTGCTTGTCGCGCAGCTGGACCTTGCCGCTGTAGGTGCCCTTGATGGACGCGACGCCGGCCGTCACGGTCGCGGCGTACGCGTCGTCGCCGAGGGCCTGCAGCGATTCGCAGCCGGGCAGGGTCCGGGCGAGCACCGCCGGGTCCTGGAGGGCGTGCCAGAACGCCTCGCGCGGCGCGTCGACGGTGTAGCTCCCGGTGATCTTCACTCAGGTCTCCTCGGTGGTGCCGCGACGCGCGGCGGCCAGGCGCTGGTCGTGCAGCTGCGACGGCGAGATCGGCATGGCGGTCACGACCACCCCGGTGGCGTCCTCGATCGCGGCCGCGATCGCCGCCGAGCCCGGGATGACCCCGGCCTCGCCGGCACCCTTGATGCCGAGGGGGTTCAGCGGCGAGGGCGTCTCGAGGTGGTCGATCTCGACGGTCGGGACCTCGGTGGCGTACGGCATCAGGAAGTCCATGAACGAGGCGTTCTGGAGCTGGCCGTCGCCGTCGTAGGCCATCCGCTCGTAGAGCGCGCCGCCGATGCCCTGGGCCACACCGCCGTGGATCTGCCCGGCGACGATGCGGGGGTTGAGCAGGTTGCCGCAGTCGTGGACGACGCAGTAGCGCTCGATGGAGATGTCCGAGGTGTCCGGGTCGACCTCGACGACGACCGCGTGCATCCCGTTGGCGAAGGTCGAGCGGACCGGGCTGTAGTACCCGTGGGCCTCGAGGCCCGGTTCGTCACCCGCGGCCACCGGAGGCTGATCGGGGTCGCTGGCGCCGGAGAACTGGGTGGCGACCTTCGCCGCCTCGCTGAACGCGTACCGCAGCGGGTTGGCCATGGTGGCGATGACCGACATCGGCAGGTTGGTGTCGGGGCTGCCGATCACGCGCGCCGCCCCGTCGGACAGCTCGAGGTCGTCGACGTCGACCTCGAGCGCGTCCGCGGCGATCCGCAGCGCCTTCTCGCGCACGGTCTCGGCGGCCAGGTGGATGGCGTTGCCGGCCATCACCGCGGCGCGCGACGCGAAGGTGCCGACCGAGTACTGCAGCCGTCGCGAGTCACCGGTCACCACCGTGACGTCCTCGAAGGCGACCCCGAGCCGATCGGCGACGATCTGGGCGAAGACGGTCGCGTGACCCTGCCCCTGGGTGCCGAGCCCGGTGGCGACCTGCACCTTGCCGGAGGGTTCGACCAGGACGTGACCACCCTCGTAGGGACCGACGCCGGTGCCTTCGACGTAGGTGGCCAGCCCGATACCGAGCAGGCGCCCCTCGGCCGCCGCCGCTTCCTTCAACGCCGCGAAGTCGTCCCAGCCGACCAGCTCCTTGAGCTTGGCCAGCGAGGCGGGGAAGTCACCCGAGTCGTAGGTGTAGGCCCGGCCGTCCTGGAAGGTCAGGCCGTACTCGTAGGGGAACTCGTCGGGCTGGATGAAGTTGTTGGCGCGGACCTCGGTCCGGTCGCGGCCGAGCTCGCGCGCGATGGCGTCCACCGTCCGCTCCATCACGAAGCAGCCCTGGGGACGGCCGGCCCCGCGGTAGGGCGAGACCGGCACGGTGTTGGTGTAGACGCTGCGGAACCGCGCCCGGTAGTCGGTCATCCGGTACGGGCCGAGCAGCTGGGTCGAGGTGATGATCGGCACGATCAGGCCGTAGGGGATGTAGGCGCCGTGGTCGTGCACGAAGTCGACGGTCATCCCGAGGATGCGACCCTCGCCGTCGAAGCCGACCCGCACGTCGTGGACCTGGCCACGCTCGTGGTTGGCCGAGATGAAGTGTTCGCGCCGGTCCTCGGTGAACTTCACGTCCTGGCCGAGCAGCAACGCCGCCAGCGGGACCAGCAGCTCCTCCGGCCAGGGGTGCATGATCTTGACCCCGAAGCCGCCCCCCACGTCCGGGGCGACGACCTCGACGTCACCGAACGGCAGGTCGAGCAGGGAGGCGATCGCGGCGCGGACGCTGGTCGGCGCCTGGGTCGAGGAGTGCACGAGCAGGCGGTGCTCGGCCGGGTCGAAGTGGGCGTGGACGCCGCGGGTCTCCAGCGGCATCGACGCGGACCGCTCGATGTCGAGGTGCAGTTCGAGCACGTGCGGCGCGCCGGCGATCGCGGCGTCCGGGTCACCGATCTGCTGGGTCATCTCCGCGGCGACGTTGCCGGGGATGTCGTCGTGGACGGCGTGATCACCGGCCACCGCCGCCTCTGGCCCGACGACCGCCGGCAGCACCTCGTAGTCGACCCGGATGCGTTCGACCGCGTCCTCGGCGGCGTAGCGGTCGCGCGCCACGACGGCGACGATCGCCTCGCCGACGTGGTTGATCTCGTCCTTGGCCAGCACGTGCTGGGTCCGGGCGTGGGTGAGCGTCGGGTGCGGGATCAGCACCGGCAGGCGTTGCTGCAACGTCGCGGGCAGGTCCTCGTAGGTGTAGATCGCGACCAGACCGTCGACGTCGAGGGCGGCGTCGACGTCGATCCCCGTGATGCGGGCGTGCGCGTGGGGGCTGCGCAGGACCGCCATCTCGAGCGCGTCGTGGCCGATGTCGTCGAGGAAGCGACCGGCACCGCGCAGGAGCCGGGGATCCTCGCCTCGGGGGATCGGGGTACCGACCATCTGGGTGGTCACGACCGCACCTCACCGTCGACGGTGACGCTCGGGCGGTGCTGTGCCCGGGGGTCGGCACCGCTCTCGCGCAGCGCTGCCGCGGCTTGCTTCACCGCCGCCAGGATCCCGGTGTAACCGGTGCAGCGGCACAGGTTGCCGGCCATGCCCTCGCGGATCTGGTCCTCGTCCGGCGCCGGCGTCTCGGCCAGGAAGCCACAGGCGCTCATGACGAAGCCGGGGGTACAGAACCCGCACTGGAGGCCGTGGTGGTCCTGCAGCGCCTGCTGCACCGGGTGGAGCGTGCCGTCCTCGGCCGCGATCCCCTCGACGGTGGTCAGCTCGCGACCGTCGACGCTGACGGCGAAGACCAGGCAGCTGCGCACGGGCTGCCCGTCGAGCAGGACGGTGCAGCACCCGCAGACGCCGTGTTCGCAACCGACGTGGGTCCCGGTGAGCTCGAGGTCGTGACGCAGGAGGTCCGACAGCAACCGGCGGGCCGGGATGTTCGCGGTCCGCTGGCGCCCGTTGACGGTGACGGTGATCCGGTGCTGGGTCTCGGTCACGCGGCACCCTCCCGTACGGCCTGCGCGGCGGCCTGTTCGAGCGCGCGCCCGACGAGGACGCCCGCGAGGTGCCGGCGGTAGGCGCCGCTGGCGTGGATGTCGTCATCGGGCCGTAGGCCGGTCACCGCCAGTTCACGAGCGGCGGCGAGGTCGAGCGCGTCGACCGTTCGTCCTGCGAGGGCCGTGTCGAGTTCGACGACGGTCGGGGTGTCGCCGACCCCGATGAAGACCGCGCGGGCCCCCATCACCCGACCGTCGGCGTCCAGGGTCACGGTCGCACCGGCGCCGGCGACGGCGTAGTCGCCGTGGCGGCGCGACAGCTCGGTGAACGCCGACCCGGTGCGGGCGCCCGGCCGTCGGAAGACCACGGCGGTGGCGAGCTCGCCGGGCTGGACGTCGGACTCGAGCGGGCCGACGAGGAAGTCCTCCGCGGCGACCTGCCGGGTGCCGGCGGCGGTGGCGAGCTCGACGTGGCCACCGAGCAGCGCGAGGACGGCCGGCAGCTCCGCGGCGGGGTCAGCGTGCACGATCGAGCCGACGCAGGTGCCGCGGTTGCGGATCACCGGGTGGGCGACCCAGGTGAGGGCCTGGCGCAGCAGCGGGATCGCCGCCTGCACCTCGTCGTCACGGTGGAGGCGCGCGTGACGGACCCGCGCGCCGACGCGCACGTGGTCGGTGGTGACCTCGACGTGGTCGAGCTCGTCGAGCCGCTCGATGTCGACCAACGCAGCCGGGGCGGCCAGCCGCATGTTCATCAACGGCACGAGGCTCTGGCCGCCGGCGAGGACCTTGCCGTCGTCACCGAGCTCGGCGAGCGTGGCGAGCGCCTCGTCGACGGTGCCGGGTGCGTGGTAGGCGAAGGCGGGAGGCTTCACGGGGCGGTGCCCCACGTCGGTGGCCGACGGTCCGATCGGTGCACGTGCGTCCCCTCCCGGCTCCCAGGCAGGGGACGACACTAACGCCCGCCGTGAGCCTCGTTCGTCGGCAACCTCTGCCGAAACGCCCCCGTACCCCCTGTGCGACCGTGCCGACCCGGTCGGCGCCTCCCGTCCGGCGCTGGTGACAGGGGGTCACCCGAGGAGTACGGTCGACAGGTACCGATCACGTGCTCCGGATCCCGGCACGGCTCGCCCTGCGATGCCGACGGACCGGAGCGCTCGTGTCCCAGCTCCTCGCGTCACACCTCCTCGGGTCCAAGCTCCGCGTGGCCGAGCTGATGGACGCCACCTGCGTCGGCCCCGGTTCGCTGTGGCGGGCGGCTCGCGACCTGCGTCGGCGTGCTCGGCAGAACCTCAGCGGCAGCGACGAGGACCTGCTCCGCCAGATCGCGCGCGGCGACGGTGATGCCTTGGCGGTCCTCCACCACCGTTGCGCCCATCTCGTGCAGATCAACGTCCGCCGCGTCCTGGACGAACCAGCGCTCGCCGAACTGCTCACCGATCAGATCTTCGACGATCTGTCGACCGTGGCCGGTCGTTTCGACCCGAGCCGCGGCGACGCCCGGATGTGGCTGCTGGCCCTCGCGCACGAGCGAGCGACGGCCCGGGCGAACGGCTACCCCGCGCCGACGAGGTCCGTGGCTGTCAGCGCGCCTCCGACGACGTCCCGGGCGACCAGGTTGAGCTTCCGGTTGCTGCGACGCGCGTGAGCACGGAGCAGCTCGAACGCGCCATCCATCGGGATGGACGCCTGCTCGGAGATGATGCCCTTGGCCTGCTCGATGCTGATGCGGCTGTGCAACGCGTGCTGGAGCTGGGCCTCGACGACGTGCGATCGGTGCAGCTCACGCTGCTGGATCAGCCCGATGGTCGCCACGTCCGCCATCGCCTGGCCGACGGCCAGGCCACCCTCTCCGAGGCCACCCGGCTCGGTCAGGAAGAGGTTCAGGGCGCCGAGGATCGTGCCGCGCAGGCGCAGCGGCACGGCCTGCACCGACCGGAACCCGGTCGCCAGGGCCTGTGGCGTGAACCGTGGCCACCGCCCGTGCGCCTCCACGAGATCGTCGGCACCGACCGGCACCCCCGTCGTGAAGCAGTCGTGGCACGGCCCCTCCTGGTTCTGGACCTGGAAGAGCTCGAGCAGGGCGGTCCGCTCGTGCGAGGCCGCCATGAACTGCAGGTGACCTGCCTCGTCGACCAGGAGGATGCCCGCCTCCGATGCGAGCTCGAGCTCGACCACCCGCTCCGTCAACGTGGACAGGAAATCGGCGAGGTCGAGATCCTCGACCAACGTGTCGGCGAGTTCGACGAACGTCGCAACGAGCCGGCGTTCGCGTACAGAGCTGTGGGCCGTGTCTTCGACCACGTGTCCTGCCTCCCGGGTCCGTGACCCAGTCGCTGAGCTGAGGGTAGGTGCCCGCCACCCCCGGGGTCGGGGGTAGCTGACCGACGGGCTAGCCATCGGGTTCGAGTCGGAGCCGGTGGGCCACGACGTCCGCGGCGGTCTCACGCAACGGGCGCCCGTCCGCGTACGCGTGCGCCCGGAGCACCGCCAGCGCCGCGCCGACGGCGATGCCGAGCTGCACCGACACGATCCCGGTCGCCTGGTGGATCTCGGCCGCGTCGTCGACGCCGTCGAACAGTTGATCGAGGTCGTACGCCGGGCGGCCCGACTGCACCGCGAGCAGCAGATCGAGCGCGAACCTGGCGAACACCAACGCGTCGGCGTGGTGCTCGTCGCGGATCGCACCGGTGGTGCGTCGGTACAGCGTGAGTGCCCCGAGGCGGATCGCGCCCCGCTGGAGCGGGAACGCGAAGACCGACCCCAGCCCGACCTCGGCGGCGGCCGGGCCGAACGCCGGCCACGTGTCGTCGCACCCGAGATCCTCGACCAGCACGGGCCAGCCGTGACGCTGCGCCGTGTACGCGGGGCCCTCTCCGAGGCCGGCCTGCAGCTCCTCGAAGCCGCGCGCCCCGTCGGTCGCGGACACCGACTGGAGCAGCGCGTCATCGACGATCATCGAGAGACCGACGCCCTCCGCATCGAGACCGACCATCGCCGCCGAGCACAGCCGATCCGCGAGCGACCCATCGGGCTGAGCCGCGATGGCCCCGACGAGGCGCGAGAGCCGGTTCTGGTCCACTCAGCCGCGGCTCGGGTTGGTCCGCTGAGGGGGGACACCGACGGCCGGCCCGGGGAGGCGGACGTGCCGCCCGCCACCGAGGCTCTTGGCCCGGTACATCGCCGCGTCGGCGAGCTCGACGGCGTCGTCGGCGGTGGCGAACCCACCACCCGCCACGGCGACCCCGACGCTCATGGCGAGCTCGACGGCCTCACCGGTCGCCACCATCCGGAACGGCTGCGACAGCGCGAGCAGGGTGCGGGCCGCCAGGTCGGTGGCCTCGTCCTCGTCGGGGAGGTCCTCGCACACGATGACGAACTCGTCCCCGGCGAACCGCGCGAGCGTGTCCTGGGGGCGCAGGCTCGCCGAGAGGCGCGCAGCGACGTCGATGAGGAGCTGATCACCGACGCCGTGTCCGTGCTCGTCGTTGACCTGCTTGAACCCGTCGATGTCGCAGAACAGGACCGCGAACGGCCGGCCTGTCCGCTCCGAACGGGAGGTCGCCTGGTCCAGCCTGTCCGTCAGCAACCGACGGTTCGGCAGCCCGGTGAGCGGGTCGTGCATCGCGTCCTCGGTCAGCCTGGCCGTCGTCCGGGCTGTTTCCTCGCGACGGCGGGCGATCATCAGGTACGAGGCGATGACGTCCGCGATGGTCTGGGAGCTGGCGAGCTGGTCATCGCTGAGCGTGGTCGGTTCGGTCGCGTACAACTCCAGCGCACCGATGCACGCCCCGAGGTGGCGCAGGGGGAAGCTGAACACGGCGCCGAGGCCCGTCGCCGCCGCCCGGGCCGAGAACCGCGGCATCGTCCGATCCGCCCCGAGGTCGGGCAGCGCGACCTCGGTGCCCGACCTGAAGGCGGTCAGGCAGGGTCCCTCTCCGAGCTCGACCTGCAACCTGCCGACGCTCCGGATGCGTTCGTCGGTGGTTGACACGAAGTGGTCTTCGGTGGGACCGTCCATGAGCAGGACGCCCGCTCCGGTCACCGGCAGCAGGGCGACGAGCTGTTCCGCGAGCCGGTCGAGGACGTCCTGGATGGAGAAGTCCACCGTCAACGTCGTCGCGAACCGCACGAGGATCGCCAGGAGCGTCCCCTCGTTCACGGGCTGCTCGGGTCCGAGCATCGTGGGTCTCCGGCCGCGGACGGGTGTCGGGATCGATGGGACTCATCGCTGGGCCTCATCGACGGGGCGACGACCCGTGCCGGGGTCGAGGGCACGGTGTGACGGTGTGTGACATTCAAGCTACACGTTCCGCCGCGCAGGCGCCAGAACCTGCGGTGTCACACCTCGGCGGGCTCCGCCACCTCCGCCAGGGCACGGACGGCGTCGACGAAGGCGTCCATCGGCGGGGAGACCAGGCCGGCCCCGACCTGACCCGTTCCCGCCACCTTTCCGGCGATGCCGGTGTTGACGAACGGCAGGATCCCGGTGCGGGCGATCCGGGCCACGTCGATCCCGACCGGCGTGCCCCGGAACTCCAGGATCGGCACCTGGTAGTGGGGGTGCTCACCCAGGGTGATGCCGTACATCTCGCGCGTCGCGTCGAGCGCGTCGCCCGCCTCCCCACCGACGAACCGCACGATCGCGGGCGCGGCCGCCATCGCGAAGCCACCGACGCCGGCGGTCTCCATGATGGTCGAGTCGCCGATGTCGGGGTTGGCGTCCTCGGCGGTGTAGTCGCCGAGAAACAACCCGTCGGGGACCTCGGCAGGACCGGTGAACCACCGGTCGCCGGTACCGGACACCTGCACCCCGAAGTCGGTGCCGTTGCGGGCCATCGCGACCACGACGGTGCACCCGGGGATGTCGCGTACCGGGTCCATCGCGGCCTTCGCGGCGGGCATCCCGAGGTTGAGGAAGAAGTGCTCGTTGCCGTTGACGAACCGCACCACGTCGGCGAGGTCGCGGTTGTCGATCCCCGCCTCCAGCAGCGGCGGCACGACCTCGCGCACGATCATCGCCGACGCGGCCCGGTTGCGGTTGTGCAGCTCGTCACCCATCTGCAGCGCCTGGGTGATGATGGCGCGCAGGTCGAGCGAGCCGAGCTGGCCGATGGCTGCCGTCAGCGCGGGACCGAGCACGTCCTGCATCCAACGCAGCCGTTCGATGACCTCGGGCGAGTAGGCGCCGTAGCGCAGCACCTTGCCGAGCCCCTCGTTGAGGGTGCAGTACGCCGTGTTGCCGAACGGGCCGTTCTCGATCGCGAACATCGGCATCGACGGAGCCACCACCCCGGCCATCGGGCCGACGGCACCGTGGTGGTGGCAGGGCGACAGCTCGAGATCGCCACGCTCGCCGATGGCGGCAGCCTCCTCGGGCGTGTCCGCCATGCCCTCGTAGAGCATCGCGGCGATCAGGGCACCGCGCATGGGACCGGACGCGCGCTCCCAGGTGATCGGTGGCCCGGCGTGCAGGAACTGGCCGGTCTCGATCCCGACCGCCTCACGAGCGCTGCGGATGCCCACCCAGTGCGGTTCGGCCGAGGTGATGCGCTCGAGCGCCGTGGTGTTGGCGGACGCGGTCCGCGGATCCGCGGCGATGGCGGCCAGCGGTCCGGCGAGATCGGCCTCGACCGGCGGGCGCCAGTCGGTGGGCACGACCTGGACGCCCTGGTTCCGCAGGGTGGTCTCGAACAGCTCGACGCCAGCGGTGACGACGCGTGGCGGGCCGTCGAGCAGCTGGCCGAGGGCGGGGACGGCTGCGGGATCGGTCACGACGGACCTCCGACGAGTTCGATGGCCTTGCGGGCGGCGCGGGCGTTGGACAGGTGCACGGACGCGCCGGACTCGACCAGCCTCGCCGCCTGCCGGTCGCGTCCCTGAGGGTCACCGGCGCTGCCGCAGAGCGAGACGACCACAGCGAGGTCGTCCCCGTCGGCGATGGCCGCGGCGATGGCGGGCGCCAGCTCGGCTGCGGGGTCGGGGTGGGCACCGTGACCGAGGACCACGTCGAGCAGCAGCACGCGCCCGCCCGGCCGGCGTGCTTCGGCGGCGATCCGTTCGAGCCGCAGCGACTGGTCGATCATCGGGTGCGGGCGCCCGAGGGTGAACTCGTCCTCACCGAGGTCGACCAGGACGTGCCCGGGGGTGTCGAGGTCGTCGGTCAGCGGTGATGCTCCGGGGAGCGTGACGTTCGAGGCCACCTCGCCCAGGGCGTCGGCGACCAGCAGGATCGCCTCCTGGCACAGCGTCCCGCCGGCGAACAGGCCGCGGACCTCACCGTAGGTGCCGGTCCGCTCGGTCGGTGCTGGCCAGCTGCGCGGCTGCTCGGCGGAGCGCCCGAGCGCGTCGAGCACCGCGGCGGACGCGGCCGTGAGGTCGTCCTGGCCGGGGCCGAGCATGGCGAACACGACGGGGGTGGTGGCCGCCTCCGCGGCATCCCGCACCGCAGCGCCGACCGTCTCGTCCGGCGGCTTGGACAGGATCACGATGAGCTCGGTCGCCGGATCGTCGTCGAGTGCCCGGAGCGCCTGCAGGGTGGCTGCGCCACCGACCTCGGCCTTGAGGTCGCGGCCGCCGACGCCGAGCACGTGGGACACCCCGACCCCGGCGTCGTCGAGCAGGCAGGTCAGGTGTTGCGCACCGGTCCCCGAAGCGGCGACGACGCCGACGGGGCCGGGCTGGACGACGTTGGCGAACCCGAGGCCGACCCCCGAGACGATCGCCGTCCCCGCATCCGGCCCCATGACGAGGAGGCCCCGCTCCCCCGCCTCGCGCTTGAGCGCCACCTCGGCGTCGACGGGGACGTTGTCGCTGAAGATCATCACGTGGACGCCGGCGCGCAGCGCGTCCAGGGCCTCGACGTAGGCGTGCTCGCCCGGGACCGAGATCAGGGCCAGGTCCCCGGCGGCCGCGCCAGCACCGAGGGCAGCGTCGCGGACCGTCCGCGGCGGCGGGCCGTCGCCGAAGCCTCGCTGGGCGCCTCCGCCGCGGCTGGCGGCGAGCGCTGCCTCGAGCTCGGCGAGCGCCGCGTCGACGGCGGCCTCGTCGCGCGCGCGGATCGCGACGACGAGGTCGTTCGGTCCGGCGTCGACCGCGTCGAAGCCCATCCCGTCGAGCAGTTCGAGGTTGAGCTCGGTGGCCATCGCGACCAGCGCCTTGTCGACACCATCGACGTCGCCGACGCGGCGGCTGACCTGCATCAGGCTCACCGAGTCGGCGTACGTCCCCCGACGGACATCCAGGTGATCGGCCATCAGCGGGCTCCTACGGTCGTGGCGGGTCGGTCGGGGTCGCCTGCCTCGGCGGTGGCGAGCACGAGTGCTGCGCCCGTGATCAGGCCGTGCGCCAGATCGCGGCCCGAGGTGGCGCCGACGGCGAGCAGCGCGTCGAGGGCCGGGGTGAGCGGACGGCGGCCGGTGAAGGCGTGCAGCACGGCGGCGGCGAGGTCGGCCACCTCGCCACGGACGGCGTGGTGGAGCAGCTCGGCGGACACCGCCGTGGTCACGTGGCGTGCACGGTCGACCACCGCGCCGCCGGTGAGGGCGAGCGTCCGGGTCAACGTGGTCGTGGCTTCCGGCGCGACGGCGGGGGACAGCGTCACGACAGCGGCGAACAGGCCGGCCAGGACGTCGTCGCCCGCGGGCGTCAGACCGGGGCCGGCCCCGACGAGGTCGCGGACAGCGGTGAGGACGCCGTCCATGTCGCCGGACCGCAGCGCCTCGGCGACGGCGTCCGCCGGGACGGCGAGATCGTGGCTGTCCGAGCCCGTGCGGGCCATCAGGTGCGCCCGGGCGTCGGCGATCTTGCCGGCGATCAGAGGAGGGCTGGTGGCCCGCAGGTGCGGCGACGGGTCGAACCACCGGGCGACGGTCACCTGCAACTGCCCCACACCGATCGCGCCGTCACCGACGGTTCCCTCCTGGCCGACGTGCAGGCCGGCCAACGGACGGGCCGCGACGCCGACGCTGAGGACGACGGCGTTGGGGTGCTGGACGCCGTCGGCAGCGACCACGGCGAGCAGCCCGGTCGCGTGCTCGAGGTACACCGCGGCGGGGAAGGCGGCGAGGACGCGCACCGGCTGAGGAGGGCCGGCCAGCACCGGGGCGATGGCAGAACTGGCCGCACCCGGCGTGGCGTTCGCAGGACCCGTGACGCGCTCGAGGGCGTCCATCATCGTCCGACCCGGACCTGGGTACCTGCGGTGCCCTCGGCCGCGGCGACCGCGTCGTCGAGCGAGGCGATGGCCGCGCGGCCACCGGTGCGTTCCACGAAGCGGCAGACCGCTTCGACCTTCGGGCCCATCGAACCGACCGAGAAGTGCCCATCGCGCTGGAGCCCGCGCAGCTCGTCGACGGTGACCGCCCCGAGCCAACGCTGGTCCGACGTCCCGTACCCGACAGCGACGGCGGGCACGTCGGTGAGGATCACGAAGCTCACGGCGGACAGCTCCTCGGCGAGTCGTGCCCCCGCGAGGTCCTTGTCGATCACGGCCTCGATGCCGCGCAGCGGACCGTCCCCGTCGGTGACGACCGGGATGCCCCCGCCCCCGTTGGCCACGACGATGGCGCCGTCGTCGAGGAGGAGCTCGACGGCCGCGCGGTCGACGGACACGAGCGGCTCGGGCGACGCGACCACGCGCCGCCACCCGCGTTCACCCTGCCGCGCGAAGTGCTGGCCCTCGGCCTCGCGCTCGGCGACCTCATCGGCGTCGGTCAGGTAGGGGCCGATGGGCTTGGACGGGGCGGTGAACCCCGGATCGTCGGCGGCCACAAGCACTCGACTGACCACCGGGACGACCGGCTGGGTGACCCCGCGCACCGCCAGCTCGTGCGACAGCGTGCTGGCGATGGTGAACCCGATGGTGGCCTGGGTCTGGGCGACGCACCAGTCGAGGGGGACCGGGGGGACCACGTGCTTGGCGAGCTCGTTCTTGATCAGCACGTTGCCGACCTGCGGACCGTTGCCGTGGGTGAGGATCAGCTCGGTCAGCCCGTGCTCGACCAGGGCGGCGACCTGGCGCATCGTGCGCCAGATGTTGTCGGTCTGCTCGGCCGCCGTACCCGCGGTGCCGGCGGGCGAGATCGCGTTGCCACCGAGGGCGATGACCGTCCGGTCCGCCACAGCCCACCGCTCCCATCGTCGTCGCGCACGTGGAGTCCACGGCCGCTCGCACCGTAGGACGCTCCCGTACCCCGTTCCTCGGCGACCTCCGCCGAAGGTCACTTCCCGCCGTCGGCAGGTTGTGCCCGGCCAGCCACGCTGGTCGGGCGATCCGCGACGCAGGTCGGGCCGCGCCCCGCCGGGGCGGAGCGCGGCCCGAGGCCCTCGATCAGCCGGTCAGGGCCGGTCGGTGGGGTCGTCCGTCGGACGGTCCAGGCGCGGGTGCCGACCCTCGGTCAACCCCTCCATGCCGAGCTGGTCGGCCGGTGGGGCACCGATGTCGTAGGTGCCGACGCCGCGCTCCAAGTCGGTGCCCGGGATGATGTTGTCGAGCAGCAGACCGACGATGGCGGCGACGGCGATGCCCGAGCCGCCGATCGACTTGGCCAGGTCGGTCAGCCACCCCACGCCGAGCAGCGTCCAGTCGTCGGGCAGGCCGCCGAAGTAGTTCGGCACGACCAGGCCCATGAACAGGACGAACCCGACGATCATCAGGTTGCGCTGCGAGTCCATGTCGGCGCGCTGCAGGTTCGACAGGCCGACCGCGGCGATCAGCCCGAACAGCGCGAGGTAGATGCCACCGACGATGGGACTGGGGATGGTCGCGATGACGGCGCCCACCTTGCTGGCCAGGCCGAGGACCACCAGCGCGATCGCACCGATGATGACCACCACGCGGCTGGCGACCTTGGTCAGACCGACGAGGCCGATGTTCTCGCTGTAGGAGGTCGAGGCGAAGCCGCCGACGAGGCCGGTGATGAAGCAGCCGATGCCCTCGGCGCCGATGCCCCGGTTGATCTGCTTCTTGGTCGGGTCACCCTTGCCGACGATGCGCGAGATCGCGTGGTAGTCGCCGAAGGACTCGATGGTCGAGGCGAGGTAGGCCGCGATGATGGCGACGAAGAAGCCGAGGTCGAACAGCGGCGTGCCCCAGGGGAAGATGATCCCGCCCTCGCCGGGCACGAAGCCGCGGAGCCACGGCGCGTCACCGATGCCTTCGAACGAGACGGCGCTGGCGGATCCCGCCTCGAAGACCCCCACCGCCGTCAGCACCAACGCGACGAGGTAGGCGCTCAGGACCGCGAGCAGGATCGGGAACAGCGAGAACATCCGGACCCGCTGGGCGAGGATGAGCCCGTACACGAAGATGAAGGCCACCGTCAGGAGCGCCAGCCACCAGTTGCCCTGCGCCGTGCCGGAGGCGGCACCGAACAGCGACAGACCGATCAGAGCGATGACCGGGCCGATGGTGATCGGGGTGATGAAGCGCCGGAGCACACCCATCAGGCCGCCGTACCCGACGATCATCTCCACGATGGCGCCGGCCATGATCGCGCCGGCGATGTAGCGCATCGCATCCTCGCCGGGGTGGGCGGCGATGATGGCGAAGAAGGGACCGAGGAACGCGAACGAGACGCCCTGCACGATCGGCAGGCGGGTGCCGAACATCACCTGGACGACCGTGGCCAGCCCCGAGGCGATGAACACCGAGCTGATGAGGATGGCGATCTGGGTGAGGTCGAAGCCCATCGCTGGGCCGAGGATCAGCGGGACCGTGATGGTCGCGCCGAACGCGGTCAGGACGTGCTGCAGCCCGAGACCGATGGCCTTCGGGAAGGGCTTGGGGACATCATCGAGCCCGTAGTTGAGCTCGACCTGCGGTGGGGCCTGCGTGCTCAAAGGTTGCTCCCTCTCACTCGACAGCCGGGGCCGTCGCTCGGTGGCCGCGCCCGCACTTCGGGCGGCGATCCGTCTCCCGCCCGGACGCTAGATGCCCGAACGGCCACCATCTTCGGCAGACGTTACCGAGGACGTCCCGCCGCCCTCGGCAACCCCTGTCGGCGAGGTTCGGCTAGCTGCCGACGCCGACCGGGCGGCCCAGATCGGGCCGCATCGACCGGCTGACGACGAACGAGCCGAGGACGGCGAGGACGATGCCGTTGATCGGCGGGATGAACCAGCCGTTCTTGCTCGACAGCCACGCGACGAAGGTCGCCACGGCGTAGACGGCGAGGTTCTCCCAGCGGACCACGGGGACCACGTAGCCCTCGGGCTCGGGCATGCCATCGCGCCAGTTGGCGAGGAAGTCACCGATGATCACGCCGCCCACCGCGGGGATGAGGATCCCGAGCCACAGTAGGTAACCGATGAGGTTGTCGTAGATCGGCATCGCGAGCAGCGTGCCGATGACCACCCCGCCGATGACGAACGGCTTCTTGGTGGGCGCGTTGAACAGCTCGGCGCCGGCGACCCCGAAGTTGTAGGCGGTGTTGTCGTTGGTGGTCCACAGGTTCGCGACCAGGAACACCAGGCCCCAGCCGATGAGGTTGAGGGCGAACAGCACCTCGACGAAGTCACCGATCCCGAAGGCCAGCGCCCCGATACCGCCGAAGAAGATCATCAGCAGCTCGCCGATGAAGAAGGCGAGCGCCGAGGCACCGATGCCTTGACCCGGCGTGCGCGCGAAGCGGGTCCAGTTCGGCGCCTGTGTCCCGCCGGAGGCGAACGTGCCGACGATGGCGGTGACGGCGGCAGCGACGGTCATCCCGCCACCGCCGGTGATGGCACCGAGGCCGCCCGCGTCGCCGATCTCGCCGAGCGATCGCCAGGTGACCCACCCGGCGAGGATCAGCAGCAGCGGGACCGAGACCGCCGACAGCAGTTCCATGCCGCGGTAGCCGTAGTAGGCGGTGACGCCCATGATCGCGCCGCCGAGCACGATGAGGGTCCACCGCCACCCGGCCCCCTCGAGGCCGGTGGCCTGTTGGGTCAGCAGCGCCAGGGTGGCGACCGTGACGCCGTACCAGCCGATCTGGGTCCCGCCGAGCAGGAGGGAGACCAGCTTGCTGCCGCCGCTCCCGAAGGAGTACCGCGACATCATCACGGTGGTCAGGCCGGTCCGCGCCCCGATCGCGCCGAGCGCCGAGACGTACACGCCGAGGACCAGCGAGCCGAGCAGCGCCACCTGCAGGAACCCGGCGAAGCTGAACTCCGGTGCGATGTTCGCGCCGGCCAGCATCGTCGGGGTGAAGAAGGTGAAGCCGAGCAGCACCACCCCGAGCGACAGCACCGACTTGCGGGCGTGCGGCGGGACGATGTGCAGCGGGTAGTCGGGGTCGACGTGGTCGGTCTTCGGAGGTGGTGCGAGCTGGTCAGTCATCGCCGATGTCCTCGTTCCAGATCGTGGGGTGCTGCTGGATGAAGTCGCCGAGGAGGTCGACGCAGCGCTGGTCGTCGAGGACGTGCACCTCGACGCCGTGCTCCGCCAGCCAGTCGTGGCCGCCGTGGAAGGTGCGCGCCTCGCCGATGACCACGCGCGAGATGCCGAACTGGCGCACCAGGCCGGAGCAGTACCAGCAGGGCGACAGGGTGGTGACCATCGTGGTGCCGCGGTAGCTGCGCTGGCGGCCGGCGCGGCGGAACGCGTCGGTCTCGCCGTGCACGGAGGGGTCCTCGTCCTGGACGCGGCGGTTGTGACCGCGGCCGAGGACGGCGCCGTCGGCACCGATGAGCGCGGCACCGATGGGGATGCCGCCCTCGTCCCGGCCGGCGATCGCCTCCTCGAGGGCGACCTCCAGCCAGCCCTCGAACCGCGCATCGTCGCCCGTCACCAACGTCGGTCCTCCCGGTCCGGTGCCGCCTCGCACCGACCATCGCGGACGGTGGCCGTCCGGACAAGGGACGTGATGGACGATTCTGACTGCTAGAACCGCACTGGACGTGCGATATCCAGCGCAGGAGGCGGCAGTTGCGGGTCAGCGATCTGCTCGAGCTCGAACCGGTGCGACGGGCGCGGCCCCGGTGGGTGGTCCCGGCGACCGACCGTGAGGTCACCTGGGTCCACTCCTCGGAGATCTACGAGATCGCCCCCCTCCTCCAGGGCGGCGAGGTCCTGCTGACCACGGGCCTCGGCCTGGTCGGGGCCGACGCGGAGGGGCTACGTCGCTACGTCGCCGGCCTCGCCGACCGGGGCGTGGCCGCGCTCGCGCTCGAGCTCGGACGCACCTTCCCCGAGCCGCCCGGCGAGCTGGTGGCCGCCTGCCGCGCCCACGACCTGACGCTCCTGACCTTCGATGCGGTGGTGCCGTTCGTGCAGACCTGCCGGGCGGCCAACGAGGCCGTGCTCGACCACGAGGTCACCGGGCTGCGCCACCAGCAACGCATCACCGCGACGCTGACCTCCGCGCTGCTCGAGGGCCAGAGCCTGCCGGCCCTGGTCGCCCACCTCGCCGAGCTCACCGACACCGCGGTGGAGCTGATCGCCCGGGACGGGCACGTGGTCGCGCAGGCACCCGCCGGCACGAGTGTGGACGCCGCCGGCATCCACGAGCCGGTCGCGCTGTTCGGCCGACCGTGGGGTGAGCTGTGGGCCGCCTGTGACGACGCCAGCCGCCCGGAGGTCGCGGCGGCGCTCGAACGCGCCGTGGTGGCCGTGGAGCTCGCCCTGCTGCGCACGGTCGACGGCGTCCGCCAGGCCGGCGACGCACGTCGCGCCCTGGTGCTCGACCTCGCCCGCGGCAGCTACGCCGATGCTGCCGAACTCGCCTCGCGCGCTGCGGGGGTGGGGCTGCCGACCGGACGGGCGTTGCTGCCGTTCGCGGTCTCCGCCGATCCGGGCACGAGCGCAGCCGGGTTGCGCCTCGCGGTCGCCAGCGTCCTCGAGCGGTGGGCCCCGGGAGGTATCGCCGGCGAGGTCGGCGAGGTGGTGGCCGTGGTCGCCCCGTCCCCGCCGCGCACGCGCCCCTCGCTCGAGGAGTTCGCGGACAGCGTCGCACGGCTGCTGGCCAGGACCGGCGGCGGCGTACGCCGTGTCGTGGCCGACGACCCCGTCGACCATCCGGTCGAGCTGACGGCAGGCCTGCGGGCCGCGCTCGAGGGTGTCTCGGCAGCCGATCGGCTCGGTGGCGACCAGCAGGTCCTCCTCCCGGTCGACCTCGCGGTGCTCCGCACGCTCCGGGCGGCCGGCGACCCCGCGCTGGACCTCCTGGTCCGCACCGTCCTCGGGCCGTTGCTCACCCACGACGCCCGCCACCGCCCCGCCCTGCTGCCGACCCTGGTGGCCTACGTGGAAGCTGGCAGGTCCAAGGTCACCGCAGCCGAGCAGCTCGGGGTGCGCCGACAGACCGTCCAGGCGCGCCTGCGACGCATCACCGACCTGCTGGACCTCGATGCGGATCGCCAGTCGGATGCGACCGCGCTGGAGCTGGCGATCACCGCGTGGCGCGTCCGCGGCGCCGGCGTCGCCTGAACGATCACCGGTCCGTGGCCGGTCGGTGGCCGGCGCCGACGACTCAGTCGTCGACGCGGACGATCGCGGCGACGGGACCGCCACCCTGGGGGCCCTGGTGCAGGGCACCGACCGAGACGAACACGGCCGAGTCGCCGACGGTCGCTGCGGTCACGCCACCGACCGCACCCTTGATCTGACGGTGGTGGTGGACGTCGGAGTCGTCGAGCATCAGCTGGCGACGACCGCGCAGCTGACCGCTCGCGTCGGCCTCGCACTTGAGGAACACGCCCACGAGCTTGTCACCGAGGTCGGTGTGGTGCGGCCGGTCGGGCAGATCGAGGCCGGCAGAGCGGATCGCGTTCCAGATGCCGTCCTGGTCGAGCGCGTCCTTCATCACGCTGTGCCCGACGCGGTACTTCGAGCGCGCACCGGCAGCGTTGCCGACGACCACGATCTGGGCGCGGTCGAGTTCGACACCCGAGGAGCACGAGGCGACGGCCGAGTACAGCGAGGTGTCCTTGCAGATCGCGTCGGCCGCAGGCACCTCGCTGATCTCGCCGAGGCCGTAGGCCACGCCGAGGCCCGTGGTGCCGTTGGAGACGTCCATGGAGTACAGGGTGTCCTCGGTGAAGACCGTCTCGCCGCGGCTGTGCGCGTCGGCGATGGTCTCCTGGACCAGCAGCGGGGTCTTGGTCTGCACGTAGTGCACGTCGGCGACGTCGGTGATGCCGGCCTCGGCCATGGCGCGCTTCACGCCCTCGCCGACCTTCTCGACCATCGCGGGACGGCCGATGTCCTCGGGCAGGAGCACGTCGGACATCGCGAACCCGACCGACAACCGCTTCGACATCTCATCGCTCCCCGAGCCCGAGGAGACGTCGACACCCTGCTCGTCGGGGACGCGGGCGAAGACGACCGCGTGCGGGGTGATGACGCCGTCGCAGCCCCCCGACCACGCCATCGGGATCTGCTTGACGTCCGCCTCGCTGCGGGTGCCCTTGTCCACCAGCACGCCGCGGTAGGCCTGGTCGGCCAGGATGCGGGTGTAGTCGTTGACGCCCCCGTTGCCCTCGGTCTTGCCGATGACGGCGACCACGTCGTCGGCCGCGAACACCCCGTCGTCGATGAGGGCGGCGAGTCCGGAGGCGTCGTTGACGCTCTTGAACTCGATCTTGCGGACCTCGAACGGCATCGGTGCACTCTCCTGGCTGCGGCGGGGTGGGCGACGGTAGTCCTCGTCCAGCGCCCACTCCATGTGAACTTCCGACGACGGATGGCCCAGGTCGATAGCGTCACCTGCCGAACCCACGGGCTCGGTCGGGCCCTCGAACGCCCGGAGATGGTGCCGCCGTGATCGATCCTGCGTCCGACGTCCCCGGCGCCCCGCTCGGCGGCGCGCTCGCGCTCCGCGAGGTGCTGACCACGCCGACGCTGACCGGCTCACGCGTCCTCGCAGGCGCAGCCGGGCTGGAGCGTCCGGTCGAACGACTCAACGTCATGGAGGTCCCCGACATCACGCGGTGGGTCAAGCCGCACGAGTTCCTGTTGACCACCGCCTACCCGCTGCGAGGTCGGCCCGAGACGCTGCCCGGTCTGATCGCGGACCTCGACGACGCCGGGCTCGCCGGGCTCGGCATCAAGCTCGGCCGCTACCTCGACGAGGCACCGGCCGACATGATCGAAGCCGCCGAGGCACGCGGGTTCCCGCTCGTGCAGCTCCCCGACGACGTCGGGTTCGACGAGATCCTCAACGAGGTCCTGACCGCGATCCTCCACCGCCAGGCGCAGCTGCTCGCCCGGTCCGAACGCGTGCACCGGGCGTTCCTGCAGCTGGTCCTCAACGGCCACGGGCTCCCCGAGATCGCCCGCGACCTCGCGGAGCTGATCACCGCACCGGCGGTGATCGTCGACCTCGACGGGCGCCCGCTGGCACACGCCGGGCTGGACCAGCTCGGCATCGAGGACCCGGCCCGGGTGGTGCTCGATCCAGGCGGCGCGACCGTCTGTGTGGACGGCGAGCGGGTGGCGTGCACCGCGGTCCGCATCTCCGCGGGGCCACGGGAGCACGGCCACGTCGTCGCCCTGTCACGTGGCGAGGCACCCACCGACGACCTCGTGGCCCTGGAGAACGCGGCGACGGTCGCCGCACTGGCGTTGACCCAGCGCCTCGAGGTGCGGGCCGTCGAGGACAAGTACCGCTCGGACCTCATGCACGACCTGCTGCGCGAAGTGGACGATCCGGACGACGCGCGACGCCGGGCCGCCGGGTTCGGGTGGGACCTCGACCGCCGCCTGATCGTGCTGGTGGTGCGGCTGGACACCCCGCCGGAACCGGTCATCCCCGACGAGATCACCCGTCGCACCCCGCTGGTCGGGGCGATGCGCCGCGCCATCCTCGACCGGGACCCGACCGCGGCCATCGCCCGGTTCAGCCACGAGGCGGTCATCGTGACCGCAGCGTTCGACGGACCCGATGGCCGTGACGAGGCGCGACGGTTCTCCCGGCGGCTGATCGACGACGCGATCCGGACGGTCGAGGGCACCCTGTCGGCCGGGCTGTCGCGACCGGTCGAGACGATCACCGACATCAGCCGGGCCTACGAGCAGGCCACCCGCGCCCTGGTCATCGGCCGCGGGATCCACGGCCCCGGGGCGCTGGCGCACTTCGACGACCTCGGCGCGTACCGGGTGCTGTCCCTGGTGGAGGACCACGCCGAGCTGCGCAGCTTCGCGACCGAGGTCCTCGGCGAGCTGGCCGCCGACACCGACAACGCCGAGGACCTGCGCCGCACGCTGCAGACCCTGCTGGACACCGGCGGCAACGTCGCCGAGGCCGCCCGCCAGCTGCACTTCCACTACAACACGCTGCGCTACCGGGTCGACAAGCTCGAGTCGATCGTGGGGCCGTTCACCACCGATGCGCGGATCCGCCTCGACGTCCACCTCGCGCTGATGGTGTTCGCCATGCGCGGCCTCGACGGCCGCAGCTGACCCGCGACGAGGTGGGTTGTCACGCCTCCGGGTGGCGCCCGTAGGCTCCGGCGCGACCGTGGTCACCTGCGACCACCCGCCGACCAGGAGTCGCCCGTGGCTGCCACCATCTTCTACGACCAGGACGCTGACCTCTCGCTGATCCAGGGCCGCACGGTCGCGGTCCTCGGGTACGGCTCCCAGGGGCACGCCCACGCGCTCAACCTGCGTGACTCGGGGGTGGACGTGCGGGTGGGGCTGCGGCCGGGTTCGGCCTCGCGGGCCAAGGCCGAGGAAGCGGGCCTCAAGGTGTTGGACACCAACGCTGCCGCGGCCGAGGCCGACGTGGTGGTGATCCTGGCCCCCGACACCGTGCAGAAGCAGATGTGGCACGACGGGTTGGCCGACCAGCTCACCGAGGGCGACGCGCTGGTGTTCGGCCACGGGTTCAACGTGCACTACGGCTGGATCGACCCGCCGGCGGGGATCGATGTGTTCCTGGTGGCACCCAAGTCGCCGGGCCACATCGCCCGCCGCACCTACGAACAGGGTCAGGGGGTGCCCGGGCTGGTCGCGGTGCACCAGGACGCCACCGGCACCGCCCTGCAGCTGGGGGTCTCCTACGCCGCAGCGCTGGGGTTGACCCGGGCCGGGGTGCTGCAGACCACCTTCGCCGAGGAGACCGAGACCGACCTGTTCGGTGAGCAGGCCGTGCTGTGCGGCGGGGTGTCCCACCTGGTCCAGGCCGGGTTCGAGACGTTGGTCGAGGCCGGCTACCAGCCCGAAGCGGCCTACTTCGAGACCCTCCACGAGCTCAAGCTCATCGTGGACATGATCTTCGAGGGCGGCCTGTCCTGGATGCGCTACTCGGTCTCGGAGACCGCCGAGTACGGCGACTACGTCTCCGGCCCGCGCGTGATCGACGACCGCGCCAAGCAGGCCATGCGCGACATCCTCACCGACATCCAGGACGGCACCTTCGCCGCGGCGCTCGCCGACGAATGGGAGGGCGGCGCCAAGACCTTCGAAGCCAACCGTGCCGCGGGCAAGGACCACCAGATCGAACAGGTCGGCCGCAAGGTCCGCGACATGATCCCCTTCATCACCACCCCCACCGAAGGGTTCTAGTCCCCCCGTGGCGCTGCTCGACGCGGCCCTGATCCTGCTCGCCGCCGTCGGCGCGGGCGCGATGAACGCGGTCGTCGGCGCCGGCACGCTGATCACCTTCCCGACCCTGCTCGCGCTCGGCTTCCCCCCGGTCGTCGCGAACGTGTCCAACACCGTCGGGCTCGTGCCCGGATCGGTCGCCGGCGCCTACGCCTACCGTGCCACGCTGAGCGGCCGTGCACCGCTGCTGCGCCGGTTGGTGGTGGTCTCCGGCATCGGCGGCGTCCTCGGTGGGGCGCTGCTGCTCGCGCTCCCCCCCGGTGCGTTCGAGCTGGTGGTTCCGCCGTTGCTGGTGCTCTCGGGGGTGCTCGCCGCGATCCAGCCGCGGGTCGCGGCGTGGGTCGTCCGCCGACGCGCGGCCGCGGCGCCCGCCATCCCTGCGGCCGAGAGCCCTCCCACCGCCACGCCGGCTCTGCTGCACGTCAGCCCGCTGCTGCTGGCCGGGGTGGCGGCGACCGGGGTGTACGGGGGCTACTTCGGTGCGGCGCAGGGCGTCATCCTGCTCGCCATCCTCGGTGTCTTCGTCGGCGGCGCCATGAACGACGTCAACGGCATCAAGAACGTCCTGGCGGGCGTGGCCAACCTCGTCTCCGCCGCCCTGTTCATCGCCATCGCTGACGTCGACTGGTCGGTGGCGGGCCTCGTCGCGGTCGGTGCCACCATCGGCGGCGGCCTCGGTGGCCGCTACGGGCGGCGCCTGCATCCCGGGCCGCTCCGCGCCCTGGTGGTCACCGTCGCGTTCGTCGCCGCCGGGTGGCAGCTGGCGACCTGACCGCCCCGACAGCCGTTCAAGGCTGGCCGTGCGGCGTGGGTTGCCACGCGATCTCGGGACGCTCGCTCGAGCCCCCGATCGGCAGGGCCGGCGTCAGAACCCAGAGCACCCGGGTCACCGCTGAGGCAGCCGGGTTGCGGAAGGAGTGCGGTGCCTGCGGACCGAAGGTCATCGCGTCCCCGGTGGCCATCTGGTGGGTGTGGGTACCGATGGTCAGGTGGAGCTCACCCTCGAGGACGAGGACGAACTCGACATCGGCGGGTAGTTCGTAGGTCTCATCGCCGCTGCCGCCACCCGGACGGATCACCGAGTGGATGACCTGGAGCCGACGCTCGCGGAGCGGCGTCAGCAGCGACTCCGCCATCCCCGCCCCGCCGAACCCGATGCTCGGGTAGGCGTCCGCCCGGATCAGGTCCCCGCGATCGGGCGCCTCCGTGAACAGGTCGCCGATCGACAGGCCGAGTGCGGCGCACAGCCGCAGGAGCGTGGCGACGGAAGGTGTGGCGAGGTCACGCTCGACCTTGGACAGGAAACCCTTGGTCAGTCCCACCTCGTCAGCGACCTGCGCCAGGGTCAGCCGCTGGGCCTTGCGAGCCGCGCGGAGCCGTCTCCCGGTCGGTCGCACATCACCCTCGGCGACCGACCCGTCCGTCCCGACCTCGCCTGTGGTCACGCTCATGCTTCCGCCGGGGAGAGGTGCTCGTGCACAGCCTTCCACGACCCAGCCTGCTGTCGGCGGAAGACGATGGTCTCGCGCTCGAGGAGGGTCTCCTCACCGGCGCTGGTGGACGTCACGGTCTCCACGTCGTGCAGGAACACAGCCACGTCGCCGAGGTCCTGCACGTGCTGTCCGCTCGAACGTGCGCGCAGGATCTGCAACCCGTCCTCCCGCACCCACCGCGCCCACTCCTCCCGGTAGGCCTCCGTCGAGAGCAGCGGCCGGTCGGCAGTGTGGAACACGAAGCTCGCCCCCGGTTCGAAGCACGCGAAGTACGCCTCGAGATCGCCCCGAGCGAACGCTTCGACCAGGGTGGCTGCGGCCGCGAGAACCTCATCGATGGTGGACACGGACGATCTCCTCGGACGGTTGGCGGATCCGCGGTGGTAGCGGCGATGCGTGGGAGGATGGCGCGTGGGAGGATGGCACGCAGCAGGATGGTGCCCCGACGAGCGGAGGGCCCGATGCAGGTCCGGCGGCTGATCGATCTGTCGCACCCCGTGGATGCCGGCACGACCGTCTACCCCGGGGACCCGGAGGTGCGCCTCTCCGACGCAGCGACCATCGCCGACGACGGCTTCAACGTGCTGCACGTGCACATGGGCTCGCAGAGCGGCACGCACGTCGACGCGCCCTACCACTTCCTCGCCGAGGGTGCCCGGATCGACGAGCTGGATCTCGGCCACTTCGTCGCGTCCGCGGTCGTCGCGGACCTGCGCGGTCTCGGGGCGCGGACTGCCATCACCTGGGAGAGCCTGCAGCCGGTAGCCGACCGCTTGCGGCCGAACGTGATGGTGCTGTTGCACACGGGCTGGGACGAGCACTGGGGCCGTGAGACCTACTTCGATCACCCCTACCTGGCCGCGGACGCGGCGGAGCGGCTGGTCGCACGCGGCGTCCGCACCGTGGGCATCGACGCGCTGAGCATCGACCGAACGGTGCTGGAAGGTGAGCACCCGACGGGCTTCGCCACCCACCACGTCCTTCTCGGCGCCGGAGGCGTCATCGTCGAGAACCTCACCAACCTGGCCGCTCTCGGGCAGGCCGACGTGCTCGTGAGCGTGCTTCCGATCCGGCTCACCGGTGCCGACGGGGCGCCGGTGCGTGCCGTGGCCATGGAGTTCGACGTGGGCGACCATTGATGCACGGCTCACGACGGGACCGGAGCCATCGCGCTCATGAGCTCGTAGGCGACGTGTGCCGCCGCGATGCCGGTGAGCTGGGCATGGTCGTAGGCGGGTGACACCTCGACGATGTCGGCCGATACGAGGTCGAGGTCCCCGAAGGCCCGCAGCATGGTCAGGAGCTCCCGGCTGGTGAGCCCCCCGGCCTCCGGGGTCCCCGTCCCTGGGGCGTGCGCCGGATCGAGCACGTCGATGTCAACCGAGACGTAGACAGGCCGGTCCTCGACCCGGGCGCGGATGCGCTCGATGGCGGTCGCGGAACCGTCGCGCTCCACGTCGGGACAGGTGATGGCGGTGAACCCGAGCGCGGCGTCGTCGGTCATGTCCTGTGGGGAGTACAGCGGCCCCCGGATGCCGACGTGGATGCTGCCCTCGGGATCGATCAGACCCTCCTCCGAGGCACGTCGGAACGGGGTGCCGTGCGTGGTCGCGACCCCGAAGTAGGTGTCCCACGTGTCGAGGTGGGCGTCGAAGTGCACGACCGAGATCGGCCCGTGCTCGCGCGCCATGACGCGCAGCAGGGGCAGTGCGATCGTGTGGTCCCCTCCGAGCGTCACCAGGCGGGCACCGGCGTCGACCAGCTCACGCGCCCCGCGTTCGATCGCCTCGATCGCGTCGGGGATGTCGAACGGGTTGCAGGCGATGTCGCCGGCGTCGACCACCTGCTGGGCCACGAAGGGTGAGACGTCGACGGCCGGGTTGTACGGGCGCAACAGCCGGGAGCTCTCACGCACGTGCGAGGGGCCGAACCGTGCACCGGGCCGGTAGCTGACCCCGGAGTCGAAGGGAACGCCGACCACGGCCACGTCCATCCGCGTCACCTCGTCGCGTCGCGGCAGCCGGGCGAAGGTGCCCGGTCCGGCGAACCGGGGCACCACGGTCGCGTCCACCGGGCCCACGGAGGGTGGTGGGCCGCCGGTGGGACGATCCGGAGACGGGGGGGTCATGGGGACTCCGAGGAGGGGAGGTGATCGGTCGGTGGACAGGCCAGCAGCACGAGGTCCTCGGCATCGAGGGAGACCGGGACGACCGCTCCCTCCCGCAACCGGGACCGCGCAGGCACGTGGACGAGCAGCTGCTGCTCCCCGACGACGAGCCGGCACCGTTGGTGGACCCCGAGGAAGTGCTGCTCGTCGACGAGAGCATCACCCACCGACACCTTCCGCGAGCCGTCGACCGAGAGGTGCTCGGGACGGATCGAGAGGGAGACGTCGCTGCCGACCGGGGCGTCGCCGGCGACGGGCAGCCGGCCGAGCCGTGTCTGCACCTCGACGCCGTCGTCCGTCCGTGCGATCACGGTCCCCTCCACGAGGTTGCTGTCGCCCATGAAGGTGGCGGAGAACCGGCTGGCGGGACGCAGGTAGAGGCGATCCGGGGGGCCCTGGTCCTCGATGCGGCCGTCGCGCAGGATCACGATGATGTCGGCCAGCGCCATCGCCTCCTCCTGGTCGTGGGTGACGTGCACGAAGGTCGTTCCCAGCGTGCGTTGGATCGAGGTGAGCTCGTCCTGCATCTGCCGACGCAGCTTCAGGTCGAGCGCTCCGAGGGGCTCGTCGAGCAGCAGCACGCGCGGTTCGATCACGAGCGCCCGGGCCAGCGCGATGCGTTGCCGCTGTCCGCCCGAGAGCTCCGTGATCCGCCGGTCGATCGTGTGCTCGAGCCCGACGAGCTCGAGCATGCGTTCGACCTGCTTGCGTCGCGCCGCGCCCTTGATACCCCGCTGCGCGGGGCCGAACCCGACGTTCTCGCCGACCGTCATGTGAGGGAAGAGCGCGTAGTCCTGGAAGACGGTGGTGGTGGGTCGCTTCGCCGGCGAGAGGGAGGTGACGTCCCGGCCGTCGACCAGGACGCGTCCGCCGGTCGGGCGGGTGAAGCCGCCGAGGATCGACAGCAGCGTCGTCTTGCCGCTGCCCGACGGGCCGAGGATGACGACGTAGCTGCCGGGCGCGATCGTCAGGTCGACCTCGTCGAGCGCGACGGTGTCCTCGTAGTGCATGGCGAGGCGCTCGACGGTGAGGCTCGCTCCCTTGGTCATCGGCGGGCTCCGAGACGACGGCGTGCCACCAGGTAGGTGAGCACGAGCAGGACGACCGAGAAGGCGAACACGAGGGTGCCCGCGGCGTTCGTCTTCGAGTTCAGGCCGGTGCGCAGCGCCGACCAGATCTCCACCGGCAAGGTCACGTCGAACCGGGCGAGCAGCAGCGCGATGATGAACTCGTCCCAGGAGAGGGTGAACGCGAGCAGGAAGGCGGCCATGATCCCCGGCAGCAGCACCGGGACGACGATGCGGGTGATCACGGTGAACTCGTTGGCGCCGAGGTCGCGGGCGGCGAGCTCGAACCGTGCGTGCTCGTCGCGCATCTGGCTGAGGATGATCGCGAACGCCAGCGGCAGGTTGATGACGACGTGGCCGATGGTGACCAGCGTCAGCGAGCGGCCGATCGCGAGCTGGTTCGCGCTCAGCGACAGGCCGAGCCCGATGACCAGGTACGAGACGCCGAGGGGCGCCATCAGCAGCGCACGCAGACCGGTCGCCCCGGCGGGGCGGTAGCGGCCGAGGCCGTAGGCGGCCAGCAGGGCCAGGACGGTGCTGATCGTCGCGGAGATCAGCCCGACCTGTACGGAGTGCTTCAGGGCGTCGGTCATCCGGCCGTCGGCGAAGAGCGCCTCGTACCAACGCAGTGACGGTCCGGTGAACGGCGGGACCGGCAAGGTGGTGCTCTGGAAGCTGAACAGGACCAGCGAGGCGACGGGCAGGAAGATGAACAGGTAGATGGCACCGAGGTAGCCGACCCGCAGCGCCGTGGCCCAGCGGCTCACGATCGGCTCGCCAGGGTGAGCTTGCGGGCGGAGGCGAGGTAGACCAGCGCGACGATCGCGAGCAGGACGACGCTCATGGCTGCGGCGAGCGGGAAGTCCCCGCGGCGGTCGACCTGCAGCATGATGGCCTGGGGCAGGAGCAGCTCGTTGCCCCCGCCCACGATCTGCGGGGTGATGAAGTCCCCGATCGCGAGCACGAAGGTCAGGAAGGCGCCCACCACCACACCGGGCAGGCTCAGCGGCAAGGTGATGCTCATGAACGTGCGCACGTTCGAGGCGCCGAGGTCACGGGCGGCCTTGCGCAGCGAGTCGGGGATCTGGCGCAGGCTGGCGTAGATCGTCAACGCCAGGACCATGGTGAAGAAGTGCACGAACGCGACGACGGTCGCCGTGCGGGTGTTGGCCAGGGTGATCGGGGAAGCGATCAGTCCCGTCTCCAACAGGGTGCGGTTGACCACACCGTTGCGCGCGAGCACGAGCAGCCAGCTGTAGCTGCGCACCACGTAGGAGGTCCAGAAGGGCAGGACGGCGAGCAGGAGCAACGGCCCCTGCCACCGCGCGGGGACCCGGTAGGCCACGAGGTAGGCGAAGGGGTAGGCCAGCAGCAAGCTCACCACGATGGTCAGCAACACGACCTCGAGCGAGTTCTGCAACGCGCCGCGGAAGACCGGGTCGGTGAGGATGCGCTCGTAGTTGGCCAGCGTCGGGGTGCGGTCGATGGCGCCGCCGATGCGCGTCCACAGGCTGGTGGCGAGCACGAGCGCCATGGGCCCGACGAAGAAGATGGCAGTGAACAGCAGGGCCGGGCCGGAGAAGGCCCAGCCCTGCTGCGATCGAGAGCGCACCGTCAGCTCTGGAGGAAGCGGGTCCACACGTCGAGCATGGCCGCGTCGAGCTCCTCGTCGGGGATGTAGTACGGGTAGGAGTTGGCGATGTAGTCGTCCTGCTGGTCCCAGCGCAGGATGTCCTTCTCCTCGTCGCTGAGCGCCGCCTGGCTGTTGGCCGGCATGCCCCAGTAGCAGGAGGAGGTCGCGAGCCGCGCCTGGCCCTCTTCGCTGACGATGTACCGGACGAACTCGGTCGCCAGGTCCTGCTGCTCCGAGTCGGCCAGCACGCCGATGGCCTGCTGCCAGCGGATGCCGCCCTGCTCCGGCAGGATCCAGTCGAGCTCGGGGTTCTCCTCGTTGAGGACGCTGGTGACGTACTCGCCGCCGCCGACGATCACGTCGACCTCGCCAGTGGCGAGCGCGGTCTGCACCTGGACGACGTCGCCGGTCAGCGCGGACTGCTCCCGTAGCTCGAGGAGCCGTTCCTCGATGGCGGGCAGATCGTCCATCGTGATCTGGTCGGGCTCGATCCCGAGTTCGAGCGCGACCAGTTCCATCACCGGGATGTAGTAGTCGTAGATCGCGATGCGACCCTCGAGCTCCGGGTCCCACAGCGCCGACAGGTCCTCCACGACCGACTCGTCCACGGCGTCACCGTCGAACGCGATCGTGTTGTAACCGAACTTCTCCGGCACGGCGTACAGCGTCCCGTCGAGCTCGTGGATGTCCGGCATCCGGACGGCCTCGAAGAAGTCTTCCCAGGGGAAGTCGTCACGGTCGAGTTCGGCGAGGAGACCAGCTTCGGCCACGCGCGGGACGTCGACCGAGTCGATGACGAAGACGTCCCAGTCGCCGGGCTGGGACTGCTCGAGGATGCCGAGCGCGACGCCGGTGCCTTCGTAGTCGCGCACGTTGACGCGGACGCCGTGCTCCTCCTCGAACGGGCGCAGCAGCTCTGGGTCGGTGTGGTCGCACCACACCAGCGCGCTGAGCTCGCCTCCGTTGGCTGCATCCCCACCACCGTCGGCCCCGCCGTCCCCGCAGGCGGTGGCCGCCAACGCGAAGGCCACGACGCTGGCCGCGAACCGGACCGTTCCGAGCGTGCCTGCCATGGGCTCCCCTCCCGCGGTACCAGAATGGTAGACCTCGGCTTCCTTGGAGGAAACACTTGTTGCATCCAGCGCGACACCGTGTGCCGCGGAGCGCTCACCCGTTCCGGCCGTACGCCGCCTGCCCGCCTGCGCTCCGGACGCCGGTGGTCACGGTCGCGTTCGTCGCGGCAGCCTGAGCACCTCGAGCGGCGGCCGAGCCGCAGCGCCGCCGAGCCGCAGCGCCGCCGAGCCGAGGGTCAGGCGGGTTGGGTGCCGTCGCGGGCGGGCACGATCGCCGGTGTCACCTGCCCCTCGTCGGTCACCACCGTGTCGCCCCCGAGGGCCTTGGCTGCGTAGAGGGCCCGGTCGGCCCGGGCGAGGAGGGTGTCGAGCGAGTCGCCGGGCTGGTGCGTCGCCAGGCCGACGGACGTCGTGACCCGAGCGGGCCCGGCCGCCAGGCCCAGCTCAGCGATCGTCCGCCGCCACCGCTCAGCGCTGCGCCGCGCATCCGCAGGCGAGGTGTCGGGGGTCACGACGAGCAGCTCGTCGCCACCCCAGCGGCCGATCAGGTCGGTGGTCCGCAGGTCGGCCCGGAGGGCGGACACCACGGCGACCAGCGCGGCGTCACCGGCAGCATGACCGTGGTGGTCGTTGCGCGCCTTGAACCGGTCGAGGTCGAGGAGAGCGACCGACAGGGCACCGCCGTAGCGGTCCGCGCGGGCGAGTGCCTGGCGCAGCGCCTGCTCGGCACCACGTCGGTTGCTCACCCCGGTCAGGGGATCGGTGCTGGCGAGCTCGTCGAGCGCACGCGCCCGCACCCGCTCCTCGGTCAGCTGCGTCTTCAGCGACGCGAGCCCGTAGGCCAGCCCCACCACGGCTCCGAGGGTCATCGACTGGCGGGCCAGCGCGATGCCGAGCCCGGACGGGTCCGACCACCCGGTGACGATGTGCGGCAGGAGCAGGAGCGTGAAGAGCGCCCACAGCGCGAGCGCCCAGCCACGGGCGGCACGGAGCTCCGCCGCGAGGTAGATGATGAGGACGCACGCGATCAGCGTGGGCCCGGTGGTCTCCACCACCAACGCCTTGAGCTCGCCAGGGGCGAGATCGGCCACGTACGCCACACCCACCAGGCGCAGCAGCACCACACTCGCCACGCCGATCACCAGCAGGCCCTCGGCCCGGGAGACGGCCAGTCGACGCGTCGCCAGCCCGATCAGCGTGACGAGCATCCCGACCGTCAGCGTGCCGTACACCGGGAGCGCGAACGGCTCGTCACCCGCACGGACCCACCCGATCGCGGGCATGAACGGGGTGCTGACCCCGAGCGCGATCAGGTAGATCCTGCGTCGCAGCGCGTCGGCGCTCCGCCCGCTCTCGTCCACCTCGTCCCCCCAAACGGGCCCGGTTGCCCCACCGGCCCCCTGGCGACGCCCCGTCGCCTCGGTGGAGCCTACGCGTCCGGTCCGACACGCGGAAGGCGTCCAGCACGGGTGCGCGCGGGTCGCGACAGCCGCGCGCGAACGGCGAAGGGCCGCCCCGTGGGGCGGCCCTCCGCTGCGCGCTCGTCGACACCGGGTGTCACTGTGCGCGCTTGACTCGGGGGTCGAGCTTGTCGTAGCGGTCGAGGTACTCCTCGCGCTCGGACTCGAGGCGCGCGACGAGCGCCTCGTACTCGTCGGTGCGCCCCTGACGTTCGTAGAGCTTGCGCGGCTGGAGCAGCTCCTCGTCGTCGAAGTCGGGGATGGACGCGGCGACCTGGTAGCCGAAGTCGGGGTCCTCCACCCACTCGATGGTGCCGTCCACGATGCCGGCCTGGACCGCAGCCGAGTGGGGGATCTTGACCTTCTTGGAGCCCTCCTGGTCCTCCCCACCACCGACCCGACCGGTGGACAGCAGGTAGACCTCGAGCTCGCTGGTCTCGAGCAGCTCGAGCAGGCGGTTGGCCTGCGAGGCGTCGTTCTCGAACCAGAACGGGTTGGTGCCCGGCACGCGCAGGCTCTTGCCCGCCTCGGCGGCACCACCGGCCGAGGTGCCCTTGGTCTCACCGAGCATGAAGTAGTAGGCGGCCTGCTCGGGCTTGAGCTTGGCGACCGCCGGGATGATCGTCTCGTTGCGGTTGAGGATGAACAGGTAGCGAGCCTTGGGCAGGTCGCTCGGGTCACGGTGGCGGATGTCCT